>CAMJKD010000005.1 GCA_946406315.1 uncultured Candidatus Saccharibacteria bacterium
AACCGTTTCAAACTCTGATTTCAGGGCCAAATTATGGCCAAATTTCATTTGGTGAGCCGGGTGGGACTCGAACCCACGACACCAAGCTTAAGAGGCTCGTGCTCTAACCAGCTGAGCTACCGGCCCTCACCATTTACGAATTATACCAAAGATTTCCCAATTTGGCAAGGGGCTCCGGCTTAGTTAACGAATCTAGAAAGAGCCAGAAGCAAAAAAGGAACATTCCCGTAAAATAGTAGTTAGCAATAACAACTAATAGAAAGGAATGTTCCTAATGAAGAGTTTAGCAGATTTACCAAACGAGTACCATTGTCATCGTAATTTTTATCGTAGTATTTGGGGCGAGATTAGCTGCTATCGTTGTGGCTTTAAAGATATTAAATTCAGAAAGAATTACGAATATTGTCCACACTGCAAGAAGAAAATGTCTGTTAAAAGCGAGACTATATTTAAGGGTAGCAATCTTTCGTATCGTAAGATATATATGCTCATTTGGGCTTGGCAGAATAAATTCGGCATAGGCGAAATCTCGAAGATGATCGAATTATCCTATCCAACAATAGAAAGATGGTTCAGGCGTTTTAGGGCGTCACTGGAACGTTCTAAAACGGTTCTAGAAGATATTGTAGAGATAGACGGTAGCTTCTTTGGGAGACTTAAATATGGTAGCCAAAAATTAGTAGCAGGCGCTATTAATCCAGGCTCAAAACAAATTGTACTAGAAATGGTTGGTGCTAGAGATTCTGAAGCTGTAGAAGATTTCGTAAACACCTACATAAAGCGAGGTAGCCTAATTAGAACTGACGGCTTAGCTTCATATAATACAGTCTCGCTTTACGGTTATGACCACGAGAGATGCGATCATGATAGATATATCTTTGGACCAACCAATCACATTGAGAATCTTTGGAGCGTCATTAAACGAGCTCTTAGGCATATCTATAGAGATTTAACATTTAAGTTGAGTGATTTAAATTTAATTCTTCGAGAATGGGAGAATAGGTACAATAATCCTGAAATATTTTATACTGTAGATAACTACTTAAAATTTAGGGCTTGTTCCAAATTAGTTAAGTAAACCAGGGGCTCCATCGCCCTGCCTAACAGAAGCTATGCATTGACTTTTTGTATAGAGTATGACATAATATAGGACGTGGCAAAAGTGCGCTATTGCGGCACACTAACCAAGTACTCGTAGGAGGTTTAAAATTATGTCAAAAAAAGTGTCAAGTAGTGTAATTACAATTCTGCTGGCTTGTCTCTGCGTAGCGGTATACTATCTCGCACTGCCGGCGTTAACAATTCGTTCGGCTGGCTTATGGTGGTTTGCTCTGCTCTGCCTGTTCTGCGTCACCGTCTCAATAACCTGTTTTTGCGATCAGGATCACGAAAGAGTGATCGAGGAGGTCGGTAGCACTATTATGGTTGCCGTTCTGGTGATATTTTGCGTCTGTGGCTTGATTTCGGGCATGATATTTCATTCGGGAAAAGCTCAGCAAGTGGCGGATGTTACGGTCAGCGAAAATAAAATCGTGGATGTTTTCACTGACATTACCGCCGAAGAAAGTTTCAATAATCTACCCTTGGTAGACCTGGATACAGCACAAATGCTGGGTGACAAAAAGGTTGCACAGTTGAAGCATGCATCCTGGTATGACGTGGACGATGAATATAACCTGATTCAATATCAGGGCAAGTATTATCGCCTATCCGTCATCGATTACGGTGGCTATTGGAAATATCGTAAGGCTAAGCACGATGGACTGCCTGGATATGTGCTAGTATCTGCAACATCGAAAAACGGCGTAGTGACGCAGGAGGCGACCGTAATACAGTTAGACGAAGCGATTCGCTACTCACCAGGCGCGTTCTGGTCTTTCGATCTACGGAGACATCTGCGGAGTCAGTACCCGAGCTACATTTTCGACGAAAGTTATCTTGAGATTGACGAATCAGCAACGCCATACTGGATTACGGGCGTACTGCGTCCGACGGCCGGAGTTTTCGGCGTCAAGACAGTGACGTCATTCATCGTGACAAATGCCCAGACGGGCGAGTCGCAGGAGTATTCCATCGATGACGCCCCCGAGTGGATAGATCATATCTTCTCGCTGAAATATCTGATGGAAATTACGGAATGGCACTACGCTTATATCGAAGGCTACTGGAACAACGTTTTCAGCAAAACCAATGTTTGGCGTACGTCATACTATTTCCGTGACAAACACAAGAATGATTCCGACAGCGCGGCCGGTAAGTTTGCAAACTTCTTTGGCTACAGCTCAATCATCCAGAACGATCAAGTCATGCTCTATACAGGACTGACAGCCGCGAATAAGGCTGATTCCAACCTGGGTTGGCTGATTATCGATACCAGTTCGGGAAAGATAACCGAGTATCAGTTCAAGGACGAGAATGGTCGAAATGCTTCTGGCGCAGAGGAAAGCTCCGCGCAGGCCGCCGTCGAACAGCTGGTTCAGGCCATGGGCTATGAAGCAACCTTTCCGTTACCAGTTAACATTGCTGGAGAGCCAAGTTATATTATGTGCTTGAAAGGTAAGGCTGGCTTAATCCAGGCCTACGCCATCTGTAATATCAATAACTTCTCGATTGCGGTGCAGGCAGAAACGCTAGATAAAGCGCTGAACCTTTATTTGGATAAACTCGGCAAAGACGCCGTATATGACACTGATGTCACTGAAGACGCAGACGACGATGGTCAGAATCCGGAAGCAGAAGTTCTGGAAATTACCGGCAAAGTCGTTGAGATCTATACCGCCGAAGTTAATGGCACAACGCAGTTCTACTACGTGATTGGCAATGAGCTATATCGCTCTTCCATCAAGCTGAACGAGCTGCAGGTAACATGGAAAGTCGGCGACGAACTGACAGTTACCTTCTACGAAGATGGTGCACTGAGAGTCGTAACAGACATTAAGAAGAACTAAAAATTAAAGCAACCGGAAGGGGGGTGGTTGCAACTCCTCCTAGGGAGGCCTTCGGGTCTCCTTTTTTATTTGCGTTATAATTTTAATATGCCATGGGAAATCTTAAAGTGGGTCGGCTTAGTTATAGTAATTGTTTTTGCTGGCACTGCCCTGACCGGAGCGCCATTTGTGCCATCCCGACGCAAAGAACTCGATATTATTTTCAAGAAATTATACAAACTTAGTAAAAAAGATTTATTGGTAGATTTAGGTTCGGGTGATGGCAAAGTTTTGAAGGCGGCGAGCGATTTTGGTGCTCGTGCGCTGGGCATAGAGTTAAATCCGTTCTTGGCGATTTTTTCAAAGATTCGTTTTATCAGTAATCCGCGCGTAAGTACTAAAATGAGTGATTTCTTTCATGGCGACTTGCCGCTCGATACAACCGTCGTATACGTGTTTGGCGATGGGCGCGACATGAAACGCATCGCGAAAAAGGTCGAAGAACAGGCGCAAAAGATGAAACACCCAGTTTATTTAATCTCGCACGCTTTTGAAATTCCGGGTCACAAAATTCAAAAGAGATGTCGCGCTTATATGCTATATAAAATTAATCCTTGAGTTTTTGTTAAAATAAGAAAAAGGAGCGACGAATAATGAAGATTCAATATCTAGGTCATGCATGCTTTAAATTAAGTTCAGGTGATAATAGTTTGATTATTGACCCGTATCAGGACGGAAGTGTTCCAGGTTTAAAACCATTGCGCGAGGAAGCAACGAGAGTTATTACGTCCCATCAGCATGCCGATCATTACGGTATTGAATGTATAAAAATTGTCAGAGGAAATCCAGATATATTTAAAATTAGCCCAATTTCAACTTGGCACGACGATCAACAAGGTGCGCTACGTGGTTCTAATACAATTCATATTGTTGAGTGTGAGGGCTATCGCATTGCGCACTTCGGTGATTTAGGTTGTAGTTTAAGCGACGGAGAAAAGCAGCTCCTAAAAGACCTAGATGTAATTATGATTCCAGTTGGCGGATACTTTACGATTGACGCCAATCAAGCCGCAGAAATTATAAAGGAGCTGTCGCCAAAGTGCGTAATCCCGATGCACTACCGCGGTAGCGATTTTGGCTACGACGTATTGGCTACAGTAGATTTATTTACACGTCATTTCGCCGATGTACGCGAAACTGACGACACAATAGAGCTGAGTGAAGAACTACCAGAAGTTGTCGTAATGAATTTTAAACGTTAATTATTTGTAGTCGGAAAGTCGAACAACGAATTTCCAAGCCATGCCATCATCGATAATGATGAAGGTGCTGGAGTTTTTGTAGGAATAATAATTGATTGGCATATGAACGGAATTATAGACATCGAGAAGCTCATCAAAATCGTCAACTTCTGAAACTTTTAGACCAGATATGTTCGGGGCAGACTTAAGGTTAACAATAATACTGTCGTAAGATGAAAGCAGCTTGCCAACATTAATCTCGTACTCCGTACTAGCCTCTTTAATGCGCCCAACATAGTGCGATGCAATGCCAGATAAAATTGCTGCCGCTATTAAAGCTAGTCCAATAATACGGCAAGCTAATAAAACCGTTTCGTCAATTTTCGGTGTACTAGCCAATATCTTTTCGTTGTTTTTCGCGTCCGTATCGACCGATACCTCTAGAGCCTGCTGCGTTAATGGTACCGAAAGGCTCATTTCGGATCGAATTGGCACCTTACTCTTGATGATTTTAGAATTAACATTACCAGTAACAACTAGCGATATTTTCATTTTGCCAACTGCAGAAAGTGCATATTGTTCCTTGAAACCGCGTAAAATAATGTTGTATTTGTCATAACCAATTTGCATATCATGTGAAAAACTGATACGATCGACTGCTTCAATTTCGCGCGCGTCAGACTCGTATAGCTCATAATCGCGCGACCAGTAACTGGAACTACTTTTATTTTTATTTTCGTCGGCGCTAATAGTAGCGACAATTTTATAACTATAAACGCCAGATACTGGCTGCGAGAATTTCGTATCAAATTTATAGTTAATATCGAAGTAATCAATGAGGTTTGAAATATATTTCACACCAGCCGGAAGGATATCTTTTTCGAAATAGTCGTTCTTTTTTAACTTCACGGAATAATCTACGGAATTATTCGTCTTTTGCGTTAAATCGGAACCGCTAGCTGGACTAAAACCGAGCACGCATAAAAACACGCCAAAAACAGCACAAGTGAAAATAAGAATCATCATTAGGATGCGCTTGCTATAGTCGTAGCGAATTTGTGTAGTCATGCTCTACTCCGTTTTAAATAAATCCTGCAACCAAACGGTTGGGTAACCAATATATTTATTTATTCCCACTACACGGCCGATAACTTGCGATCCTGCAGTCGTAAATCCGTCGATCTCTTCCTGATTATCGCCCTGCGTAACGAAAATAAAACTATCATTCTCAATGATGATTTGCCTAACACGATGAGTAATAATAATACCCTCATGCTTAAATACCAGTATATCACCTTCCTTGATCTTATCTGGACTAGTTTTTTCAATAAACACCGCGTCGCCGCGTGCAAATGTCGGTTGCATTGAATCGGAGGCGATGGCGATTATTTGATGCTTAAAAATGCCAGCTACCAGTGCGACCACTATTAAGAGCACGACAATGATGGGAGTAGTAATTATTAGTTGGTTGCGTTTTTTGGGGATACGGTGTTGGTCTTTACGATTGGTAGGATGAAGATTATATGTCAAAAGAAAAATCGTAGTTGGCAAGACGATAGCAACAACTGCAAAAATGAAATTGCCAAGATTTGGTAATATCGGCAGCACGAAAGGATAAAGTCGGACGCAGAGTTTATATATTAAGGCAGGTCTGAGACCGACTTCGTAACATAAATAGCTACAAAGCAGTTCTGTTGCAATAATTGGCATAATGGTCGTACAGATTGTTACAAATATTGCCTTGTAACCGCCAAATGAGCTTGCACTCGTGACTAAAACAATATTCATAATTATTACAATCGTTGTAAATATTACAACAGGCGTACGCTTGCGATAATAGGTATGAAAAATTACGTAACGTAAGACCTCGGTAATAACAGAGACGAGAAGAAGCGGTATGAAATTACTAAAAATACTAGAAATCCTTAGCGAAAACGAACTATATGTATAATTAACGATAAGCCCAAGCGCAAAACAAACAATGGCGGCCATCATGATACAGGAAATAACGATACGCGACACATATGATTTTAGATAATGTTTGTCGCGATGATATCCGAACATACAAATCGATACCGTCAAAATTGTGCCAAGAACAAATACTAGATAATAAGATTTGATGCTTTGTGCTAATGGAAATAAAAATAACACTAAAACAATTACGGCTACCGCGAAAACGGCTTCTAAAATATATACTTGTTTTTCGTTTCGTTTAATGCGCATGACGCATTATTGAGATTGGCTAAAGTTGAGAGAAGCGGAGAGATTAAGTTGAATTGGCTCAGCTGGAGGCAGTTTACCGTCATCAAGTTCATTATAGCTGACGCGAACTTTTACAACCTTACGATTGACGCCGGTCGCGAAAGGTAAGGCGGCGTTAATATTGTCTTCGCTAGCGTATAATTCGAGATCGTCATAATCTACCTCGTAACTAACGTACATAGACTCTTCTGCACTGAGATTACTCATGTTAATGCTATCAAGAACAGCATTAATCTGACCGTCATTTACTACATCGATTTGAAATAGATAGAAGTCGCCGGGATTACTAAGCGTAACATTATAGGAAATGGAGTCATCAGTGATAGTTTTAGAGTTCTCCTCTACACTACCCTCACCGAGCTGATAGGTGTCTGGATTAAAATGAACACTCCATTTATTTCCACTACCAACAGTGGCCATACCGTTAATATTAAGTACTTGCGAGTAAGCGGCAAAACCGATTGACATGAAGAGTACAGCAAAGGCTAGGATGCCAATTACGATAAGTTGAATATTCTTCTGCTTCTGCATTTCTAATCCCTTCTTAAATCTAATTTGAGATTAACATAAGTGTAATATTTTATCAATAATTGCTATAATAACAACTATGTTAATAGTAGGTTTTTTGCAATGGTGGTATCTGCGCGGTTGGACGGATTTTATCCACAAGATGCTATCTGGACTACATAGCATAGCCGATAATTTTTCAATTACTCTATTGCTCAAAACCTTAGTAGCACCATATAAACAAATTTCCGCCTATGGTAGCGGAAGCGAGTCGTTTCAGGCTCGAATTAGCGACTTCTTCGATAAGTTACTCTCGCGTATGATCGGTATGACTCTACGTATCATAATAATTGTCGTTGGCATCGTTGTGATATTGCTAGACATACTAATTAGTGGAATTGCCATCTTATTATGGCCACTCTTACCAATAATGCCGCTAATATGCGTGGTCATGGCAATTATAGGAGTATCGTTCTAATGCATCAATTCCACTACGACAGTATGCGTGCGCGCGAATCCAGAGCTGGTAAGGTTTTTGATTCATGGTTTATACGAGTACTACTAAAGGTCGCAATTGTCGCTCTCGTCGTTTTAGGTGGCTGCTTGATGTTCATTATGCACAGTTCCTCGGCATGGCTATTGTGGGGTATCGCCATTGCTATGCTAGTAATGGATATTTATATTACTAGAGAATTGCTCGACCCACCGCTTGGTCCATCTGATAGCCTGGACGATAAATTGTCGCGTAATGTTTTAACTTTGCTTAGCCGCAATCCGACACCAAAAGAAATTGCAAAGATTGCACATAAAACTAATAGCGGTAATTTCCTGGCGGTGCGTTATGCGATTACGCCGCGTTTCTTAGAAATAGTCGCCGAAGGCGTACTGGAAGATATCGTACCGTTATTCGCAAAAGCACGCGAGGTACAAAGAGTGACCAATTATGAAAGTGTTTCTGGTGGCGTGTTAGCAGTAGCGCTAATTGAGTTGAATCCCAACCACGAGCAGATGCTTCGTACTATGAAATTGGAAGTCCAAGATTTATATAACGGTATTATCTGGTACAACTACTTACACGGTTTAGTAAAAAACCGCAGCAAGCCAAAACATACTGGCGGTATCGCACGCGACTTAGCCTTCGGCTATACGCCATACTTGCAACGTTTTGGTCAGAATATTTCGCGAAGTCGCGAAGGTGTAGCTAATGGCCAGGTTCAACTGGCGCAGCATTCAGAAATCGTAACGCGTATGATTGAAACATTCTCAAAAGGAGGTCGCCAGAATGTGGCACTAATTGGTCCTTCTGGCTGCGGTAAATCATCAATAATTACAGCTTTCTGCGACAAATTGTTAGACGCAGATGCAAAGTTATCTTCGCAATTACAGTTTCGCCAAATCTTCAAGTTAGACGCGGCTTCAATGATTGGCGCTGGCGGCGAACGTGGAAAGATAGAGCAGTTAGTACCAACGATTTTAGGGGAAGCCTATGCCGCAAAGAATATTATTATTTGGCTAGACAATGCGCATCTGTTCTTCGAGGAAGCAACTGGCGCAGTCGATATCAGCAACGTTCTTTTACCAATCATCGAGGCCGGTAACTTAAGGATGATTCTAACCATGGAGCAGCAGCGTTACCTTGAAATCTCCGCCAAGAACCCACAACTGGCAAATGCTCTGAATAAAATTATGGTCGAACAGTCAAGCGAAGAAGAAACAATGAAAGTTATGGAAGATCACGTACCGCGCCTTGAATATAAATATAATGTTATTTATACGCATTGGGCGTTAGTTGAGGCTTATCGCTTGAGTGAGCGCTACGTACATGATCTCGTAATGCCGGGGCGCGCAATTAATTTGTTAGAGTCGGCAGCGAATTATCCAGTTCAAAATGGTTATATAACCGATGAGTCAGTCCAGACGGCGGTTGAAAAAGTTTACGGCATCAAGATGCAAGCTACACAAGACGAAGGCGAAAAAACAAAACTGCTCAATCTCGAAGAATTAATTCATGAACGCATGGTGGATCAGGTTGGCGCCGTTCAGGCCGTAAGCAACGCATTACGCCGTTCGGCTGCCGGCGTCCGCAATCAGAATCGCCCAATTGGCACTTTTCTATTCTTGGGTCCAACTGGTGTTGGCAAAACCGAGCTAGCGAAAGCTTTGAGTGAAGTGTATTTCCATGGCGAAGGCGAGATTATTCGTCTTGACTTGAACGAATTTGTTGACTCAACGGACGTAGCGCGTTTGATTGCTGACGGCTCAGAAGATGAATTAAGCCTTACGTCGCAGGTCATGAAGCATCCATTCTCCGTCGTATTATTGGATGAAATTGAGAAGGCGCACCCACAAGTGCTAACTACTCTGCTTCAGCTACTAGATGAGGGCATTTTGCGCGATGTTAAAAACCGCGAGGTGAGCTTCCGTGATGCAATCGTGATTGCAACTAGTAACGCAGGCGCCGAGCAAATTCGCCAATTCATCGATAATGGTATGGATTTAAGCGATGTAAAAGAAGAATTGACAAATAGTTTAATTCATAGTGGCGAATTTAAGCCAGAGTTTCTGAACCGTTTTGATGAGATCTGTATCTTTAAACCACTTTCAAAACAAGATTTGCGAAAGATTGTTGATTTGATTATCCAAAGCGTAAACAAGACTCTGGAACCACAAAAGATTAACGTTCAGCTGAGTGACGGAGCGAAAGATATTCTCGTAGAGCACGGCTATGATCCGAAACTTGGTGCTCGCCCGATGCGCCGAATTATACAGAATACAGTCGAGAACTTAGTGGCAAAGATGGTCTTGGCCGGCATAGCTGGTAACGGTGCCACAATTGATATCGATGCAGAAATGGTTGAAAGCCAATTAGAGAACAAGTAGTTATTTAACGCGTAAATCGTCGAGGGTCTTGTTTGGATTTAGGACATCAAGATCGATATATTTTTCGCCGCCCGAATAGCCGTCAAGACGACCGCGATCATTATATTGCCAGATTAGCCAATCTTTACCGTTACGCCAATTAGCTGGTACGTATACGTCGCGAATCCAACGTGGATAGCTAGAGAAGTCTGTAGCAAGATATTTATCATAAAAATCTTTTTGCGCATATAAAACTGGCTTGACATTATATTGAGACTCTAAGGTGTCAAGGAATGATTTAAGTTCACGAGCGACATTTTCTTGATTGGGAAGATTATCAGTATGGCTACCATATAGTTCAACGTCAACGGCAGGCAGTAGGCGTCCTTCAAGACTATCACCGATTGCATCAATAAAGTTTTGAGCTTGCGTAATGCCGGCGCTTTCAAAAGAGAAAAAATGATAAGCACCCGATAGCAGTCCCGCATTTTTAGCGTTTTGCCAATTTTGCTTAAAGAATTCGTCTTGATGCGAACTACCCTCGGTAGCTTTAATATAAATGAACTGAATCCCCTGCTCCTTCAGCTTTGCCATATCTACATTAACTTGATAGGATGAAATATCTGCTCCGCGCACATCATTAGCGCCGAGCGATATCTCATTAATGCTAATAAAACGGTTTTTGACGGCTTGATATAACACGATGAAGAATGTGGCCAAAATAATCAGGACAATTGTAGGAAGGATTAGTAATCTCCGCTGAGTTTTAGGCTGAGACATAGGTCTATTATATCAGACGAAAAACTGGACTATTTAACTTCTTTGTTTCTGCTGAAGTACGAGTGCACTAGAGCGAAAGCCTCGTCGGAGATCCACCCATACTGGAGCCTATCGCACTCCTGCATATGCCTGGAATGACTAAGAGTGGGCACCCGCTTCTGCAGAGGGCGTATGCGCAAATTTTTAATGGCGCCTACGGCAACCTGCATGGCTAGTTTTTGGCAAAATTAGGCTTGACAATTCGGGGTATTGTGTGCTAAAATCGTATAGTTGCTTGAGGTCAGTGCTTAGGCGTTATCTACGCGGCGTATCACAACAAACAGATGCGACAATGTTAGGTTTCGCCCATACATGCACAAGCCGTACGATTACTGATGTAATCGTTGCTATTTTAAAGGAGGTTGAAATGGAACGCCTTGATAATTACAGACGTGAGGACGTCTCGTGGGCCAAAGCGGCAGAAAGGACCGGCGTGCAGACAGAAAGAGCTGTGCTTCACGTTGCACCGACGGAAGACGAGTCTGCCAACACGGACGACACCGAAGAAGAGTCAAGCTAGCTGACACCTAAGCTTTAATGGCACACATCTCTCGGGGCTCTAGCCCCCCTCGCCTCGCTTCGGCGGGGCTTTTTTATGCAAGATGAAAAAGCGCAGGAAGCATAGCTCTGCGCGGAAAAAAACACGAAAAAAGCAGGCCATAAGCCTGCCTTTTTCGTGGTACACCCGGAGGGATTCGAACCCACGACCCCCTGTTCCGAAGACAGATGCTCTAATCCACTGAGCTACGGGTGCGATAGTGATATTATACCATCAGACTGAGATAGGTGCGAATAAATAGTCAAGTCTAGGATTTTTAACATAAGCGTTATATAATGATGCATAGATAAGGAGTATGTATGCTTAGAAGAGTGAGATTCAATACTAAAGGTCTAGGACTTTTGTTTTGCGCATTGGTCGTTAGTTTAGCGGCGCCGTGTTGGCAAATGATTGCCTTTGCGGATAATAATGAGTCAGTATACGTGAGATTATTAAATGCAACTATTTCCACGATAGAAGCCGGTGGAGCTACCGCATATAATGCAACTTGGCATATCAACAACAACGACGTAACGCTAGGGTTTCATAGCGGCTTAGCTGTGGAAGATATTGCGAGCGGGAAGGCTATTCCGTTTGCTAATAGTAGCGATATATTAAATGGACTTGGCGCACAGGCTCAAGGCGATTTTTGTAGTTCATATATCGCCGAACTAACCGCTTCAGACGGTTACGGCGCAGTACTAAGTTGCGACTATGATGAGTCTAGCAATTACTCCGATGTTTCTTTAGCACAGCACTTAATACTCCCTGCCCAGGTAGAATATTTTACTCTTGAAGTTAAAGATAGAAGCCAAAGTAATCCACGGCCTGGAGACGATCAGGGCAATATGCTTGGTTTGGTTTTCGAAAATGTCGATGAATATGACGAGACTGAGGGCAAATACGTCATCGTTCATTCTACCGATCAAAGTTTGGCGGGCAAAAGTTTCCGAATTGATTCGCAAGACGCCCAAATAACCGCACATAACGAAGATCAGAGTGTGCATTATTCCGTCGATTTAGAACACGACGCATTCTTCGCATCAAGTTATGCCGTAAGTGGCGATTTTGATCCAGAAACTGCCCAGGTTACTCTCATTGGTATAGAAGGCTACGAATATGCTCCAGAAATGACACGCGTAGGTAACGCATACGTCTTCTCAATGAACGGCATCCATTTCCCTGGCAATACCGTATACTTGGCAATACAGGACAAACATGAGATTCAGCCACATGATCCAGATGAGCCACAGCCGCACGCTGGCGTCGAAACGCATAGTAGCGTAACCGTACATAGTAGCGAAGGTTACGATAATCCAAAATCTTTCTATCATAGCTGGATTATCATTAATGACGGTGAAGTGTTTGATGAACAAGATTGTATGTGGAATGATACGAATTGTGCCGCTACTTATCAAAGAGACGATGTCCGCTACAACAAAGAGGAGAACGCTAATACTGTAGAACTACAAATTTCAACCCTATTCATCTATAAGGTCGTAAATAAAGTCGTTGTTAATAACGTAGAATACAATGTGCCGATTGATTATTCAAACCGCGCTGATTGGTTGGCTCATTATGATCATCAAGCGGTTGGCTTTGAACTAGAAGTTCCTTATGCTGAAAGCTACGATATCACAATTGATACCGCCGATACTCCTGGTGACGAACAAGTGATTGGCAACTTCCTTTGGACGAATGACGAAAACGAGAAAACCGACCCAGAAGGACGCAAAAATGATGCTTATATCGGTCATTCACATCTTGAGGTAGTAGGTGTGCGTTGTCATATTACAGAGAATGATGCGGATGACGTTTTCTTCAATGTTGAAGCGGGAGAGCCTGAACCAGAAGGTTGCGTCTTCGAATATGAACCAGACGATGAGGATCATAACTATGGCTCGTTAGTAGTTCCAGAGGGTAGCGAAGTGACTGTTCGACTAAAAACCGAGTATGGTTATCAAGTAACTTCGTTTGGTATTAATGATAATGAGATTGCCGTCGACGAAGGAAAAGTTGCAGAATACACCTTTGGTATTTTTCGTGGCAACTTCCACCTTGGCGCCGTAGTCGAAAAGACAAGCGATGAGGTTAATGCATCCTCCTCAAAGATTAGGTCTGGCTCCATTAAGTTGGGCGGTGAGGAAATTGATGAAGGAACTGCTATGTTAACCGTTGGTGATGCAGATTTGACCGACGAAGAAAAAGCACAGTTCCAAAATGAGGCTGGAAACTACAATATTTCTACTTATCTCGATATTGATCTTGACCAGATTTTCTACAATGGTCACGGCGGTTACTGGAAGGGCGCCGAAATGAAGGAGCTCGAGCAGGAGGCCGAGATTAGTCTTGTGTTAGAAGAAGGCGTAGATGGTAACGAAGTAATTATTGTGCACAAGAAGCACGATGGCAGTTATGAATTAATTCCAACAACGTACGATGCCGCTACGCATACGATCACATTTAAAACCTCGAGTTTCTCTGACTATGCAATTGGCTCAAAAACAGTCGCCAAGCCCGTAAGCGAGGTGGTCAGCCAAGTAAATACACTCGATAATGTACTGCATTACGTTGCAATGTTTGCGGCGTGTTCCATACTTATCATTGCCGTCGCCTTTAAGAATCGCTCCGCCAAGACTACGAAGTAGTATTATATAAAGATGGACGCCGAAAAGAAGGTTGAGGTTAAGCCTGCTAAAAAGACCGTCGGTACCGTAACGCCGATTGTTTGTCTATCGCTTGGCTTAGTGGTCTGCTTTATTCTGTTGGTTATCGTAGTTAGTCATAATTCTGAACTAAATAAAACTTTAAATGCACGCGATTTGGAGATTGAGGAGCTGAAGAATAATACTCCTAAATGTAATCAAAATCTTAAGACTGACGAAGAAATTAATATTAGCAATCCAAATAAAATAATTGATGCAGCAAGCGAGAACGGTAACATTGGCGACCATATACGTGGAAAAGCCGATTCGAAAGTGCTTGTAGTAGAGTATGCTGATATGTCTTGCCCTGGTTGCGCTATTATGACGCCGATGCTGAATGAAGTTTATCAAAAATACGGCAGTAAGGTGGCTTTCGTCTTCCGTCATTACCCAATTAGTAGTCATCAAAATTCACAATCGGCAGCGGAAGCGGTTGAGAGCGCAGGGCGCCAAGGAAAATATTGGGAGATGATTGACGCGCTATACGAGAATCGTGCAGATTGGATTGGCGCGAGTTACGCAGACCGCACCAATGCGTACGTGAAGATTTTCAAGAGAGTTGCACCAAATGGCGACGAAGAAAAGTTCCGATCCGATTTAGCCGATAAAGATATAACTAAGAAAGTCAATTTTGATTATAAACTTGGAAATACTAAATCAAACGTCTCAGCGACGCCGTCCATATTCGTAAATGGCGAACTGATTGATTTATCGCGCGAAGATATTACATATAGCGATATTTTGAAAGAAATTGAAAGCAAAATCGAAGCTGGACTAGCGCAGTAGTTTTCCATGCGGAAAAAGCAGGCTTTCCAGCCTGCTCTTTCCGTGGTACACCCGACAGGATTTGAACCTGCGACACCTGGTACCGGAAACCAGTGCTCTTCCGCTGAGCTACGGGTGCGTGTATATTTATTTTAGCACGCGCCCAGGCTATAGGGAGGGCTCAAGAGAGGATTATGGTTTTGTATAGGCTAGAATCGAGCGACACGTTTTAATAATATACAAAAAAATGCTCCGTTTTAGATTATTGGTAGTTTTTATGCATCTGGCAGTATAATTAATATATGAAGATACGTGAAAATGTACCAATAGCAGAATTAACAACTATGCGCTTAGGTGGCGCTGCTCGCTACGTAATTGATATCGAGGAGGATAAAGATCTTGCGGAAGCTTATCATTTCGCAAAAGAAAAGAATCTCCCGACTTATATCTTAGGCGGCGGCAGTAATGTCATTGGGCGCGACAGTGGCTTTAATGGTGTTATTTTTGTAAATAAACTACATGGCATTTATGTGATTGATAGCGATGCAGAGAAAATTCGGCTTTGTGCTAAAAGTGGAGATTTATTGGACGATTTAGTAGAGTATAGTGTTAAGCTTTGGAATGGCGAAAGTTTTGGTTATTCAGGTATAGAAGCGTTATCTAAGATTCCCGGTACGGTCGGCGCAGCACCAGTGCAAAACGTAGGAGCCTACGGGCAAGAAATAAAACAAACTTTACATTCAGTATGCGTTTATGATTGTCGTGATAATCTCTTTAAACATATGATGGCTGACGAATTAGATTTAGGTTATCGTCATAGCATTTTCAATACAGGCGATGGCGTTGGGCGCTATTTTATTACAAGTGTAACGGTGGAACTACATAAGAATTGGCTGAAACCTCCGTTCTACAATTCCCTGCAGGCATATTTTGACGAACATGGCACGAAAGAGTTTACGCCGCAAGCCGTACGCGATGCAGTGGCAGAAATTCGCGCAAGTAAATTGCCAGATCCAGCCGAGTTTGCATCGGCCGGCTCATTTTTCAAGAACGTGTACATAAAAGAAAACGAAATTGCCGATGCTGAGGCGTGGGGAATCCCAGTTTGGGATGGTGGCAAGATTCCCAGCGGTTGGCTAATTGAGCACGCTGGCTTAAAAGGCAAGGAGTTCTTCGGTATGCGCGTTTCTGATAAGGCCGCACTGGTATTGATTAATGAAAAAGCCAAAAGTTATGCCGATTTAGCTAAAGCGCGCCAAGCTGTAATTGATGCCGTGAAAGAAAAATACGGCTTCACATTAGAACAAGAGCCAATGGAATTAGGAGATAAATGAAAGAACTAAATGGTCGAGAGTTGGCAGATTACATTAAAGAACGCCATGCACATACCGTAAAAGCGCTAAGGAGCAAAAAAATTTTTCCAAAATTAGCAATTTTTTACGATAATGACTCCCCAGCAATTGCAAAATACATGTCACTAAAACAGAACTATGGTAATGATGTCGGAATTGAGGTTGAGATTACAAAAATATCTACGATCGATGCGGAGGAGAAAATACGCGCCGCTGCAGAAGATGAAAAAGTGACAGGGATTATCGTACAATTGCCATTGACAGAATGCAATATGTCAATTCTAGATTTAATCCCACTCAAAAAAGATGTAGATGGTTTGCGCGGTGAGTCCGATACGGCAACCGCAATGGCAATTCATTGGTTGCTCACTGGTTATGGCGTAGACTTGCGGGGAAAGAAAATAGCAATTGTCGGCCACGGCAAGCTTGTGGGTGCACCGCTTGAAAAAATGTGGCACGAAAGCGGCTATGACGTAACGGTTTATGACAAAGGCGACGACACTTCAACCCTACCAGAGTGCGACGTAGTCGTAACGGCAACTGGTGTACCGGGATTGATTAAGTCTGAGATGCTGAAATATGGCGCCATAGTTATTGACGCCGGCACAGCTTCCGAAGGTGGCATACTTAAGGGTGATGTCGACGATGCTGTGCGCGAACGCAACGATCTGATGATTACGCCAAAGCTTGGTGGCGTAGGTCCGCTAACGGTTGCAATGTTATTCGAACGCGTTTTACAGGCGACGCAAAAATAATGTGACTGAACGACGATTATATTATCGTCATTTGCTTTGGCTAGAATGCGAAGCGACACAAAAATACTCCCCGATTGCTCGAGGAGTATTTTTCTTTTAGTTTCCCGTCCATCTAAAAAGCTTCTGGGAAAGCTCTATACTAGGCGGTCAACTTTATTGTTTGCGGCTAATAACATAATAGCCAGCAGCAGTAGTTATGGCAGCGAGGCCAACAATACCGCTGATGATTTCGCCAGCACCAGTGTTTGGTAACTCTGGAGTGGTCGGCTCTTCAGGCTTACAGGTCTTACCTGGTACAGTTACGTTAGCAGTGTCAGACTTTTCAGTCTTGCTGTCGTTGTTGTACTTACCTTTAACGGTGTTGGTAAGAACTGAATCGTTACAATTATCTTTCAAAGAATCATTAACGGTTGCATAGAAGTATACAGTAGCTTCGGTACCCTTAGCGTAGTCGCCAATATTGACGCCTTGATCGCTTATGATGCCGTCACTAAGAACTTTACCGTCAGTATATTCAGAGTTATAGAGAATAGAACTGCCTCTTACGTAAGTCATGTTGCTTGGAAGAATATCGCGGATAACTACATTCTTAAGAGTAGTTTCGCCAATATTCTTGAATTGGATGCGATAGCGAACTTTGTCGCCGGCTTTAACAATGACGTTTTCACTCCATTCTTTACCACCATTGACCTGAACCATCTTATTGATAGTGAAGCCGTCTTTACATTCTTTACCATCAACCTTAACGATTGCGGTATCAGTCTTAGAAGTCTTGTCGTCGTTATTATACTTACCTTCAGCAATATTAGTGAGGGTAGCATCTTTACAATCTTCGCCAACACCAGCGTTGACCTTAGCATCGAAGTAGATATAGACGGTCTTGCTGGCAGCGACAGTACCAATATTGATACCAGTCGAGGAAACAATACCATCAGCAACAGCTTTGTCGCCAATCTTAGTACTACCCTTAACATAGGTCATCTTGGAAGGAAGAGTGTCTTTAATAACAACATTCTTAAGATCGTTGTCGCCAACGTTCTTAAATTCGATGCGGTAATGAGCAGTGTCACCAGCCTTGAGGGTAGTGTTTTCTACATAATTACCTTTTGCATCCTTAACTTTCTTATCGATAGTGAAACCATCTTTACAAGTCTTGCCTTCAATCTTTACTACAGCAGTATCGGTCTTAGCAGTCTTGTCATCTTTGTTGTAGGTACCCTTAACGGTGTTAGTAAGGGTAGTAGTCTCACACTTGTCACCAAGAGTCTTAGCAACAAGAGCATCAAAGTAGACGTATACAGTCTTGCCGGCAGCTACGTTACCGATGTTGAGGCCAGCGTCAGAGACGATGCCATCAGCAGCAGCTTTGCTGTCGATCTTCGTGCTACCTTTGACATAAGTCATGTTAGCAGGAAGAGTATCTTTGATGATGACGTCTTTCAAAGTAGTATCGCCAGTATTCTTGAAAGCGATACGGTAGTGAGCATTTTCGCCAGCCTTAAGGTTAGCATTTTCGACATACTCACCGGCAGCATTCTTAACCTTCTTATCGATAGTAAAACCGTCTTTACAGGCTTTGCCATCAACGATAACGTCGGCAGTATCTTCTTTGGTACCAGTGCTGGAACCGGCAGAAGTTTGAGCAACGTTGCGAAGGATAGTGTTGCCACACTTTTCACTTACAGATTTGTCAACAGTAGCGTTGAAGTAAATCCAAGCGTCACCATTAGCATTGTAGGTACCAACATTAAGACCATTGTCATTGAGAATATTATCACTGACAGGAATACCTTTAGGATTGGTAGAGTTAGCGAGAGTAGTAGAACCCTTCACATAGGTAAGACCAGTAGGAAGGATATCGCGAACGCTAACGTTCTTTAATTGGACGTTACCAGTATTCTTAATGTGGATACGATAACGAACAGTGTCACCACTCTTAGCTTTGATTTGTTCGCTCCAAGTATCAGTACCAAGGAGTTTTACTTCCTTTTGGATACTGAGATCAGGTTTGCTAGCAAATTGAGCTTTGACATGGAAGGTAAGGTAACCAGAATATTCATTACAACCAGGAATGTTACCATCCATCTTGTCGTAACCAAGAAGAGTACCATTATTAGTAAATACGCTAGTAGTAAGGTTGAAAGTACCGGCATTATTGTAGTACTTAGCAGTACCATCTACATAAGCGAGATTGAACTTTTCGCCATTCTTAGATTTAAAATGAGTTTCATCCCAAACGGAAGTTGGATTCGCGTTTGAAGAGGTAATTTTACCACTAACGGTAATATCAGTACCAGTAGTGGTTGGCAAAACGACATAAGCTTTTACGTCTTTTGCGGTAAGATTAAGGTTAGAAGCAGCGTTATTGTGTACATACATACGCACAACGTACTCTTTACCATTTTCTACTTCAGTAGAATCGCTCCAATAGTTCTTGGAGGCGTCGCCAGTGTATGGAGAGGCGCTTACGAAATAGCGCTCGTCACCGACTTCTTTATTATTGTTAGTAATCGAGTTAAATGTGACATAGCTCGCTGGCTTCTCGAGCGTAAAAGTAGTACGAGAAGGACCCCAAGCGAAAGCCACAAGTGCGCCAGTAGTGGCTACAGCAGCAACAGCTGCAAAGCCAAGACCAGCTTTAGTGATTTTCTTCATAAAAATATATTCCTTTCTTGAATTATGTATCCAGATTGGGAAAAGTTTTTCTTTGAAAGATGTTTTAGCCGCATTGTTAATCGTCTTCAAATCAGATCATTACTGAGTAAAACATGGAAGTTAAGGCGGAGAGTTTTGAGGCTCTCCGCCTATTAAGGAACTATGTTCGCCTTCCCCCCAAGGCGTGACATCATGTGCGCCCGCAACTGGCGCGTGCCACTATCTGGGATGGTTGAAGCTTATTTTTACTCCGGAGCTTCGCACTCGTCGTTACCCGGACTCGGTTCGTCCGTGGTAGGCGCAGGATCTGCACCATGTTCCACCGTGGCAGGGTGGTCATCGACTTGCTGTGCGAAGTCTCCATGATCGCGACCGTCGCCGGCCTGAACCGTACCAGTGTCTTGAGCACCGGTGCCAGGATCCGTGTAGGTTTCCTGACGACCATTGTCATGGTCGACGGTCTGACTACCAGACCGAGTGCCGCTCGAAGCGTCAGGCTTTTCGGTCGGTGAGTCACCGCCGCCGCTCGGAGTTTCCGGTTTTGGCGGATCAGGCGCGACATACACATCGGGCGAGTTCTGTTCAGGATGAGGATCATCCGTCACAGTCTCGTCGTTGTTGGTATTCGAGCCCCCGCCATAATCCGGATTGTCCGGGTGCCGACCCTGAGGTCCGGCATTGGGATCCTTCGGCTTCAGCGTCGGGGTCGGGGTCGGTTCAGGGTCGCTGCCTCTCGGAGGATCCGGTGTCGGGCTCGGAGGAGTCGGTTCCGGATTATCAGGAATCGGCGGCGTATCAGGAATCGGGACATAAGAAATGTCGACCGGCTGATAGCCACACTCAATCCTGTAACGGATCTTGATGCCCTTATCGCCCAGGTCAAATACCAACAGATGACCACCAGCGTTCTGTGTGTTCTTCACGATGACCGCGGGCTTGTTGCCCTCAAGGCCATTGTGCCACATATACATTGCGCTGGTGTAGTCGTTGACTTCTACGATGTAGACTTTTGCATGCTTGTAGACGTCAATGAGACGCTCATAGCAAGCTACTGCGTAGTTGCGGTCCTCCAGGAAGTGGAGGTGTGCCTTGTCGGCACGAGAGCCAACCGGCTCGTTCTGCTCATCGAGCAGGATCGGCTTGCCAGTAAGCTCTTCCACGTGCACACAGTGCTGTGCAAGCAGTGCCGGGTCAGCCAGGTTATTGGCTCCCTCGTCGGTCATCGGGTTAATGCGCGTGATGTACTCGCCGCTAAGCTTTCCATCGTTGTTGACGTAGTTATACTCCAGAACGGATCCAGCCTTGCCGTCGTTCACAGCCTGAGCACCATCATGATAGGTGTTGTCGTCGCCTTTATGACGGTCGTTGTTGAAGTCGTCCGAAGTTACGTCGTTGTCATTGGCCCTGTCGTTATAATAGGTCCAGCTGCTTACCACGTCGGCAACTGCGCCAACGCCCTGCTGGATGATGCCACTCGTGAATCCGCACAGAAGTGTGCAGAAGAGCAGCATGATGACAACAAAGGCGCCTGCCTTTTTTCTGTTTGTCATGTTTTCACCTTCTTTCTATCTGACACACTATCAGTGATCTTTCTTCGCGCCGAGGTTGGTCACGTATACCAGGTATACAAAGAGAGCCAGGCTCGGGAACAGAGCGAAGAAAATGGAATACGGGTTCCTTACGCGGTCGAGAAGCAGATTGGTCGCCGCATCCCTGGAATCTACCAGGAAGGGCTCATGGCCGAGCATGATCCAGAGACCGATAAAGCAAGCCGCCGCGATGATACCAGCCAGAATGATAAACCACCATTCTTTTTCGCCGGTCAGTCGAGCGATGATGTTGCCTTCAGTTCTGCGGATCTGAGCTACGGTTTCTGCCGTTCCCTGCGCGACCGTGCCAGCAGTGTGAGCTTTGATTTGGTTAGCGGCGTTGTCGATGCGGCCACCAATTTCAGTCGTAGCTCCAGCTACTACTCCGGCAGTGTTGGCGTTGATGGTTTCAGCGGAATTATTGATCTTGCCGCTGATCTCGATGGTCTGCTGCGCAGCAACCGCGCTGAAGACCTTTTCAAAGTTTGTCATAATATCACTCTCCTAATCAAAATCTCGTGCCGCTCTGTGCGGTCACGGTGACAAAAATCCCCCGCTGCCACGACAAGGGATGTAGACGATGCACTTGCGTGCGAGTTCTTTATATGCAGGCCGCTATGAACGGCCTGCACGGTAGCTAAGCTACCTTCACACCCCCTGTGGAGGTGATAAATGTTTTTCAGACGGACGGAAAGCTTCAAAACCATCCTACTGTGTAATGTTGCGGTTTTACACAGTAATGATCTGATTTGTTAACTCTGCACCTCTTGCCAAGCCTTTCGCAGTCCTTGCAATTAGCTGGAATTATTATATCAAAGATTTTGCATTTTGTCAATAGTTTTATATAATAATTTACCGTTAGCGCAAAATATGTTATACGTAAGCATTTTTGGCCGTATGATAAAATATAAGCAAGATGGCTTTTAGTAGTAAAATGATCAGCCGGATTACTAAAACAACGGCAAGCAGTACACATACAGCAAATGCGATTCGTGCGCATAATAATGGCGGTTTCAGCAACCGCGGCACAAGCGTAAATTCACGTCCCCTTACTGGGACAAATTCGCCGGCAAGAGGTTATGGATACTCCCATATTGGACAGAAGCGGAATAAATACAAAAATGACGTAACGCAGCGAGATTACGAGAGAGTACGGCAGCTGCGAAATGACGATTATCATGTAGGCTATGGACGTTCGTCGGACGTAGATATGGCCAATAGGCAAGAGGCAAATGCGCATTCTGGAGATGAAGCTGGCTATGTGCGAACGGTATTTGAAGAACAGTCGTCACAATCGATGACTGAGCACCAGCATATGGAATCAACTGGTTACGGTCGCACGGGCGAAGCGCTAACAGAGAGCCGGCAGAGAGCAAATGCGCATGCGAAACAGGGCGGATTAAGCAATAGAATGGCAGGGCCAAGTAGTCGTTTTGAGGCATCAAGAATATCTGGTGGAAGATTTGGCGGTGCTGGCGGTAATGGCGGCGCTGCAAGCAGATTTGGTAGCACTCCGCCACCACGTATGAGTGGTGCCGCTAACGCAACTGCAAGACCAGTGCCAAAGCCGAATTTTCGTCGCCCTTCTTAGCGCAGCTAAAACTACCAGTACGTTGGGCGTATTTAATAATCTCTTGGTGTTGGGTAATATCCGCCTCTAATACTAGGCAAGCGTCAGGATTAAGATGATCTGGAGCTTGATCGATGAGTTTTTTGATAAATTCTAGGCCGCCATCTTTAGCATAGAGTGCGTTTTTGGGTTCAAAACTAATCTCCGTGCCGAGCCAATCCCAGTTTGCGTCGACATAGGGGAGATTAGCTACGATAAGGTCGTATTTTTCAGTTTTTGCAAGGTTTTTTAAGAGGTCAGATTGGCGAAAATCGATATCTGCCTGATAGGTTTTTGCATTTTCTCGCGCTACATTGAGAGCATCTTCGGAGATATCTACCGCTGTTATTTCTGCTTCCGGAAGCTCTTTTGCGAGCGTTATGGCAATACAGCCACTACCCGTGCCGACGTCAAGAATGGTCTGAGGGCGAAGATTGATTATCTCTGTTATGAGAGCCTCGGTCTCTGGTCGCGGAATAAGAGTGCTTGAGGTAACTTTAAAGTCGCGGTCGTAGAATTCTTTGTGTCCCAAGATATAGGCGAGAGGCTCGCCAAGCTTACGACGATTAACTAGGGCATGAATCTTTTCAAGTTCTTTTTTCTTGATATTGTATTCGGGATGAGCATGCAAAAAAGCCCGATCCTTACCGAGAACTTCAGCAACAATCAGCTCACCGTCAAGGCGATCAATTGGCGCAAGCTCAATCCATAAGCTCGCGTTCATGAGTCTGCAGGGCCTCGATTATATCTTCAATATCACCATTCATTGCTGCGGTAATATTGCTGCGATTATAGTGAATACGATGGTCGGTAATGCGATCTTGAGGGTAGTTATAAGTACGAATCTTCTCTGAACGGTCGCCGGTGCCAATTAGGGATTTGCGAGCGTCAGATGCTTTAGCGCGCTCGTCGGCGATTTTTTGCTCCAAGAGACGAGAACGAAGAATAGTCATTGCACGAAGGCGGTTTTGCTGCTGAGAACGCTCGTCTTGCATAGTTACAACAATTCCCGTAGGGAGGTGAGTAATACGAACGGCGGAATCGGTCGTATTTACGCCCTGCCCGCCATGGCCGCCAGCACGATAAATATCGATGCGAAGGTCTTCTGACTTAATCTCTAAATCTTGCTCTTCCGCTTCTGGAAGAACGGCCACAGTGGCGGTGCTAGTATGGATGCGACCCTGAGATTCGGTAACGGGTACGCGCTGAACGCGATGAACGCCACCTTCAAACTTGAGCTTGCCATAAGGCTGATCACCAGTGACGCGGAAAATTACCTCTTTATAACCGCCGGCATCATTTACGGATTCGGATTGAAGCTCTACTTTAAGGCCGTGAGTTTCAGCATAACGGAGATACATGCGATAGAGGTCACCCGCAAAGAGAGAAGCCTCGTCGCCCCCTGCCCCGGCGCGAATTTCAATAATAGCAGGCTTGTCGTCATTAGGATCTTTCGGAATGAGCATTTCGGCAAGTTTCGCCTCTGTTTCTTGGAGTTCTTTTTCGAGATCCGGCTTCATTTCAGCAAGTTCCGGGTCGCCTTCGGCCTCTTTGAGGTCATTTTGGAGCTGTTCGCGTTTTTTGCCAAGGGAGATTAATTCATCTATCTCTGATAAACGGCGATTTTTGGCGGCAAAATTCGGATCAGCATAGGCATTAGGCTGACTGAGAAAATCTGTTAATTCCTGATGTTCTTGGTTTAGTGCATCAAAATCTATCTCGAGGCTCATATAAGAATATTTTAACATCTTTTTAGGAGGTGAGCCAGATATGCTATAATCTTGCCATGGGCCTTTAGCTCAGCTGGCTAGAGCGTACGATTCACATTCGTAAGGTCACTGGTTCGAGCCCAGTAAGGCCCACCAGAAGGTTTATAAAATAATTTTTATCTATTCCGCAATCTATAAATGCTTGTTATGCCCTCGACAACTTAATCTAGTCGGAAATACTATATTCTTTCATTAATCTGAATACAGTAGTATCGGCACTGGTTTATTTATTTTTATTCTTCACTCGCTTCACGTTCGTAATAATCAGCATCAGCACATAATATCCCACGCCAAACGCTAACACGATCCCGATCGAGCTCAATACTTCGCCCCACTGCGTCGCACCAAATTCCGTATAAGCGCCAATCTTTTCAGTGCTTTGCGCGTAGTAATAAGTCGGAAAGAACTTCGCGACATTCAAAATCCCACCCGTTAGTAGCGATGAATCTAGAAAGATGCCGGAAATGAAGCTTAGTCCTAACGGAATCACGGTTTGCATGCCGGATAACACTTCGCGCTTCTTTACAAATGACGTAATTAAGGACGCCATTGCGCTAAACGTCATCGCGAGTGCCAGCATTGATGCAAACATCATCACGCCCGTCATTGACATTGCCGTATTTGGCGCAATGAAGCAGCAGGCTACCCACAAAATCGCCACCAGTAACACGCAGAATAGCAAGTTACCAATCATTAACTGTGTATTTAGTTTCCACATCGGCATCGCCGACACTTCGTTGCGACGCTTCACCGTCTGCGCATTAAACACGCAGGCCACCGTGCCCACAATCAAAATCGTTTCCGCCATCACTGGATAAGCTGAAAACACCGCAAAAATTGTGCCGCCACGATTATCCTTTTCTTCCAGGTTGCCAATCATATTAATCTCGGCATCCGTCTCGGAAGTCTTTTCCATTTGCTTTAGGATCTCATCGCGCGACATGCCACTGCGTGCCAGCGCATTCATGCTGGTCAAGAATCTCGTCTCATGCATCTCGGCAATCATACTCACGCCTTCCATGGACCACTTCTGCGATACTTCCGCCTCACCACGTAAAGCCGCCTCTTCGAATCCCGCAGGAATAATAATCAGCACGCGCGTGTAATCATCATAGATGAAATCCTGAATCGCATGTTCTTCATCCTCGACTTCGAGCACGTCATCCGCATACGAACCCACGTATTCGCAGAACTTGTGCGAGAACACTGTGTTATCGCGATCAATAAACGCCATATTTACCGTAATATCTTCATAGGTACTTGGCGCCGGCGCATTCATCGTATTCAAATACACTACTAGTACCGAAATCGCGACATACATCACGATTAGCCCTATGTTGCGGAGCATAATCTTTAGATATGCCTTAAATACTGTCATAACGTTTCCTCCTTGAGAGTACTAACGACAGTACCAACATTACACCTGCAAATATCGCAATGCGCGCGAACGCTTGCCAGTAATATTCCATGTCGCCGTTGTAGGCAAACAGGGCATAGTAACCGTCCGCAATCGCCGCAATCGGATTAACTTTCGCAAATAACGGCATCATCGTCTCGAACTTATCGCGCAGAATCGGATCGCCCATCATGCCAGCAAAGAAGCAGCACAGCATAATTACTGAAATTAGTAAGCCATTCTTGAGGCCTTCGGACTTTTTGTTCGATGCGCCCACAAAGATACCGAGCGAGAGACCCGCGAGCACGCCCATCATACTGATGAGTAGTGTCCAGCCCGGCTCGGCCGCCATCTGTACGCCTAGTACAAAGCGGATAAAGAAATATAGTACCAATTGTTGGATTGAGCAAACCACAAATCCTACCAGTAAATCTGCCACCATCACCATCGTTTTGTTCGTTGGCGATACACTTAAGCGTGCGCCCTTGGTCGAAAGATTCGCTTCATTATTCTTCGTTAGCTCAATGCCAATTAGCGATGCATATAGCGCCGCCATTGCCATCAATGTAAAGAAATAATTCACTGTAAAGTCTGTGTGCTCGGTATTATCGTCCTTTACGAAATCTTCCGTCATAATCTTACTGAAGCCATCTTCGCGCATCAAGTATTCCGGACTAGTCTGCGCAATTGCCGCCGCGGTGGTATTTAGCTCCGCGTATTGGTCGAGTGCATTCTTAATCAACGTCTGCCCAATGTTGTTTTCCTTAATGAATAAATGCGCCTTATCATCCTTGAAGTCGATATAACTTTGCACTTCGCCATCGTCCAACTTTTTCCTCGCGTCTTCTGCGCTCGTAAACGAAATCTCGAAGCTCTTGTGTTTGTCTAGCTCCTTAAAGAACATGCGCCATTCACTATTCTCAGAAAGCGCATCCTGGACCACTGCCACCTTGGATGATTTGGACTCTTTCATCGCATTGAGACCACTAAACGCCGCATTGAACAAAATCGCCATGATGAACGGGAAAATCAGCACCCAAAACAGGCAGCTTTTGTTCCACAGTAGTACCTTCAATTTAGTTTTAAATACGTGCCAAAACATTAGTCACGGAGCTCCTTACCAGTTAATTCGAGGAACACATCGTTCAAGCTCGGAAGTTCCGAGAAGATGCGCTCATAGCTGAGCTCGTTCTTCTTCAAGAATTCAATTACGCTCGGGAGTTTTTCTTTGCCGCGTGCGAAGGTGAGTGCCAATTTGCCGTCGTCATACTTGGCTTCAAGCAAATTCGGCATCTTTTCAAACTCGGCCATAATCTTCTTATCCGGCTTCGCCATCTCAATCACGATGCGCTCGCCCATGGTGGTCATTTCTTTCAAAGACTCCTTCGTACCCTTGGCGATGATTTTACCCTTATCGAGAATTACGATGCGGTCGCAAATCTGCTCCACCTCTTCCATGTAGTGGGAAGTGTAGACAATGGTTGCACCGGCTTTATTTAATTTTACAATGCCCTCCAGAATCGCATTGCGGCTCTGTGGATCGACTGCCACCGTTGGCTCATCGAGGAAGATCAGTTTTGGTTTGTGCGCAATTCCGCAGGCAATGTTAAGGCGCCTTAGCAAACCACCCGAAAGCTGTTTTGGACGGAACTTCTTAAAGTCCTGCAGCGCCGTGAGTTTAATCGCGTCTTCTACATATTTCTTGCGGGTTTCTTTGTCGCGAATATACAAGCCACAGAAATAATCGATGTTGTCATAGACGTTTAGCTCGTTAAACACGGCTACGTCCTGGAATACCACGCCAATCTTGCGCTTAAGTTCATAGTTATCTGGCGACATCGTCTCGCCAAAGATCTTAATCTCGCCCTTCTGATATTTCAGTAGAGAAAGAATACAGTTAATTGTGGTACTCTTGCCACTACCGTTCGGCCCTAAGAGACCAAAGATTCGACCTTTCTCCACATAAATTGACAAATCATCTACGGCTTTAAACTTACCGTACAATTTTGTCAGGCCTTCAACCTCAATAATTTTTTCCATGCCTCCATTTTACCAGATAACAAATGAACGGGAAGCTCTCGCAATAGAAGCACACTACTCCGCGCAAGGACTTTACATTTTCTTTTATCAGATTAGGAACGGTATGTCCAACGATTTAATTAAAGCCTACGCGCAAGAAGTTGTAGTCTCCCCCCTATGTTCTTTGTATATGAGTAAAACCTGGTTAATTAAGGCCCACCAAGTCAAGATTGCCCGCAAGGGTTATTTTTGTATTCTCGAAACGTTATCTAAAACACTATAGCATCAGTAACATCGTCGTCGATTTCCAAAATTGTCTTTCCACCAAAGCACTTAATCGTAAAAATTTCTTCAGGAGTTTTTACGGTTGCTATTTTTGTTCCAGAAGTTACATCTGGCTCAAACTCCCAAATGCTATACTGGCCATCTGGCTCTCGCTCCATTTCATACTCGCGTCCGTTATATTTGAACTCTATCTCATGATAATTAACAAGAGCTTCGGTATATTGAGCAATGAGATCGCTGTAATCTTCCGTTTTCATAAGTCAACTCCTTTTAGGAACTTCTTATATATATTATACAATGCCTGGTTGAGGATGCCTTTTTCCTTTGAAGCGATTATCTCGGGTTCTCCTTGACGTTGACTATTTTTGTAGCGATGAATATGGAGATTTGGATATTTTCCCCCATGGCGGCCATAATCAATCACAAATTCTAGACTACGATCTTCCCCATACTGGCAAAACTGCTTAAAGCTGCCGTCTGGATTAAGCAAAATATATGCCGTTCCTGGCGTATTAGAGAATGGAGGAAGCGATTGCTTCTCTTTTCCTTTAGTCTTCTTCTTTAAGACTTTAACACCATACATACTCCCAGCCTCTTCCCAGCCGTATTCTTTAAATCCCCCGGTTTTAAGGTATGCACCTGTGCTACCCATTTTGTTTCCTCCTTATTGATAAGCGTTGTGAAAAATTGGGATAATAAACAATATTATCGAAAAGCGCATCCAGCTCTGACACGGGGCCACCAGCAATGATGAGATGTGATGGATTGAGTCGTTTTTGTAGCTCAATCGCCCCATCAATGAGCATCTCGTGGCTCACGAAGTTTTGCATAGAACCATTCGTTGATATCGCAACGGACGAATTTGGTGGTAGGCCATCTAGGCACCACTCGAAGTCGCGCGGATAGGCGTATGAGACTACCGGAATAACATTTATGCCATTGCTTTGCAGATAGTAATCAATTTCCCGGTTCCTGCCTACGCTTTCTTTTCTGTGATAGGCCGGCATATCACGGTAAGCAGAATAATCTGTTCCGATTACGCCGTCAGCGTTACGATAGTGTTCCAAATATTTATCGCAATTTGCATAGACGCAATTAAAGAAGTAGTCATAAACGAAATGATCTACCCAATACCCTTTCGGGTATCCTTTTGCTCGCCATTCATTAAATGAAATGACATTGTTGGGGATAGCCTGAGTGGGGCTAAGTTTTGGAAAACCTTCGGAACCGACGAGCTCCGCACCTTTTGTATATTTTGAGTATTTGAAGGACTCCTCCTGGCGATTATGGGACATATACCTCCTCGTCCACTTAAGTTTGTTTCCCATACCGCTCGAGTTTGCCCGGATTCTGCTTTTGATATAATATTTAGTGCATATCCGAACAAAAACGAGGATATAGCTCTCAGCGTATTCGGATCATTTAGCGGTGAACGAGTACGCTTTTTTGTAGTGAGTTTTTTAGGCGACACTTCCTATAAGAAAAGGCGCCTACTTGCAGACATGGACTTCGCTTTCTAACTCCTTATCTTCAAGTAGACGCCGTTATAATCGGTGTCAACTTGTCCCCGGACAGTTATTCAACGAAAAGCCCACACCTATTCATGCCCACCTTCCGTCTCTAGACCTCACTGTCTCTCAAGGACACTATAATCGTAGCATGTTTTCAATATAGCTGCAACACCCTTTATAGGGGTTATGCTTCCAAATTACCCCTGTTATACCGTATATGCCAATGATTGCAAGCATAAGTGTCATACCCCTGTCAAGCATTAACACTACACCTGTGGAAAACCTGTGGAAAAGTGCTATTTTTGGTCTATTATTTTTCTTGAATTATTTCATAATAAAAATGTTGTATTATTTACATTTTTAATTTCATTTTTGCACTATTAAGAATATCGGCCTGGATTATGGTTCTAACTTTGCGCACTAAGGTCCACCAAACGGTTTATAAAATAATTCGCAATCTATTCCTACTCTTTGCGATTCTGTTAAATCCCTTATAAAAATAGAGGGCTATTTTTATGTCATTTTTACGACAAAAACTGCCAAAAATACGGTTTTTACTCTTGTTAAAATGTCTGTTAATACCCTAAACAATTTAGTCTAAAAAAGATTGTTTTGACGGTTTTCTCAAAAAAGGAATCCCCCGATTCAATGAATCAGGGGAAGTGATGATTTGGTCGAAACAAGGTGAGGAAAGAGGCTTAGGCCATCTTCCACTCATCGAGGGTAATCACGAGGCGCCCCTCGTCCCGATCGTACAGAATCTCGAGCCCAAGGCCCTCATAGAGATACCCGATTTCATGCTGGTCGGCAGAGTAAACCTTGCCTCTCGACACCACATAGAACGTAGCATCATAGCCGCATCCTGATTCGCCCCACGTCAGTCTAAAAACGTCTCCGTTCTTAGCCTTAACGATGACAGCATCCCGGGGCCTGATTCGTCCAGCCACTCCATCAGCGCCATTTCCCCGAGCAATCAGCTCGGCTTCCTGGTCTTTAGGAGCCTTGACGCAAACCGTAGCGAGAAGAGACGATGCAAATATTTTCACCGCCAAAAAGTACAGCTTTTACGGCCTTTCCGCGAGCTATGGCTTCTTTTTCTTTAATTTTGATATAATCTTGTATAGATAGATTCCTTTCTTTATTTGTCGTTATTTAGAGTTTAGAAATCTATCTTTTTTGTTTCAAGCTTTTTATGTTGCAAAGGTCCTGGACCCTAACGATGTATTTGACTTTTTGGCGTGTTTATGACATAATGATAAGATATAGCCTGTTAGCTAGAACCTTAAAACTCTGATTATAGAAAGGACGTGGTTTTTATGCCGAACTACACGAGCAATATTAAGGAACTCCCCGCTTATAAAGAGCTAGTAAAACAGTTCAGGAAGAAGGGATACACGAAAGGAATTGAACAGTGGAAGTCGAGGAGTGTTGCCGTAGGAACCGCTGGTTACTATATTGATAAAGTCAAACACGGAAACGTGAGGGTTGAGGACGTTCCTGGCAATTTATTGCGGGAGGTCCTTCTCTATAGCGCCTCTGGGTGCTACAAAGCAGTTTACGACTATATCGAGCAACATCCCGACCAGTTTGATCGACAGTTCTGGAAAGATGCTACTTCAGCTGACTATTACAATATCCTTTTTAAGGATCATAATATCTTTGATATTATGCCGGACGAGTATCTCGACGAAGAGATGGCAATGTGCGCGATGTTTGCCGCAATCGATATGCGGTATTGCGAACGACGCAATGAATGCGAAGGATGGTTTTATACTGTCCATAGAAGAAAACCGGAAATCTTAACCCGCGAAATGTATATCCTGGGCGCAAGATGCTTTGCAGCAAAAAATAGCGACAAGAACGAATTTCTAGCTATTACTCCGGAAGAGCATCGTACACCAGAGTACTGGCTCGCATTGTGCTTATGCAATGATACTCCGGTTATGACGGATGTCCCGACGGAGATGCTAACCGAAGATTTCTTGATGGGAATCTTTCTTTCGGACACGCAAACCATCAGGGGCTTCACGGAAGAAACACTCGAGAGAGATGTTGTGTTCAGGGGTGAGACGGTTAAGATGTGGCAGGCTGCCATTCTTTATTCTGGCGATACGATTCGCGACATCTCGCTCAACGAAGAAAGAATCGCATTCTTCCGCTCGAAGTACGACAAAGACTCTTCTGAGTACGAGTATGCGTTCAAGGACCATTACAAAGCCTATCTACGCAAGCAGAAAGACATACCGACGCCGGGCGAATCGAGTAACCTCCTGGCTTCTATACTTACGCTCGGAATCGCTATGGGCGGAGGCGACAGCAATAGAGCAATTGACGAGGCCAGTGAAGCGTCGAGATCGATGAGAAAAAACCAGACGTCTCTGCCGATTCATCTAAGCGGAAGGGTGCCGAACGAGTATTGCAAGATATACGACAAAGAAGAGTATCTGCTGGAAGTCTACAAAAAGCTCGGCATTCAGGTGATAGAAGAATTAGATTACTTTTATTACTCCGTTGAATTGCCGGACACACTCACTATCGTCGACGATGAATACGGTCGCTGTGTCAAAGAAGGCGACAAAATTTTACTCCATTTTCGCGACCTTGGACCTTTCTATGACAGAAGTGTCTACGTTGACGAAATCAATGTAGCCATATAAGAAGAGCCCCGCATTGCTGCGGGGCCTTTTTGTAGCGTAAAACCACTGACTAGGCTAGTGGTTTTACGCTACAATAATTATACGCAAGATTTCTTCTTGCGTTTTTTGCTAACGCAAAAAGTGTCTCCTTCTACCACTACTCCGCGGCGGGCGGAGCCACCATCGACCTAGAAAGTTAATTAAGGAGAAAGAAAAAATGAACGACACTACGAACTATCTACTGTTTTTGTGTACCCAAAGAAGTCAATATCTTATGAGCGGAAAGCAATTATACGATAGAGTCTTGAGCTCTATCAAGGAAAAGGACCTCTCCGACAATCTTAAGAAGCAATTACTAGTAGAGTTGTATAGATATTCCTTTTATGAAGGTACTCAAACTAGTCCAGATGCAAGAGGCGATAATGATCTTAAAGTTGGCATTCTGTTGAATATCGAGAAGGCTGCAAACGGCGAAGAGAGTGAACTTGATAACGCCAAAAAGCAAACGACATGCTTAGGAGCTTTATTGATGTCCCAGACAATCTAATTAAAGCATTGGATTGGGGCAAGGATAAACAATTCTAAACTCATATTATTGAAGTTCTTGCACGGAGTGTAACGCTCCTACCGCAGGAACTTCTTTTTGCAGTATTCGAGTAATCTAGCTCTACGACCTTCTTTATAAATTGTTAATACCCGCCCAATCCGCCCCCCACAACCACGGTTAGCTTATTCTAACCCACCCATAATTTGTGCATTTTGTCAAAATGTAACAGGGGTGGATTTTTTATTTTGCACAAAAATCTAAAAGTTTTGATTAAAGTTGGGCAATCTAGAGGTAAATCGCGTTATTCAAACCCTATAGTATTTCAACATTGCTTTCATCGCGCTGTTGAATGTTTTTGCGAATAAAGTCTCTATTTTGCTCTGGAATTCCGTATTGATTAAACAAGGCCTCGTCGATTGCATCTACTGGAAGGCTCCAGTACGGTTTAGATAAATCTGGCTGAGGAATGAATTGGTATTTATCTCGTGCCGTATTTTGAGAGTCTTTACCTAAGAATAGTAGCGCCCTAAAGAACTTAGTCATGAAATATTTAGACATCTTCCTAGCTTCGCTCTCTGTATTAAATGGACCAAATTGTATATATGTTTCCGAACAAATATCCCCCGGCTTTGCCAACAATATATTCGAATACGCGCCGCCAAGACCAGCCACCTTAGACATATTACCCCACGCCTTCGGAACGAAAAGCTTATATTTATCAATAAACTTCAAACATTCGGCATACTTCGTTGATGTTTTGTCTAAGAAAATACTACTTCTAGTGATATATTTATATCCTCGCTTTTCTCCTGGTAATAACCCAAAAAGTCTCACGTCGCTTTCGCTACTTTTGGAGTCAAGGAGTCTGATATTATAAATCTCAGGCTTCTTGAGTGGGTCGGCGCGAAAACCGTACGGTTTTTGCGCCGACCCAAATTCTTCCATGCTCTTAGAAACATTTATAATATCAAGCAGCTCTTTCAGCTCCTCTGGCTTATCCATCTCGGAACGTTCAATTGGTAATATCATCTTGCCAATTTCTTTCCCATATTCATACTTGGTAATTTCGCCCCCATTATCGTAATGGCTGTCGCGATAGACGATATTTACCCCGCCCGTTCCAACGTCCGGAAATAGCCTATCGTCTCCGTCCTCATAATAATTATCAATTCTGACGATGCATTTATCTCGTTTATATTTTTCGTTATTTAACTGACTGAGACCATTAGTATTAGTTGCTTTTTGCCAACCAATCGGAAATATGAATGCTAGATAATTCGGCGCCAAATCAACTGCCATTTTATAGAAATCTGCATATATTTGCCTTCTACCTTGCTGATACGGCGGATTTCCAATAATTACATCAAACTTCATATTTTCCTCCCAGCATTTGCTGATATGTTCATTTACCTTTTCAAGATTTATCTCGTTATTCTCCGATTGTGGATTGAAATTTAAGAAATGATTTTCTAGAATACGGCGCTCTTTTTGGTCATATTCTTCCCGTTTAAATCTCGTAAATCCAATGACAGTATTAATCGACGCCTTACGCAATATCTGGTTTGGCGACCATGCGTAGATTTGATTTGTAAGAATATGCATTACGCAGTCATGGTCGGATGTGAATTTTGGACGAAGATTCTTATATAATCGCTTCACTACACCGGCCATATAAAGACCACTCTTGGAGTACGGATCAAGAAACTTGCGTTTTTCAGACTTAAAGATGTTCGGATTTTGCTCTTCGAGCGCATCGAGCATTTTGTTAACAACGAATTTTGGAGTGAATACCTGGTTATTCCGCTGCATAGGAATGTAATTGAAAATGTCTTCGTCTTCATCGTTGACGAAGTAGTCCGATAGTTCTTTCTCACGATTCATAAATTCGCGAATTGCGACAGTACAGTTATCTTCATTAAAGAAGTTGTTTTGGCGCAAAATTCGAAATTCATCTTTGGTAATATCTGTCAATTCAAAGAAATCATCGTCCGATATCTTCTTTTCAAGATCATCAAAGGTCATATCTAATGAGCCGAATGCGTGCAAGATCATTGGAATACAACGGGCAAAACCGCGTAGTTTATCTCGATAAGCATCCTCTTCTTTTTTGCGCTCATCTTTTTTAGTTTTCTTGGCATCTTCACGAGCTTCTTTAGCTGCAAGTTTAGCCAAATCAATTTTCTCCGGCTCCATTCCCATGGTTATGTAATCAGGGATTTCCGTTTCACTAACAGCAGACTCAATAATTGCTGCTTGTTCCTCTTCGGTAAATTGAGCTTCCGAATATAGCTTCTTACCAAGGACATTATGGGATGAGTTAATAATTGTCTCCGGATCAATGACCGGCTCGCCTTCTTCGTCTATTTCAACCTGCGCTTCAGGGACTTCGGATGGGGTCTTTTCGAGTTTTTGTTTCTTTACGGCTGTCAATTTGTCCAGAATACTACGAACTTGAGGTGAGGCATGAAAAATATTACTGACATTAAATAGCTTATTCGATGCAACGAATCCGCCATCGACGATCTCCTTTGCAATGAGTTTGCGCGGGAGTTCAACGACATCATTTGCGTCGAGCTGGCGAAGCTTACCATAGTTATCCATGGAGACTACCGGCAAGAAATTGAGTAATTCGCGGATTGCGGCTTTGCCAGTTACCGTACGAGCAACAGAAGTGGCACATAGCTCCGTAGCATATTGACTAATCGTAGTTAAAATACGATCCGGCATGAAGTCAAAAACGAAACAATCTTCTTTCGTGTACTTTCTGCCATTTCTTTCATATTCCCAAGCATTCTGTGCGCGAAAAGCCGCTTGCAGGTACCTAGTAGCGCTAGTTCTGGCAATGCTGCCATCCCCGCCAGAACCATAGAGCATCAAAACTGCAGTCCATGGCTTAACCGTAATTCCAGTAGCTAGCTTTCCGCACGACAATGTTATAGTTTTCGTATTCCACGGTTCGTCTGTCATTGCGCGGCGCAAGTCATCAAGTTCATCTTTGCCGCCGAACTCATCATCGCCATCACTCGCCGCTAAAACAACCTGATACTTATCGCCGTCAGGCCCGAAAACGGGATGTTCATTCAGTAGTTGTTTTAATCGTCTACACGCCTTGACGCCTGGCAAAATCCAGAATGTGTGCCGTAAATTATTGCGCTTCTCTTCAGTGTCAAACGGCAACTCTATGGCTCGCGCAATTCTACGATTATGTTCACGGTCGTAGCCAGATATCATATCGAGCCAGTTGACGACATAATCTTCATACAAGAAATGATCCCCGGTAGTTTTAAAGAATTCTGATAAGTCGAAACAGGCTTCTTCTTCCTTTGCGACATCTTGCATCAAGGTGCTCAGCTGATATGCGAAAATGTTCATCTGCGGAAGAGCCTCGTACGGATTCACGCCCTTTGAGTAGTCCCATTCCTTTTTTGCTTTTTGTTCATCAGAATATGACCAGCTATATATCTGGTTCTGATTAAAGTCGCCATCGGCTATAGCGCGGAACGGAGTACCGGATAAGTGTAGCGTAAAGTCTACATTTAAGCTCTTGAGAACATTCTTTGTCTTAGTTGTTTTTACGCCCTCATGGCTTTCGTCGATTATCAATAAGTCCCATTTTTGACCAACATCAAAGATCCATTGGTTCTTTTCCTTGAAGTCATTCACTTCTCCGTCTTTGCCCTTAATGTCTTGTAACGAAATAAAGAATATCAATGGCTTTCGTAGTGCGTCTGGAGATTTAAGCAAATCTTCGCGCGTAATTAATTTGCGAATTAGATTCCCCTGACCATCGCGAATATCTCGTGCTTTCGAGGCAGCAAAAATCCATTTACCAGGATTACGCGGCTCAATGTGGTCGAAGAAATCATTCGCCCAGGAATCAGCAATCCCTGGGCGGTTCGTTACTATCAAAATTCTTTGAGCATTTATTTGTTCTGCGAATAGGTAGGAGGTCAGAGTTTTACCAAAACGAGGTTTGGCGTTCCAAAGAAATTTCCTATCAGGAAAAGTAGCGCGATTACTCCAGTAATTGTAAGTCTGCTCGATAGCATCTGCCTGCTCTTTGCGCGGGATAATTCCACTACCTTCTTTGCGATAGTTTAGAAATTCTTCACGACAATTAACGCGATTGTCTATAATTTTTTCAATAAACTCTTGGTCACACTGAAACCACTCGGAATCGCGACCAGAATCCGTATTCTTTTTCTCGCATTTTACGCCAGCATGTTTGAGCGCTTTATGTATTTCATAATCACGAAAAGGTTGGCCATAAATATCTACCGCTGCACGCTTGTATAGAACTTCAAAAGGAATATTGGCGGCCGTGTTTTGATTTGACGTACGGTCAGATTCAAATGTCGTTTCGTCGCCAACTTTCAGCCATCCTTCGTGGGCTGGATAGTTGATATGCTTGTATATATAGATTACTTTTTCTCGAACTGATTTCATTTTTGCCCTTCCCTAAAATAAAGTTGACTGCTTTACCGATTTCGGCTTCGGTTTAGGTTTGGGCTTGTCGGGAATTTTAATGGGCAGATGTAGTAGTTCTTCGGATGTTTTAGCTAAGTTTTCAATATCGGTTCGTTTGGTTTCTTCGCGTAGTTTTTCGATGTCAGCGAAGTTCCATTTTTCGAGTTCAAAACCGCCATTACCGTCTGGAATCCAGTTAATCAAATCGATCTTTTTGCGCCCGGTTAATAAATTGCCGTAGCAGATATTTGCTTTCAGAATGGCATCCATCGCCATTAGAAATGAGGCGGAGTTTTTCTTGCCCTTGAAATGTGCGTTAACAATGTTTTTCATGCAATCGCGCGCTTCTTCAAGGTTGTCGCGTGCAATATCCACGCCATAAATATTGCTTAGCGAAATGAGGACCTTATATTCATCCTTGCCAGCTTTTTTAAGCTTACGATTTAAGATTTCCGCCAGAAAATTGCCATTACCACAGCCAGGCTCGAAAACCTTCTTATCGATTTCCGAGATAGTTGGCTCGCATAGGTCGCACATGGCTTTCACTTCGCGTGGTCGCGTAAAGACTTCGCCAGCATTGCGCACACGCTCACGGGATTTAATGCCCTGAGTTTTGGTAGATTTTGTTTTAGATTGAACTCGTGCTTTTTTCTTAGATGGTTTTTCCGTATCCTTTGACATAGCGACCTCGCGGGTCGGTTCAAAAGATATGGAGAAACTACCTCACCATAAAACAAAAAGCGACCCTGTCGAGTCGCTACAACTTTAACAATCCGAGTCTCTCCAAATAAAAGAAAAACCTAGACTGCGGCAGGGCCGCTTTCTGTCTTTTATTCGGAGAGCCTACGTAATTGTTAGACTCTATTTGATTGTAATGTTGTAGCAATTTGATTATATCATGCAAACAGATGATATCTGTCAAAATTGTCACAACAAAAAGCCGGTCCAGCGCCGGCTTTTTGCTAGACGATATACTTATGAGTAGCTTCGCTCTCGATTCCGGAAAAACTCTTGCCATCGAAACACTTCAACGATAAGGCTTCCTCCGGAGTGCTGTAGATAAACTCGATTTCTCGATTAACGCCGAGCGCTTCGAGGTAGTCATCCATAGAATTCTGCTTGTCATCTTGTAAATTCATAAGTCGATTCCTTTCAAAATCTCCAAGACCCGTTTTTCACGCTCCGCCATCTGCTTTTTAAACGCATCGTCACTTTTAAAAACGGAGTTTACCGTTATAGCTTCTTCGATCGGTACAAATCTTAGAACAAAATCCAACGCCTTTTCCCTATCATCTAGCTCTTGGTCGCCTATCTCGTCTTCCACTTTGCAAGTGTAGTAGAAATTCCGTTGAATATGAATAGTATCCTTACCAGATTCGTCGCCATTTTGAATCTTTAAGACTTCCCCAAATTCTTTGACCGAGTCCGGAATAAGCGTCATACCAGTTTCTTCTTTGATTTCACGAGCTAATGTTTCAAGATGCGTTTCATCACCCTCAATTCCACCACCAGGAAATTTATAAAAATGGTACTTCCGGCTATAAATCATTGCAATATTACCATCATGATCAAAAATAATTCCACGAACCGATGAACGATAAAACTTTTTTCCGTTCGGATTATAGTCTTTTAAATCAATAGTAAAAAGCTTTCTCATATCACTATTTTATCGCAAGATAGGCGTTGAAACTCTTATCTAATTATCTTCCTTATAGATTGTTAATGCCTGAACAATTCGCCCCCACCAGATCAGAATGCTTCGCATTCAAAAAAGTGAGCGACCGCCGTTTCGCGAGCGACACCACCAGATTATATAACTCGGCATTTTGGCCGATTTTTTAGTAGTTAATTTCCGTTAAGTGCCCTGCAACAATAGTATGCAATTTTGAACCATTTTTATGACGAAAAACTGCCAAAAATGTAGTTTTTTAACCCTGTTAAAATGTCTGTAATACCCTAAGCGTTCAAGATTTTAACACTAGTTGTTAAAAAACCAGGCAAAAATGCCTGGTTTCCTGGTCTTACACTGCATTGACGATGATATCTTTACAACATTGGATTTGTTCAAGGAGCTCATCGTTTCCATTGATGCCTTTATCGAGAGTGTTATATTCAGCCTTAATGCTATTTTCTACATCTTCAGAAAACGCTTCTTCTTCGACAGTAATCCTTGACTTCCCTTGCTCCTGGAAATATCCAAAGAAAGATAGCGCAGCCCATGAGCCACTCTCCGGAACCGTCAAATCTGGTGTAACATACATAAGTGGGGCCTGCTTTGAATCGTTTGACATCTTATAGAATGCAATACCTTGCCGTCCATTACGACCGTTTTTCGCAAAAGCCCCAGCAATATACCGAATATGATTTTTATCCGACATGTTACTACTATAGAGTTCCTCGCAAAAACCATAGAATTCATCCTCTTCGTTCACAACAATCTTACCAGAAAATGATGGATCAGGTTCTGACCATTTTCCGAACTGCATGAAATTGCCGGAAATATTAAAAATACGACTCACATTCATCACCTCCTATCGTAGTGAGCACATCTGTTGTATCATACCACACTTTTTACAATCTGTTAATGTCTGCCCAATTCGCCCCACCAGATTATATATGAGTCGGCTTTTTGGCCGATTTTTAGTAGTAATTTTCCGTTAAGTATCTTGCAGATTCTAGAGTGCAATTCTGCGCTAATTTTCGTAAAAAATGTGCCCGAAAGTACACTTTTACCTCTATAAAATTGCCCGTTAATACCCTAAACGATTTGGTTAAAAAAAGACCACCTCGGTGGTCTTCCTTAAAAAGGAAATCCCCCGGTTCAAAGAACCGGGGGAAGTGATGGCTTGACTATGAAACAGGGCGGGAGGGGAAGATGCTTAGATCATCTGCCACTCATCGCGGTCAATCACGAGACACCCCTCATCCTGATCGTAGGTCAGAGAGAACGGAATCTCGAGCCCGAGACTCTCATAGAGATCCTCGATCTCCGGCTGGTTAGCAGAATAAACCTTGCCACCGGACACCACGTAGAACGTAGCGTCGTAGCCGTATCCTGATCCACCCCACGTCAGCCTGAAGACGTCTCCGTCCTTTGCCTTGACGATAATAGCGTCCCAGGACCCGATCCGTCCGGCTTCTCCGTCAGCGCCATTTCCCCGAGCAATCAGCTCGACTTCCTGGCCCTTAGGAGCCCTGATGCGGCCACATCCGCGACGTGTGTATCCCCTTTCGGAGCTGAGGATGAGGTAGATATTGTCATCCTTACGCGCATCGATTCTCGGTCTGCCAGACTTGCTGGTTCCGATCGTCAGATCAGAGCGAAGCTCCTTGATAACGTCGTCCGCCTGAATAGACTTCGGTGTTGGAAGGAAGACTTCCCGCCGTCCGCGTCCGCATTCGCCAATGGCGACTCCGGTCACGGTACCGAACTTCATCTCCTTCGAAACGGCCTTAAGGGTTGTGTTAGTATACAGCATGGTTTCTCCTTTCCTCCCCGCAGGGAAAGTCGACGTTCGGAATGAATTAAGGGGATTATCCCCACGTCGAGCCACCTTTCTTAAGTAGCGCCCAGTAAACCGTATAGATTTACTCGACGCTACCTAAGAACATTTCTGTTTCGTAGTCAATTTAATGTTCCTGTATCTCGTCTGATACATAGTTGTATTATACCACAGATTATCAAAGATGTCAATAGCAAAAACACTGAAGAATAGTAACAGAGGTAAGATTCGGCTATTTTTGTGCGCGATAATTCTTGACTGCGTCGGCGAGAGCCTGGTGGCCGAGGACGGAACAGTGAAATTTATGCTTCGGGAGATTGCCGAGGTAGTCATCAATGTCTTTGGCGGAGATTTGCGTTGCTTTGTCGAGCGTTTTACCCTTGGCAAGTTCCGAAAGCGCAGAGGTCGAGGCAATAGCCGAGGCGCAGCCGTAGGTTTTCCAGCGGACGTCCTCGATTTTGTCGTCTTTGACCTTGATATACATTTTCATCTGATCGCCACAGATAGGATTACCGACGATACCGACTGCATCAAAATCGAATTGAGATTCGTCGCCAAACAAGAAGTTGCGCGGGTTCATGAAGTGATCCTTTACGGTGTCTGAGTAAATCCAATCTTGCCCTTCGTTCATTTCGTCTTCCTTTCGATAGTGCTGATTTTTTGTAAGCGATCAATGGTTCCTGGCAAAACCGCCATGACTTTGGCGATGTCTTCTTTGGTGTTATCGAGACCGAAGGAGAAACGAATCGACGAATGCGCCACTTCGGCGTCGCCGGTTTTTGCCATGAGGACGTGGCTCGGCTTGATGTCGCCAGAGGCGCAGGCGGAGCCAGTCGAGACGACAATGCCCTCGGCGTCGAGATAAAGCTGGATAGATTCGCCCTCGGCTGCCTCGAAAGAGGCGTTTAGGATGTTTGGAAGCGAATTTTTGAGGTCGGTATTGAGGCTGCTGCCCGGGATTTCCTTGAGAATACGCTTAGCTAGTTCATCGCGCAGGGCACGGATTCTTGTATCGTAAATTTCCCAGGTTTTGTGGTCGAGAAGATATTTGAGCGCAGCGCCAAAACCGATGATGCCGACCGTATTGTAGGTCGTGCCGCGGCGTTTTTTCTCTTGATTGCCACCAAGAATTAGAGGCTTGAACGGAACGCCATTCTTGACGTAGAGCGCGCCGACACCAATCGGGCCGCCAATCTTGTGCGCGCTAAAGGTGGCATAATCTAGGTCGAGCGCTTTGACGTCGATTGGGAGTTTGCCAAGCACCTGTGTGAGGTCAGAATGGACGAAACCGCCCTCTTTGTGAGCCTTTTTGGCAACATCGGCAATCGGCAAAAACTCGCCGATTTCATTGTTCGCCAGCATATAGGAGTAGAGCGCGGGTTTTTCGTCGCCGCCAAGCACGCGCGCAGCCTCGATAATTGAGTGGTGCTCGAGCGGCGAGGTGAGGATTTTGTGCCCTTCAAAAGTGCGGATTACAGTGTTGTTCGATTCCGAAGCGCCAGATGTAAAGATAATTTCGCTAGGATCAGCGTTGATGAGTTTCGCCAAAAGTTCGCGCGCTTCTTCGATCTTGTTCATCGAGAGGTGGCCTGGAGTATGGAGCGCCGAGGCGTTCGCAAAATACTTCTGCTCTGCTTCATGCATAGCTTCAATTGCCTCCGGTAAAAGCGGGCTGGTTGCCGCATAATCCAAATACACCATCGTAATCTGATTATACTCTGTTAGCCCAAGTTATTGAGAATATCGGCCTGAATTATGGTTCTAACTTTGCGAACTAAGATCCATCACATTAATTTGAAGATTTTGTTTATTATATCGACGAAGGAGGACAGCTGATATGGAAAGTATAAAATTTATCGACCTTCTTCGTTTTTCAGATGATGATTTTAAAAAGTTAAAGCTCGTCTTTAATAGTAATTGGAACTATATACCAAGCGGAAGACCAGATTATGTTAGAGAAATTCCTTTTGTGATAAATATAATAGCCAGAATGATAGCGCCAATAATCAGGACTACATTAATGACAATATCTAGACGAATAGCCCAACGGGCAATATCGGTCATAACACGTATCCATGTCTTTTTATGAGATAAACCCTTCTTAAATAATTGATGCTTATTGAAAATATACCTAGCCAACAAACCGATTATGAGCCAAAAGATACTATGAATTAATAAAATATACGGAAGATACGGTATGATGAATGCAAAAATTCCTGCCGCAAAGAGTATTGGCCATAAGAACAGGAAGAATACTACGCCCATAAAAATCCTTCTTTTTTAAAACATTTTGTTTATGCTTTTATATTAGATTATCATAAAAATGAAAGTGCGCCGTAGACCGCAGAATTAGACGTCCAACGAGCCATAGGCGACCAATTCCGAGGTCAGGAGAGCTCTGTCGCATGAAGCCGCAATAGCCTCACGCGACAGAAAATGAGAAGCAAGATTGCTGATTGATTATTCCAATCCGATTGGCTCAATGTCCATCACGCGTCGAGGAACGAGCGACATAACATCACCGCAATAAAGATAATCAGCTTGATATTCGGCAAGTGTATAGTTCCATCTCCGAACATCCATAACATACATTACATCATTCTTGTCGATTTTTCCCGACTGAACCATAGCTTCGTACTGTTGGCGATGAATTTCGAATGTTCGCTCAAATGTATTATATCCAACTCTGACTGGAGCCGCAAAGGCGATTATCAAAAGCGTCATAATGCCGGCGGTTGATACTGCTATTAATCGCGTTATTCCAAAGCCGTCCGACCACCATTCTCTACCTTTACTGTTTTTTACTTTTTTCCGCTCAAAGAGTATAAGAACGACGGACAACATAACTAATAACATCGAGATAATAATGCAAAAAAAGCATCGGATACCCTCCCTTCGTTTATCTGCAGGAACATTGCCTCTCAAAATAATAAACGAGCAACACCACTGCAGGGTGGTCGCTTGCCGTAAGGGCGTACTGTTCCCTGTTTGTGGATTGTGTCAGATTTAATTATATCATATAATGCCATATTCTTCAAGGTCTACTCATCTTAATTCAACCCGCTGACGTTTTAGGGGCAAATTAGAGGGGTCATTTCGCTACGATTTCGCCGTCGTCGAGGATTTTTGCATTTGAACCATCCCATGATAATATTTCGTTTATTTTCTGAGTACGTGCGGCGCCTGACAGTAAACTCGTATAAACATTACTCTGTAAGCCGGGCAAGAAATAAAATTTTACTCCACCTTCCGGAAGAAACTTGATGCGTAAGATTCCAGTATCTTCGACACCGTTATTGAAGATGAAATCGCCAAGATTATATATGATTGGTTTACCATTGTTATAATCAATTCCCTGCAGCGTGTGCGCATGACCGCCAACGATAATGTCGGCGCCAGCGTCGAGATAGTCTTTGGCGGTAGTTTTCTGAACTTGCTCTAGTCGATGTGATAATTCAGTTCCCCAATGTATGATAGCTATAACATAATCGCTATTCGCTTTCGCTTCTTTGATAGTCTTTATAAACTCGGCGGTATCATAACAGAGCAAAACGCCACCCGTAGTTGCCGTTGCGCCAGGAGTGTCGATGCCGCCCTTCTCGGCGCGTGTTGCATTTACGAACGCTACACGATTACCGTTAGGTAGAGTTAAGTAGTATGGTTTTTTCGCTTCATCAAGATTCCTACCCGCACCAATATGGGGCATTTTGATGGCGTCAAAACTATCGAGCATATCATTAAAAGCAAGCGGACCAAAATCATAAACATGGTTATTTGCGAGTGTTACTAGGTCGACGCCCATATCGTTATAGATTGATAGTCGTTCCGGCTTGGCACGAAAAGTATAATATTTACCAGGGGTTTTAGCTCCGCGATTGCTGACGGTAAATTCACTGTTAGCAACCATAAAGTCACTTCCGCGCATAATCTTCAAAACTTCGTCCGACAGAATGCCATTAACACCTTTGCCGCGACCGTCGTACGCTGGTATCACTTCCCAATTGTCAGCTAGGGATATGTCGCCAACGATACTGATTATATAATCTTTATCTGGCTCAATAGTTTCGCGAAGCTCCGCTGAACCAATCTGAGTCTCCGAATACGACGACCGAAAAAGCCTAAGTCCAGCAAATACGAGCAATGCAACCAATGCCACCGCCGCCACAAAGCCGACGATTTTAATAACTGCCGAGTGCTTCTTTGTCATTATTATAATTATAACTCAGTGTAGATATGGCTTTTTAGCTTTTTAAAGTGAGATGCTACAGATTTCTGCGGCATGGAGTAATACATTTGTCGTTTTACTCTCGTTTGCAAGAATTACTTTCTGTTCTTGGTCGGTTAAATTTGCAAGTACAACTTTGCAGCCCGTTTTTGTTTTTCGGGCCACTGCAACAATATCTTTGGAATCATACTCACAACGTAGCACTTCGCTACCTGCTGGGAATAATTGCACAAACTTTTTTAATGCCTGATAAATTGGCGTTAAAATTAAGTCGTCTTCTGCTTCGTTTAATATAATGGGGCTTTTAACGAAGTTGCGGCAGTAACTTGGACCACCCTGCCAAGACAGAAGCATATTCCAATCTACCCATGCACTAGCGCCATTATTTATGTCTGAAAATAATTCGTAGTAATACAGTCGAGCAGCGCCAATCCAGTCTCGCTCGTCATAGGGCGCAGAAAAACCGCAGCACATTTCGGAGCTAAGTATCATAATATCTGGATATTTTTGACGGACTTGCCACATTTCGTCTGGATACGTGCCGTTATACCAGTGATAGCAGAGGCCAGCGATTTTTGCCTGGCGACCATATTTAGTTACATATGAGCCATTAAACAATCGGTCTGCAACTTCGCTGAGATTCTTCTTATTGTGGTCCCAAAGTAATAGCTGGACGTCTAAATCGCTAAGTTCGATAGCTAAGTATTTGTAGGCTAGCTTTCTTTGCGTACGACAAGTATATAGACAAGATTCCCATTTTTGAATAGCATGCGGTTCATTTTGTGGCGTTAAATAATTAACTTTTACGCCTTCAGCCGCATAAGCTTCTAGCCATTTTCGGATATACTTAGCGTAATTACTATAACGCCAAGGTTTCAAAATACCGCCAAAACGTTGCATATACGTCATTTTCATACGACTAGGCGGAGACCACGGACTAGCGATTATTTTTAGTTCTTTTTGACGAAGGATTTTTTGCAACATCGGCAGTACCCAACGCCGATCATGCTCGATAGAAAAGTCACTAAGGTTTACCCTCTTCGTGTATTCGTATGGTTTCAAACAAAAATCGTTGCTACCAATACTTACCCTGCCCCAGCGATAATCGAGTCCGTTTTTATCATAATAGGCAGCAAGAAAAGCTTCCTGTTTTTGGGGATTTAGTTTTGAGTAATTGTATGCCGTCGCTTCAGTAATTGCGCCGCCCATGCCTAACCATTGGCCTAGGTTGATATCATTTCTAATAGTGATTTTTACACTCATTCTTTAATATCTTGGTGGCAATTCTTTGAGGTTTGTTGTGCTAGCTTCGTTATATTTAGCCGACTGCGCATAACTCCATAAATAATTAGCCATATTGAAATTAAAAATTTCGGCTCGTTTAATCGCGTTTGTACCGCTATCTGCGCCAAAGGTACGATTAAGTTTGATAGTCTTCGTGAGAACTGGCGCCTCGAAAATAAGTTGTTCATTACAAACGTCCGAAGAGAGATTGGCCATGTTTGTTCTTTTGTCCTCGTATAGGTTGTTGGCGGTAGTGTAAGCGCAGGTGTCTACTTCGTTGTCTGCCACAATTAATGCGTCAATTTTCCGTACATTAGGCATGATAAGAACATTCTTTGCAATGATAATATTTTGCTTGATAGCTTTCGTATTATTATATTCTTGATCACTATTTGCGGACAGAATGTCGCCGTCTATGATTAGGGTTCCGGTTACATAGTAGACAGTAGTTTGCTCTGGCGCAACTAACGCGGAACTAGAATAAGCATTGCCCTCAATTTTGTTATACAGAATGCCATCAGAGCCAGAAGAGGCTAGTAAATGATTATTACTAGAAATGTGGGCATACTTCGTACCAAACGCATCGGTTACACAGCGAGCATCACCAGGGCTACTAATACTATTACAGTTACCCAATACACCAACGGTTACGGTATGAGTTGGCGTATTAGTGATGTAGCGGCTCTTAATACTGGAGGTATAATTTTTAGCTGATTCCGTAGCGCCAGAGATTTGGGCACCGATAGCACCGATATTGGGGGAGTTGCAATCGTCATTCGAGAAAGTCTGGCTACCAAAGACGCAAGCACTATCCGCATTGCCAATATTAGCAACATCTGAGACGTCATTGGCGCGAGCCTGGTTGATAGTAACATCTGCACTATTAATCCGATACCCGAAAGTAGCACCGGATGCGGTACCGCGCGTGCCACTCACGTCATCTTTACCAATGAGAGCATACTCAGACCATGAACCGAAGAAGTTTTTAGCCGAGCTCGAGGATACTGCCCTAGTATAGCGAGAAGTAATAAAACCACGATTGCCCGCAGCGAGAACATTCGATCCTTCGAAACTAGTTGTTGGGCGCTTAGCAACAGTGTAACACGCCCGTGCAGTAGCCCATTCAGCGCCGTCACTGCCAGAGACCTCGGCAGTGCTCTTAAGCGCAATATCATTCAATCCTGCCCCGCTGGTAATAGCGAGGTTGTTATGACTATCGCGCGGCCAGACGGAATATTTTACGCAAACTACGCTACCTACCGGACGATCATCGGGGACATATACCGAAATGCCAGAGCTCGGGAAGGCGTCGCCGTTTCCGCTAGTAAGACCATTGTGGTCGCCATTATTATTAAAGGTGATGTTGGTGTGGGTAGAAATAGTCGTCAGGTCCGTTTCGGTGCTACCAATGTTACCAGAAGAGTCAATTGTAGTGAAATATCTTTCAATTTTAACTTTGGTCGGCTTCGTGATGGTGGCATATTTATTTTCCGAATCATTATCGGAAATAGAAGTATTCGTGCGCGGTTGGACGAAAACGCCCGCATTCACCTTAAAGCTTGAACCGCCGTATACAACATTTCCCGAAACGCCAACACTGCGCTTAGCATACGGTTGAAGTATGTAGTTGTATGGAATGCGAACATTAGCCTTAGCAGTATGATCATGAGCGACTCCAGAAACTACACCGCCAGTAATATTAAGGTCATTCCAAGTGAAACTTTGCGTAATCGTAGAGCCAACATCGGAAGCGGCGCCAGTTTTAGCGGCAGCATAGCATCCATCTTCAGTACTACTACCAGCTATCTGATAATGCTGACCAGCAGAGCTATAGGTTGGACCGTGAGGTAAATTCTTGCATTTGTATGTTTTTTGATTATATGTATCGCGATCGTAAGACGAGATATTAATGTTTGATGGGGACTGGAATGTTTTTTCTACACTGTTTTTGTCGTGCAAGAATCCACTTGTAGCCGTGGAGCTATCCCAAGTCCGTGTGTCGCTATATTTCAACGGTGAGGCTGAAGTTACAGTCGGGACCGAGGCGCCGAAGAGATAACCACTCCTACCGCTAATGCTACTTGCGCCAGTCGCCGTATAAACTGATTTATTCGTAGCATTATCTAGAGTCGATGTATTAAAGACAGCATAGGCGGCGCCAGCACAAGATTCATATCTGAAGCGAATTGAATCACCAGGGCGAGCCCAGATATCGACGGATTTTGTATAGCTATTATTAGCGGTGAAATTAGATGGATCGTAGTCTGTAAAACTAAACGAGTCACCGCCGGCGATTGTGCTATTTACTACGCCAATACGACCAATATTCCGACCATCACTGATGCCATATTGATAAGATGCATCTAATTTACATTTGGCCTTTTCGCGATAAACTTTAACACACTTCGAAGCGTTGCCTGAAGTATTGCCCGTATAACTGACGACCGCTGCATAGCTCAGGTTATTGCAAATAGTCTTCGTTTCCCCGTATTTGAGTGTGCCGGAATAACTGTAGTCAGCGTAAGTTAGCACATCCTGATTGTGACCAGTTTCAAGATCGATAGTGGTACCACTTCTGTTGCTATTCGCAACAGTAGAGCTATCGGCTGTAATATTTGCCGACCAAGACGTCGCCGCCGTACCACCAGCCTGATCCGATTCTCGCTTGATGTTATCTTTAAATTGAATAGTAAACGAACCGTCATCTGAAGTGATTGTAGTGGCGCGACTATGAGAATCGGCTGGCGCATCAATGGCATCCTTATTTCCATCTTTAATCTTTGCCGCTACATTGCCAGAAAATGAAGCCGTAGCGCGCGAAAGTTGAACGCAGTAACGCCCACCGATGCCAGAGCTGCCATATAGAGTACATGTGCCATCTGGCACGGTGTTAGGGCTCGTATCGTTACTCCTAGCGGCATAATGTAAGGTTTGGAAAATCGTCTGCGTTTGGCCTGGCGCAAGCTCTGTAGTAATGGTAGCTTCGTGAACTTTTAGTTCATCATTTTTGCCGAAATCCATACTTTGAACTTCGTTTGATGCGCCTTTCCCTTTTTCCTTATCACTGCTATTGACGTAATACGGCTCCGCATCTTCCCCGTCTGGCCCTTTATCGTCGCGTTTAATATAGTGAACGAATTTGATATCTTTCGAATTAGCGCCGATGTTAGCGATTTTGTAGTTATTGTTCTTTTTGGAAGAACCATCCCATATTTCAGTGGTACCAGTATAGGTCGACAATGGATCTTCGCAGAAATTAATCGTAATCGTGGAGCTATCTATAACTCGCATGCCATCGAGTCCTTTGTTAAGACCACCATCGATGCTTGGGTAGCGGGAGATAAATATGGTACGCGAGTACGGAAAACACTTGGCGCCATCATCATTTACTATTGAAGTACCCGGTGTAGCGCCGTCTTTAAACTTACTCAGGTTAACGGTCAGCTTAATCTTTTCTTTCGCCCAATTGTCGGTCCAGTTCCAGTCCGCATTCGGCATCCAACCGCGATTAAGGGAGCCGACTGTTATACCCTCTGCGGGGTTAGTAATATAGTCAACATGGTTCTTCCCATCATCATTGCAACCAGATTTATCATTACATAATGATAGATTGTAAGTAGAGATTACCTTATCGCCATATGTGCCGTTGGCATTGTCAAAGAATACGAGAGCGCCCTGGAGATAGAGATCAACCGTTTTGGAGCTGTCGCCCGTATCGATTACGGTCGCTCCTTCACTAACGTCATATACACCAGGTCCACTGCCGTTAATCCACATAGCACCCGATGGAGCATTCCAACGATCACAGGCATCAACAATAGCTTTGTTTTTGGTAGGGTCACCTTTATCATACTCAATTCCTTTAGTACAGCCTGCCGACGTATGGTCGCTATAGTAGTGTGCGGAACAGTGGGCAGAACAGAGAAATAGGCACGACACGACACCGCAGAATAATGCAAGTATTATTTTTCTTTTCATTCTTTGGCTTCCTCATATTTTTGATTATATTCTTCCGCGAGTTGCTCATCCCCAAGCCCCATTGCATATTCGCGCGCTAAGCGAGCCATTTGACGTGTTGGTTCATATTTATAGGCGGCTTTTGCGTCTGATAAAATCATACTTTTCTCTTCATCGGTAAAATGTATTTTTTTGAATACGTGATCGTTATATACTATCGCAGCGCGCGTAGCATGGAGACAGGCTTTGGCGGTATTATTATCGGAATCGTTATATTTATCTATAGCTGCTTGTAAATATAAGACGGCGTCCGGAACGCTATATTCCGCATATTTATAAGCCAAAGCTTTAATGGTTAGATAATCATCCTTGTACGCCTCAATACTCTCACTATGCTCTTTGAGGCGTTCTTCTTTTTTCTTTGCAGCCATAGCTGCTTCATTTTTATTATTAATATCTGTAACAATATCTGAACCAATTTTAATGCCAAGAAATATAACAGTCACCACGATTGCTAATGCTATCAGTGAGTTTCGTATTATTTTGAATTTCGGACGATTCTTTTTGATGTATTGATTGAATTTTTCTTTGCTCTCCGCTCTCTTTTCATTCCTAGCGGTCTTTTTATGCCCTTTCATGCGCTCGCGATAAGTGCTAACCATCTTCTTGGTTAGAGCCTTTTCTTCTTTGATGCGTTTTTGTTCAGTGGTGTGAGCGATTTTTTCGGCATCAGATACGTTTACGAAGAGTTCTCCCATATCTTTCTTGTGGATATCCTTCGATTCAAAATGGAAGTCTTCATTATTAGACTTTTCTTCTGTTTTGGGTTCGTCGCTCAGGTCAAGAATAGGGACATCCCACTCTTCGCCTGCTTCGCTCTTAATATTTGGCGTTTTATTTTTATTCTCTGCCATAATCTCTTACGCCTTCCAAAAATGATGGTTAGCAAATCAACTCGTACAATCCGCTTATGATTATTATATCATAGCTAATATGTAATCAGATTAATTCTTTGAGCATTGCTATTATTTGTGATAGCATTATTATTATTGGAGAATAATTCTTGCGTCGACAATGCGTTTGGCGGTACGAGGCAGTTATCCGTATGTGCGAGGCAATCTAGAGCGGGATGAGGGTTAAATAAATGTTATTAAAGTTATTATTAGTGATGCTGGTTGCTATGTTACCGGTTGTTGAGTTGCGTGGTGCAATTCCAATTGCCGCTAGCATGAATTTACCCGAAGTGCTGTCGCTTATTGCAGCAATGGTAGGCAATATTTTACCGATGCCTTTAATTTTCGTGTTTGCCCATGGTCTTTTGGAAAAAGGTTCACAATCTAGATACAAATCAATAAAAGAATTCTGTAAATGGATAATCAAAAAGGGACACAAGGCAAGCGATAAATTACAAACGAAAAACAATGCGAGTATTTATGTTGCGTTGTTTTTATTTGTCGGGATTCCACTTCCCGGCACAGGAGCATGGACGGGTACGATTGCGGCGACTTTTCTAGATTTAGATTTCAAAAAGACAATGGTCGCTATTGGCTGCGGAACACTATTAGCTGGTTTAATAATTCTCTGCCTGTCGTTTGGCGCCGTGAACTTTTTCTCTTATTCCTGTTTGACGATTTTGCCGTGATTAAGATATAAGATACGCTGATTACGGCTGCCGCGAAACTTTAAGGTTAAATCTCGTTGAGACTGAATGAATGGACCATCAATAAGCGCATCGAGCTCTTCGACAAACTTCCAAGCATCGGAATCGCGTGGAATTTGTTCATAAACTAGACCAGTAAAAGACCAGACGTTCCAGCCGAGTTCTTTTTTGCAGAACTTGGCGATTTCAAGGCAAGCCTTAGCCTGTAAAAGAGGCTCGCCGCCACAGAACGTAATACCGCTCTGCCCTTTTAGCTTACGCAACTCTTCTTTGACTTTATCGATTTTTACAACTGCGCCGACATCTTTTTCGGCCCAAGTTTCTGGGTTTTGACAACCGAGGCAACGCTGACGGCAACCCTGTGTCCAAAGTACAGCGCGTAGGCCTGGACCGTTCACGATTGAATCATGCTCAAGGTCGCCCGATAAAACAATGTAGCCTTCAGGCACATCCATTTGCGGTTCGCAGAGAATGTTAGTTTTCTTCTTCGTCGTCATATTTATTCTCTATTTTAGCCCAAAGTGCCGCGTTTTGCAGCGCGGCACTTGGGGGATTTGCTTTTACTCTTTACCAAGAGCAGCTTTTTGGGCAGCTTTCTTGGTCTCGCGTTTTACCTTAGTGGCTTGATCGTATTGCCCCACCGATACATTGTGTTTGACACGAGCAGCTTCTTCGGCTTTCTTGCCATCATTCCAACGCTCGAGCGAGCCAACTAGGTATCCAGTAATACGGCGAAGACGCTCGAAGCTAAATTCACCGTCAGTTTCATGACGACCGCAACCAGGGCAGACATCACCTTCGATAATGCCAGAGAAGCCACAGACTGGATCGCGATCGACTGGGTGATTGACTGAACCATAGCCGATACCAGCTTCCTTCATATGGCGAATAACAGACTCGAAAGCTTCGATATTATCAGAAGGATCGCCGTCCATTTCGATATATGTAATATGACCAGCGTTACAAAGCGCATGGTATGGCGCTTCGATATCGATTTTGTCAAAGGCGGAAATTGGATAATAAACTGGAACATGGAAGGAATTAGTATAGAAATCTCGGTCTGTTACACCTTTAATTTTGCCAAATTCTTTGCGATCCATACGAGTAAAGCGACCGGCTAAACCTTCGGCTGGAGTAGCAAGAAGCGAGAAGTTGAGTTTATGCTTCTTTGTGCGACCATCACAGAATTCGCGCATATGACTGACAATGTCGAGGCCGAGCTCTTGCGCTTCGGCTGACTCGCCATGGTGTTGACCAATCATCGCAACGAGCGTTTCGGCTAGGCCAATAAAGCCAATTGAAAGGGTGCCATGCTTAATGACATCGCGAAGTTTGTCGTTTGGACCAAGTTTTTCACTGCCAACCCAGTTACCCTGCCCCATAAGGAATGGGAAGTTCTTGACTTTTTGATTGGCTTGAAATTCGAAGCGTTGAAGTAGTTGTTCGGCGCAAAGATTAAGCTTTTCGTCGAGTTCTTTATAGAAGCCATCCCAATCTGGCTCCTTGCGTTCGCCAAGACAAATACCATGCTTTATACCGATGCGAACAAGATTGAGCGTCGTAAATGATAAGTTACCACGACCAGAAACGTGACCGTCGGTTTCTTTGAAGCAAGAACCAAAGACGCGCGTGCGGCAGCCCATAGTTGCAATTTCAGTATCCGGATCGCCTTCTTTGTAATACTGAAGGTTAAACGGCGCATCAATGAAGGTGAAGTTCGGGAATAGGCGCTTAGCGGATACTTCCATAGAGCGCTTGAAGAGATCATAGTTTGGGTCGCCGGGATTGTAATTAATACCTTCCTTAACCTTGAAAATTGAGATTGGGAAAATTGGCGTTTCATGATGACCGAGGCCGTTCATGGTTGCCTCAAGAAGCATCTTAGAGACGAGGCGACCCTCTGGGCTAGTATCGGTGCCGAAGTTAATTGAGGTGAATGGCACCTGAGCGCCCGCACGGCTATGCATGGTATTGAGGTTATGAACAAAGCCTTCCATAGCTTGAAGGGTTTGATGTTCAGTATCTTCAACCGAGGCCTTAATAACACTTTCTGGGACTTTAGCTTTCTTAAGCTTCTTTTCGTCGCCAAGAGTGATATCGTCTTTGATGGTAATCTTTAAGTCTTTACCGGTAAATTCTTCGTATTTTTTGAGATTATCCTTGAGGGACTTGCGGAAGGTCTTGTTGACGGATGGAGCTAAGCAGAAATCAAAGAATGGAATAGACTGGCCGCCATGTTGCTCGTTCTGATTTGCCTGAAGGACGATAGCGGCAAGAGCGGCGGCAGTGCCAATAGACTGCGGCGTGCGAAGGAAGCCATGGCCAGTATTAAAACCGCGATCGAAGAGTTTGCGAACATCAGTTTGGCAGCAGGTGAGGGTGCCGGTGGCCAAGAAATCAAGGTCGTGAATATGAATGTCGCCATGATCATGAGCATAGCTAAATTCTGGCTTCAAAATGCAGATTTTGGCATATTCCTTGGAACCTTCAGCGCCGAATTGTAGCATTTTGCCCATAGCGGAGTTACCGTCAACGTTAGCATTCCCACGCTTAACGTCGGAATCCTCCTCGGCATCAAGCTGAGAAATCGTATCATAGGTCTGCATAAGTTTAGTCTTTGCCTCACGGACGCGACTACGTTCAGCACGATATTCAATATATGCCTTAGCCGTGCGTTTGAAAGCAGATTCCATTAGGACTTTTTCGACAATGTCCTGAATTTGCTCTACATTTGGAATGCGACTATTAATTTCTTCTTGCGCAACACGTATTACCTTATCCGAAATATGTACCGCACGATCATAACCGAACTCACCCGTAGCCGCACCGGCCTTTGCTATCGCCTCTGTAATCTTATCTTGTTTGAAGCTGACAACTTTGCCGTCACGCTTTCTGATTGATTTGAACATTTTTACCTCCGTAGTTCTGAAAATCAGTCATTTTTTGTGTTTTTTGGTTAATATTAGACACTATATATAGTGTCTGTTGAGATAATGGTAACGCTATATATGGGGGATTGCAATAGGAATTGTAAATAATACAACGCTTACAGATTGAGATTTTTTGGCTAAAAAACGCTATATATAGCGTCTTATCTGTTATCTTAGACACTATTGTAGTCATTCTTACAACACTCTTGCACTTTTTTGAGTTTTGCACATAGTTTTCCACATGGTTTAAATATTCAGAAATGCTATTGTTTTTATGCGTCTCGTGATATACTAAGTGTATGAAAAAGCAAGCTGATTACATGGTTGAGATAGGAGCAATCATCGCTACTGCTCGTACTCGCCAAAATATGACTCAGGCTGAATTAGCCGACAAAATCGGCACTAGCCAGTCTGCAATAAACAGAATCGAGCACGGCAAGCAGAATGCTTCGCTTGAGATAATTAGTAAAATAAGTCATGCTCTACGAACGCAAATCGTGACGGTAAACGATACAGCTTCGAAGAGCTACCGTATTAATGGAGGCAAGGAATTACACGGCTCAATCACAATTAACACCTCCAAAAATGCAGCTGTTGGCTTGCTTTGCGCCGCTCTCCTAAACGAGCAGAAAACAACTTTAGTACATCTAGCGCATATCGAAGAAGTCTATCGCATTATTGAAGTACTAGAATCAATCGGCGTAAAAACTGAATGGACTAATAATGGCCACGATCTCGAGATTACGCCGCCAAAGAAAATCGACTTGGATAATCTAGATATTGAGGCAGCCCGCCGTACGCGTACGGTAATTATGTTTATGGGTCCACTATTGCACCGCTTCAGGGAATTCCGTTTGCCTTATGCGGGTGGATGCTCGTTGGGTTCACGTACGGTCGAGCCGCATTTGCACGCTTTGAAGAATTTCGGTCTGGACGCCGATGCGAAGAGCAATCCTGGTTTCTATGAGGCAACTGTTCGCGAAATTAAAATTGAAGACAAGAAGATTGTTTTAACTGAACGCGGCGATACCGTGACCGAGAATGCCGTCATGGCAGCAGCGCTCTATCCAGGGAAAACTACTATCGTAGGCGCAAGTCCAAATTATATGGTGCAAGATGTTTGCTTTTTCTTGCAAAAATTAGGCATTGTAATTGAAGGCGTCGGTACGACAAACTTAATAATTCATGGCGTAAAAAGAATCAGTAAAGAAATTAAATATGCGCCAGGCGAGGATCCAATCGAAGCAATGAGCTTCATTGCTGCAGGTATTGCAACGAGATCTGAGATTGAAGTCAAAAGAGTACCGATTGAATTCTTAGAGATTGAGCTGGAAGTCTTACGCAGTATGGGGCAAAAAATGCACATTAGTAAGGAGTATCTAGGCGAAAACGGACGCACGAGGTTAGTCGATATTCGATTAAAAAAATCTACTTTGAAGGCGCCAATCGATAAGATTCATCCAATGCCATTCCCCGGTCTAAATATTGATAGCCTACCATTCTTCTCTCTAATCGCAGCAACGGCTGAGGGTAGAACTTTAATACATGACTGGGTATTTGAGAATCGTGCGATTTATTCAACGGAATTATCAAATCTTAATGCAAAAGTTGAGCTATTAGATGCGCATCGCATTTTTGTAAATGGTCCAACAAACTGGCGACCAGCAGAGATGATGGCACCACCAGCCCTGCGCCCAGCAGTCGTAATTATGTTGGCAATGCTTGCCGCTCCTGGTACTTCAATTCTGCGCAATGTTTATTCTATTGCGCGCGGATATGAAGATTTTGCAAATCGCCTGCGTGCTCTTGGCGCAGATATTGAGCCGCTATCCGATATTTAATTTGTCACTAGTCGCTTATCTGTTATAATTACTGTATGGCTATTACTAGAGAAGATGTCTTACATTTGGCAAAACTGTCAAATATTTCGCTGAGCGAAGAACAAATTGAGCCACTGAAGAAGGATCTCGACAATATCGTCGGTTATATTTCACAGCTCGATGAGCTAGATACCGAAGGCGTTGAGCCAACTTATCAGTGTTTTGATATGCAGAACGTTTGGCGTGAGGACGTAATTGAAGATTTTGAAGCGAATCGTGAAGATTTGCTAAACCTAACGGTCGAGAGTGAAGATCATCAGATAAAGGTACCAAAAGTATTATGATTACTGCAGACAAGAACACCAAAGCCGTAGATTTAGTCCGCGCGGCGCTCGACAAAGCAAAAGAATACGAGGACTATCATTGCTTCATTTCTATGAACGAAGCTCGTGCGCTTGAACGTGCACGAGAAATAGACGAAAAGATTGCAAAAGGCGAAAAAGTAGGTCGCTTAGCGGGCGTACCATATGCATTGAAGGATAACTATTTAAGTCCAGAGGGCGTAACTACAGCGGCCGCACGAATGCTCGATAATTTCCCTTCCCCAATTACCGCAACGGCAGTTGCTAAATTAGAGGCAGAAGGCGCGATTATGATTGGCCGTACCAATCTAGATGCATACGCACATGGCTCAAGTACAGAGAACTCTTACTTTGGACCAACCCACAATGCGCACGACATGAGTCGTGTTGCAGGCGGTTCGTCCGGTGGTTCAGCCGTTTCGGTGGCGCTAGATATCGTACCGTTTGCGCTCGGTTCAGATACGGGCGGTTCGATTCGTCAACCAGCAAGCTATAATGGCGTGTGGGGGATTAAGCCAACCTACGGTGCCGTTAGTCGTTACGGCGTAGTTGCGATGGCCTCTTCAACAGACACGATGGGCTGTTTTGCGAGGAATGCAGACGATGTCGATTTAATCATGAGTATCATAGCAGGCAAAGATCCAAAGGATTCTACAACCTTAGATGACTTCTGGAATCGCGAACTCGACGACGCAAGACCAAAGAAAAAGAAGATTGGTATCATTAAAGACTTTCTGAAAGACGGCGTCGATCCAGAAGTAAGTAAAGCTGTTACTGATTACGCAGACAGAATGAAAAAGGCTGGCTATGAAGTCGAAGAAGTCAGTATGCCGATTATGAAATACGGTTTGGCAATTTATTACATCGTGCAGCCAGCCGAAGTGGCTTCAAACTTAAGCCGCTACGATGGCATTCGCTATGGGCATCGCGCCGCAGAGGTGACGGATTTGGATAGTGTTTATAGTAAGACGCGCGATGAAGGTTTTATGCCAGAAAACAAGCGTCGCATCATGATCGGCAACTTCGTATTAAGTTCTGGCTTCTTTGATGCTTATTATTTGAAAGCACAGAAAGCACGCACTTTGTTAATCAACGCTTATAATGAGGCCTTTGAAAAATATGATGCCCTGCTTTGCGCCGTTGCGCCAGCACCAGCGTTCAAGCTCGGTGAAAAAACTGACGACCCATTGCAAATGTATATGGAAGATATGATGAGCGTACTGCCAAGTTTAGCTGGTCTACCAGCAATTTCCGTACCAGCAGCAACATCGAAGAGTGGTTTGCCGATTGGCGTACAGTTAATTGGTCCACGTAAGAGTGACCAGATTCTACTCAATATTGCTAAGGGAATAGAGGAGGTTGCCTAATGGGTGATGGGTCACCTCTAGTCTTCTTGGTCGCCATCGTTGTGGTTGGAGTTTTAGTTCTACTTGCGATTTCAATGACTAAGAAAAAAAGACATGAATTTGATAGAGAAAATTATCAGATTGATTTGATGCGAATTGAAAAATCCCTTCAGCAAGGAAATGAAGCTACTTATGCAATGGTGATTATCGAGGGTGATAAACTGCTCGATAAAGCTTTGTGCGAAATGGGCATACAAGGGCGTACGATGGGGGATCGTTTGAAGAGAGTCGGAAAAGAAAAATTCACTCAGCTGAATGCAGTCTGGCATGCACATAAGCTACGCAATCAGATTGCTCATGAAAGTGATTTTCATCCGGAATATCGCCAAGCAGAACATGCCCTAGCAACCTACCGACAGGCATTAAAAGATTTGGGAGCAATATAGATGAGCAAAAGTGATTATAAAATGACAATTGGTATAGAGTGTCATGTACAGCTCAATACTAAAACGAAGTTATTTAGCGCCGTCGATAATGACGCCGTAGACAAAGAACCAAACTCCTGCGTGAGCCCAATAGACTACGCCTTACCGGGTATGCTGCCAGTATTAAACAAAGCAGCAGTCGAGAAAGCCATACGTGCTGGTATTGCAATGAACTGCAAGATTAATCTTGTCAGCCGTTTCGATCGCAAACATTATTATTATCCTGATTTACCAAAGGGCTATCAGATTTCGCAGATGTATCAGCCGATTATTGGAGCCGGCGAGGTACTTTTGCCAGACGGATCGACAGTAAAAATTGAGCATGCCCATTTGGAGGAAGATGCGGGTAAATTAACGCACTATGATAACTATTCGCTTGTCGACTTAAATCGCGCCGGCACGCCGCTAATTGAAATTGTATCAATGCCAGACATCCACTCGGCTGCTCAGGCGCGCGCCTATTGCGAAGAGCTGCATCGATTAATGATGTATGCTGAAGTGACGAATGGCGATTTATATCAAGGTAATATGCGTTTTGATGTGAATATTTCTTGTTCAAAAACTGACAAGCTTGGCACGCGGGCGGAAATTAAGAATCTCAACTCTTTTCGTAGCGTAGAACACGCAATTGAATATGAATTTGAACGTCAAACTAAACTATTAGACAAAGGTGAAAAAGTCGTTCAAGAAACACGTGGCTGGAGTGATGCGACTGGCAAAACTACCACTCAACGCAGCAAAGAAGAGGCGCAAGATTACCGTTATATGCCAGAGCCAGACGTTCCGCCGATCGTATTAGAACAAAGTTATATCGATAAGATTGAAGCTAATATGCCAATGATGCCGGACGAATATCGTTCAAGATTCGGCGTATTGAATTTAGATAATAGTGAACGCGAAGCTATATTAAACTATCCAATTCTTGCAAAACGCCTGAATGAAGTTTGCGACAAGGGCGGCGTACAACTTGCACCGCGCGTGGCGCATTGGTTCTCTGGAATACTGCTGGCCGAAGAAAATTTAGACAAAGATTTTGCACTCGCAACAGCCGCTGAATTAACAGAGCTTTCCGAAATGGTAGAAAAGAAAGAACTTTCGTCAACTGGCGCTAAAGCTGTTTTGATGGAAATGTATGATAAGAAAAATACCCAGAAGACACCGCATCAACTCGCAAAAGAAATGAACCTTTTGCAGGAAAATGACGAGGATGCATTAGGGGCGATTATTGATGAAGTTTTAACTGCGCCTGAATGCGCCAAAGCGGCCGACGATGTTCGCAGTGGCGAAATGAAGGCAATCGGATTCCTAGTTGGGCAAGTAATGAAGAAATCGAAAGGTAAAGCCAACCCAGCTACCGTGAATGAGTTAATTAAAAAGAAGTTATCGTAAATTAAAAAGGAGCAACTAAGATATGCCATACAAAACCCCAACCAAGGCCGTTATTACCGACGCCGGATTTGCAAGCCGCTTCTTGCCAATCACTAAAACTATTCCTAAAGCCATGATTCCACTCGGTTCAAAGCCGATTATGCAATATGCAGTCGAAGAATGCGTAAAAGGTGGAATTAAGGATATTATCATCGTAGCTACACATGAAGGTAAACCAATCTATGAAGACTATTTCGGCAACCCATGTGAAAAGATTTATACACAATTAGAATCGCAGGGCAAATTAGATCGTTTCGAATCGGTACGTGAAGTTCTATCGATTGCAAACATTACAGTTATTGAGCAAGACCCGAGTCTGCCTTATGGTAACGGTTCGCCAATCGCTTCCGCAAAGCCATATTTGAACGATGATGAGGCATTTTTGGCGCTATATAGTGACGATTTAATCTTTGGCAAGGGTGACGTGGAAACGTTAGTAGAAGCCTATAAAAACCATCCAGATGCAAAAGCTATTATTGCTGCACAAGAAATGCCAAAAGAAGTCTGGAATAAGTACGGCATGATTGCGATGAAAGATAAGAAAAAGCAAACTTTGAGCCACATTGTCGAAAAACCAGCCACTCCTGACCTTTCACCTTCAAATCTTACTTCCTATGGTCGTTACCTACTAACTCCAGAGGTATTTGCACATTTGGTTCCAAATAATACCGGTCTCGATGATGAGCTCTGGACCGTCGACGCTATCACTAAACTCGCAAAGTCTGGCGACGTACTCGTCGTTAAAAGTAAAGGAAAATGGCTCACGACGGGCGATCCAAAAAACTATTACCAGGCTTACGAAGAATTTAATAAAATGGAGGCATAAGCTATGGAAACTCCTGCTTGGATATTAGTATTTATTCTTTCGGGAACGCTTTTCTTGTTTCTAGTTCTTTTTATCATATTGCTTGTAAAATTGATTGGCGTTACTAAAGAAGCAAAGAAAATTATGATTCAAGGTCAAGGTATCGCCGAAAAGGCCGACGATATTGCCGGAAATGTCCGTGATATGACGACTGTAGGCGGTTTAGTAAAGTACTTCGTCGAAAATTATACTGGCGGAGGTGTCAAGAAAAAGAAGGCGGCAAAGAAAGCTAGAGTCGTAAAGGAAGAAAAAGAAGAGGAGGAAAACCAAGATGAGTGACAAAAAAGAGAAAAGCGGTAAGTTCTTTCTAGGTGCAGCGCTTGGCGCAATTGCTGGCGCAGTAGCTGGTATTGTGATGGCGCCAAAAAGTGGCGAAGAAACCCGCAAAGATATCAAAGAAGCTGGAGACAAAGCCATTAAAGAAGGCAAAGAAGCTGGCAATAAGATCTTTAACAAGTTTAAAGGTGGCTCTGGCGAAGACGAAAGAGAGACCGTAGAAGATATCGTTGAGGAAAAAGAAGAAAAAGCAAAAACAACCAAAAAGAAAACCGCCAAAAAGACCGCAGAGAAGTCCGGAGAGTAGGGTTAAAAATATCTCACCTAGTCGGTGAGATATTTTTTATTGTCGTTTAATGTTCTTAAAGAGTGTATCGTTTATTTTACGAACAACTGGTTTTACTTCTTCAACTTTCAGTAAAGAACAGATAGCTATATAGAATGCAGCCGTTGCGATAGTAATAACTAGGAACTTAGGAAAAGTTGCTAGGAAAGAGTTGTCGACCGCACGTAGCGGCAATAGTTTCGTCATAAAGTAAGCCACGATGCCAGTTAAAACAGCTGCGAGAGCTATCTTGCCCATAGCAACCCAAAACTCGAGATTGAACAGTTTGCGCTCCATATCGCGATTTTGACAAATAGCAAGTACTAGTACTTCAAATAGGGCACTGATCGAAACGGCGTAAGCTAAGCCCTCTGGGCCAAGATTAAGTACACTAAAGCCAACCGCAATAATCACTTGCACGATAAAAGCTATGATTGAAATCGTAAGTGGCGTACGAGTATTTTGCTTAGCATAATAGCCACGCGCTACGATATGATAGAGCGATTGGCAGAAAATCGAAATAACAAAGGCTGCGAGTACGCTAGAGATTTTAGGATCACCGCCATTTTTAATAAAGTTAACAACGTAACCACGAATGAAGAAAGCGACAATGGCAACTGGCAAAGAAATCCAGATAATTGTGCGATATGCCGAGCGAAGAGTGTTGCGATAAGTTTCAGTCTGATTACGCCCTGCTTCTTCGCTAAGTTTTGGGAAGAATGCAGTCGAAATTGCGACGCCGATAAGGTTGATTGGCATTGAGTGAAGTGATGACGCCTGTTGAAATGCGCGAATTGATTGCTCCCCCATGCGGGAGGCGAGATTGGTGTTCATAATGCTAGTGACGTAATCGATGCCCTGATCGACTGAACGCAGCGGAAGAACCTTTAAAATAGAGCGGAAACCTTGGTTTTTCCAATGGATTTTAAATTCATATTCAAAACCGAGACCAATTAAACCGATAATGCTGGTCAACAACTGGAGAATCGCGCCGAGCACAACGCCGAGTGCGACGCCCATAATACCACCCTCAAAAATTTGGACACCAAAGATATTAATGCCGTTCGTAAAAACAAGGATACCGATGATGATGCCGACATTATACAATGCTGGAGCAATTGCATAGAATACAAAGCGCCCGACCGCTTGCTGCATACTAGATAGGACCGTAGCTATAGCAAAAAGGAATGGATTAATTGCAATCACGCGCATCATATTAATAGCAAGCGACATGGCCGACTCATTTAGACCTGGTGCAACAATGTAGCGAACGAGCGGATCGGCAAAAATCATGATAAAAATCGAAGCAATTAAACAGAGGATGGCGAGAAAATTTAAAGTACTACCACTAAGCTCCCAGGCGGACTTTTTATTCCCCGCCACGAGACGTTGATTAAAAACTGGGATAAAAGTTACGGCGAGTGCCCCTGAAGTTATAATGAAGAATAGAAAATCTGGCACCGTAAAAGCGGCAGTATACGCATCAAGACCAGCTGGATAAGTATCGTAATACATCGAGTTAAGCCAGCGATCACGGAAGATGCCGAGAAGTGCAGATATTAAAGTTGAACTCGCAATTACTATAGCAGCAGTTTTTACTGACAGCTTGGTGTTTACAAGTGATACGACTGAACGGAAGTGGTTTTTACGCTCTTTCATATGCCCTTTTTAAATCAGTTATGTAATTTTGCGTTTTCTGGTAAGATTGTGCCTTCGAGAATTTTGGAAACTTCGTCTTCTTCAAGTGTCTCTTTTTCGAGTAGTGCAGCTGCAAGTTTGTCGAGATATTTTCTGTTAGCCTTCAAAACAATTTCAGCTCGCTGCCCTGCCTCTTTATTGAGTGCTTCAATTTCCGCATCGATTAATTCTGAAGTCTTTTCAGAGTAAATCTTTGCGCGATCGCCAAAGAAGTTAACTTCGTCGGTATTGAAGACTTGGTCGCGAAGCTTAACACCCATGCCTTCTTGTGAAACCATTTCGCGGGCTAGCTCGGCGACGTGTTGGAGGTCGGAACTTGCACCAGTAGTAATACCATCTTTGCCAAGAATCATACGTTCCGCAACGCGACCACCCATTGCGCGAGCAAGTACATCTTTGAGCTCAAAGACATTTTTATAGCTACGGTCTTCTGGTGGGAGGAACCACGTAACACCGCCAGTGTGACCACGCGGAATAATCGTCACTTTGTGAACTGGATCAGAATCTGGCAGGACGTGCCCAACAATTGCGTGCCCTGCTTCATGATAGGCCGTAATACGACGCTCTTGGTCATTCATAACTTTCGACTTGCGCTCGGGTCCAATAGCGACGCGTTCGAAAGCTTCAGTAATATCGGCATTAGTAATTTCTTTATGGTCAAGGCGTGCGGCTGTAATGGCGGCTTCGTTGGCAATATTTGCAAGATCAGCGCCAGAACTGCCTGCAGTTTTAGCAGCAAGCGCATCAATCTTAACATCTTCGGCGACTGGCTTGTTTTTAAAATGAACTTTAAGAATTTCGACACGATCTTTACGTTCTGGCAAAGTTACGTTAACATGGCGGTCGAAGCGACCTGGGCGCAAAAGTGCTTTGTCGAGCATATCGACGCGGTTAGTGGCGGCCATAACAATAACACCGGTATCATTATCGAAACCGTCCATTTCGACGAGAATCTGGTTCAGGGTCTGTTCATCTTCGCGTCCAGCACCACCACGTGCGTCGCGCTTATGTGCAACTGCGTCAATTTCGTCTATAAAGATAATACTTGGTGCATTTTTCTTGGCTTTGCCAAAGAGATCGCGTACGCGAGATGCGCCAACGCCAACAAACATTTCGGCAAATTCAGAACCAGAAATGGAGAAGAAAGGTACGCCGGCTTCACCCGCTACGGCACGCGCCATGAGGGTTTTACCAGTACCGGGCTCGCCCGCAAGTAAGACGCCGCGCGGAATCTTAGCGCCTAATCGTTCATATTTCTTTGGGTTCTTAAGAAAATCGACAATCTCGGAAAGATCTTGTTTGGCTGCTTCGTTGCCAGCGACGTCGCTAAAAGTAACTTTCTTTTTCTCGTTACCGTATAGACGAGCTTTTGCTTTACCGAAGCCCATAGACTGATTGTTCATGTTTTGCGCTTGGCGCATCATGTAAAGCAAGAAACCTACTATAACTATGATCGGCAAAACAATTAATGCAATGTCGAGGATGATGCCCATTGTATCAATATTTTCTTTAATCTCGATTGAAACTTTGCCTTCTTCAATAACTTCAGAAAAGCCCTGCTCTTGCAGTGTTCCTGAGCCGTCTTTGCGAGAGGTGATATTTTTAGGAAGTCCAGAATCATCTCTTGAAGTTACCTTAAGCTCATTACCGGTAACCTCAATTTTTTCTAGTTTTTCTTCTTTAGCGTAGGTTAGAACTTCCGTCAAAGAACGTTCTTCGGATTTTACTCCAGCATTTGGATTGAGACTGAGCACTATCGCCATGCCAAGAATGATGACAATCATCCAAAACATAAGAAGACGGATAGTATTGAGGAATTTATTAGGCTTTTTCTGCGGGTGTTTTCCCTGAACGCTTTTTTTATATTCTGACATTAAAACTCCTAAAATTAACGTGCGACCACGTACGCACTTATCATCTATTAATTATATCAAAAAATAGATTATTGACTACCATATTCACGATGCATACTATCAACCTCTCGACCATGTTGCGCGCATTCCTCAAAGTAGAATAAAAGTGTTTGAGGTGAAGAATCGATTATTTAATACCACCCTGGGCGTGTTACGGATGATGGAATATTATCAAACATACCGCTCTTATTTGTAAGGCTTGACGTGTCCCAATTAAAGATCGGATTTAATGAGGTAATACTACTGCAACCACTGAACATATAACGCATATTGGCTACGCTCGAAGTATCCCAATCAGATGCGCCATCAATGTTCGCAAGGCTGGAGGCACCAGAGAGCATAGAACTCATATCAGTAACGCTCGAAGTATCCCAGCCAGCTGCGCCACCTATATCGGTAAGGCTGGAGGCGCTGCGGAACATATAGCTCATATCAGTTACTTTTGAAGTATTCCAACTCGTTGCACCATCTATATTGGCAAGACTAGAGGCGCCACTGAACATATAGCTCATATCAGTAACACTCGAAGTATTCCAATCGGTAAGAGCGTCTATATTTCTAAGGCCAGAGGCGTTGTAGAACATAGAGTACATAGAAGTAACTTTCGAAGTATCCCAAGCAGCTGCGCCATTTATGTTGGCAAGGCTGGTGGCGCCACTGAACATAAGTCTCATATCGGTAACACTAGAAGTACCCCAACCAGCTGCGCCATCTATATTCGCAAGGCCAGAGGCGTTGTAGAACATAGAGTACATAGAAGTAACTTTCGAAGTATCCCAAGCAGCTGCGCCATTTATGTTGGCAAGGCTGGTGGCGTTTTGGAACATATAGCTCATATGAGTAACTTTAGAAGTATCCCAACCAGAAAGCGCATCAATATTGGTAAGGCTGGAGGCGCCATAGAACATATAGCTCATATAAGTAACCTTAGAAGTATCCCAACCAGCTGCGCCGTCTATATCTGCAAGACTGGTGGCGTTTTGGAACATATGACCCATATAGGTAACTTTCGAAGTATCCCAAGCAGCTGCGCCATCTATATTTGTAAGACTAGAGGCGCTGCTGAACATACTGTCCATATCAGTTACTTTTGAAGTATTCCAACTCGTTGCACCATCTATATTGGTTAGTGCTTTTGCGCCATTGAACATATAACGCATAGCAGTAACGCTCGAAGTATCCCAGCCAGCCGCGCCATCTATATTGGTAAGGCTGGAGGCGCCATAGAACATATAGCTCATATAAGTAACTTTAGAAGTATCCCAACTGACGAGCGCAGAGATATCGTCTAGGCTCTTAAAGTAGTAGAATAAATAACTCAAGGAAGTACCCGCCTTAATCTTATCCGCCTCGGAATAGATATAGATAGTGCCATCGGTATTATCGAACCAGGCATATATTGGTACTGGAGAATTAGATGAAGAGATTATGGAAGCACTTGCTTGTTGTGCAGAAGACATAGTAGAGGCAGGCTTTACGGCTGTAATGGTGGTGTTATCAGTATAATAACTTGCGTTGGTTTGACCAGACAGCTTTTTCAATACCACATTTATGTTCTGTCCAGTATTTAGGATTGCCACCGCCTCTTCCTTTACTTCCCCATCCATGCTCTTAGAAATGGAAACTTTAGACCAAATGGCACGCAATACTACGTCTTCGTCAATTATCTTGAAATAATCGTCATTAATTGGCTTCGGATCGCCTTCAGCGATATCCCAGCCAACAAAGTTGTAGCCATCGCAAGTTAATACGTTACTAGACTCCCCCACTATCGAAAGTGGTAGATAATACTGCGCCGTTGGCAGTGTGCCTCCATATGAGCTACAGCCACTTGGCAAGTTCGGTTCATAGCTTACTTCGTAGCCGGTTTTTAGTACCGGCGTGAGTTCGCCTGTGATGTTTTCGTTCATGGTATCAGACAGGCTACTTTGTACAGTTTCATGGTCATTGGTTGGTAGGAAGGTTACCTCTTCAATTGCGCCTGCATTCTTTAATGTAACATCTATGGTTAGCCTAGCTGAATGACCAGATAACAGTGCCTCATTCATCGTCCAGGTTACAACCGGCACTGCGCCTTCATGAGTGAGGTTTGCTTCACCGATGGAAGCTTCAATTTCATCGACACTATCTACGTCCCAGTATTCGTCATCGATGTAGTCGGTTAGAGTAAAGTTCTCATAGGCATATGGCGTAACTGAAGCTTCAAAGAGTACATTATTCAATGAGTCCATATTTGCAATGAATTGCTTATCTGAGATCTGCTTGATAGGGTCTAGAACTTCGTCGCCCATTTCGTACTGGATACCATTAATGGTCATATATGGATACTTAGCTTTCAAGGCTTGGTATTCTGGGATTTCATTTGGAGTTTGTTCGTTTGGATAACCATCAGTGAGGAATAATAGAATTAACTCTCGATCTTCTTGTTTGGTATATCCCTCAAGCACCTCCTCAGCTTTCAGAAAGCCATCATAATAGTTAGTGCAGCCTGGGGTGTCTAATCCATTTACTAAATCTATGAGTGTAGTTTTGTCTGAAGTGAGATTACTGAGTTTAGTCGCGGTAGTATTAAAGCTCACTAAACCAATACGGTTATTAGAATCAGATAAGACACTTTCAATGAGTTCAGTTGCATCATGCTTAACTTGAGTTATTTTATCTCCACTCATTGAGCTGGAGTTATCTAGCACCATTACAATGTCTGTATGAATGCCGTCCGCAAACTTAGCTACTGTATCTACGTCAAATGTTATCCTAGCTTTGTCTGGCTCAATCCATTTCGCACTCTTCGTTACATTCCAAGAGCCCGGTTCGCTATTGGAGTAGTTAGTATGTTGCGATGTTAATTCTACAGACTTAATGACTTCAGTATAATGCCCTGCTGCAACATTCTTAACCAATGTAACACCAATTAGGGCACCAATAATGGCGAAGCATGGGAGTGAGTATTTGAAGATTTTGTGCGGATTAATACTACTTGAGGCTAGACTTAGCTTTTCTAATAGGTCAAACTTGCGTGATGAAATGGCTACGATAAAGATAATGCTGACACCTAATACAATTAGACCAATATATGGTAAAGCATTAAAGATAATACCCGTAAGCGGTACCGGTTCAGGAACAGTATTGAAATCTATGGTTGCTTTGTATTCTTGGCTAGTATCTAAGGTATGGCTATCTGCTAGAGCACCAGTTAGCTCTACAATGTTAGTGAGTGTTTGAGCTCGGTTTTCTGTTACTTTGTATTCGGCATATACGTCTACACTAGAATTAGCTGGGATGCTTGGAATTACTGCGATTGTATTAGTCTTCAGCTCATAACTGTTAGTAGCTGAAGCCGTAAAGACTGCACCATCTAGTTCTTCTTGTAAATAGACATCTTTAATAGCAAAGGATTCTGGGTTATGGACAGTAATCTTAAACTTTACGGTTTCCCCATAAATGTATTCGTTTCTTACATCGATTATGCTCTTACTAATTTCGGGAGCAAAGTTGCCAAGAGTCTCTGCCCATTCGCCATAGATAGTGACATCTTCTTCTGGCATGGTGAAGGTTGCATTCTTATACCAGCCTAGGAAGTCGTAACCTGTCGCTACTGGATTAGCGGCTGTCGTGACCGTGTCACCTGGGTAATGATCTTCACATGGTGGAACACTTGCACCTGTTGGGATAATAGCGCCCTCAAAGGCATAGCAGACTTTATATGAGATTCTTTCAAAGCTACCAACAATAGTTACGTCTTGACTTGGCATAATGAAGCCAGTTTCAGATAATGTAGCATCAGATGTGCTCCAACCAGAGAATCTATAGCCATCTATATTAGCATCTTTTTCCGTAGAATCTAATGGCACGCTAACGCCAGCTTCATATTGCTTCTGAACTGGTGGCATAAAGTCTGCTGGTTTTTCGCCATTAATAACGTAGGTAACATTGTATTTAGTACTTTCTGGATTTTTCGTCCAGAGACCTACTAGACGGACATTGCGATTTGGCATTGGGAAAGTTCCGTCCGTAACGGTAGCATCAGTCGTAGTCCAGCCAGAGAAAGTATAGCCTTCAAGTACCGGATTAGCATTTACTGGTACTGTGGAATCTTGGGCGTAAGATTCTTCACTAGGAGTAGTTGGCGCACCGGCTGGGATGTTACCTTCATATGCGTAAGTAACGTCATATAGCGTAGCACTAGAATTGCCAATAAAGGCATGAACAGTATTAGAAATGGCAGTAATATCTTTTTCAGCAGCGAAAGCAGTGTTGTAGAAATCCCTACGAGTTTCAATGGGAGTAGTATTAGGATCGTCTATGGTGGTTGGGGTTTTAGTAATAATGCCTACTGTTAATTGACAACCAGCTTTAATCTTCTCAGCGGAGAAGCTAACGGTACGAGTATTAGCATTGTAGTGAAGACCATGGTAGTAGTATTCTGTATGGTCATTATTCCAAGTACCAGTATCTACAGTTTCTTCATTAGTATCGTCAATGACTTTACCTGGACATTGGATAGAGTTATCTGCACGGGATACGGCACCGATTGTACCATCAGAAGTAGTAACGAAACCTTGGAATACTAGACCTTCTGGGATTTTGTCTGTCACATTTACCCTACCACCAAGTACATTGGCAATTTGGGCATCACTAGATTCTATGCCAGTAGCATCAATACCGTCTTCTTTGACGTTTAAGTAATAGGTAAGATCTGCATCGACATCAACACGGACATCATCGATAATTTCAGCAAAGGACTTAAAAACAATACAACTTAAAATAGCGCCCAAAATGAGCACTGCAAAAATACGAATATTTTTCCGAATCCTATCTACCTGCGTTAAGCGTTTTCTGGAAAATATTCCACCAGACACTAATTAACTCCTATATATTGCATTAGTTAATACGGCAAATGCTTTATATGCATGCCGGTACCTCCAAAAGTACTAATACTATTTTAGCATAAGGGTTTCAAAAATAAAAATATGCTGCGACAATGGGTTTAGCGCAACAAAAAAAGACCTTGCGATCTCTAGATGGTCGGGGTTAGCAGGCTCGAACTGCTGACCTCGCGCTCCCAAAGCGCGCGCGCTACCAACTGCGCCAAACCCCGGCTAAGCGTGATTATATCATAATTGTGTTAGAATTGGAATATGAAGGAGTTCTTACAAAAGAGGAAACGAGTATTCATGATTCTGACGCCAGCTGTGCTGGGCGTATTGTATATGGTGCTCTGTATTTGCAATTTACGCCAGTCGATTTGGTTCGATGAATCATTTAGCTCATATTTAACACGCTTTGATTTAGGAAAAATATGGAACCTAACAGCGGCCGATGTACACCCGCCATTTTACTACATCGTCTTAAAAGGGTGGGCGCACTTCTTTGGTCATACAGATTTTGCGATGCGTATGCTGTCAGTGGTTTTTGGCGCAGTAGCAATTCTATTTGCTTTCTTGTGGCTAAAATATAAATATGGGCTGAAAGCCGCCATGCTGAGTAGTTTTTTGCTGAGTATTTCGCCAGTCTTTATTCGTTATGGTCAAGAAATGCGAATGTACACAATGGTACTTGCAATTGTGTTTGCTTCCACCTATTTCCTACAACTTGCTGTCGATAATGAGAAAAGACGATGGTGGCTTATTTATGCTGTGTTGGTAGCGGTTGCCATGTGGACGCATTATTTTGCCGCTTTCGCTTTTTGTGCACACCTAGTATATTTATTTAAAACTTACGGCAAATCGTTTTGGAAGAAGCGCATTTGGGCACCGTATTTATTGGCAATTGCTTTATTTTTGCCATGGATGCCAAGCCTATTCACACAAGTATCAAACGTAGAGCAGAATGGTTTTTGGGTCAGCCCAGTTAATGTTACGGTAATGGCAAATTATTTTGGCGAAGACTTATATTATATGAAATCGGATGAGATTCAAAATTGGCTGCTATTATTAGCAACAGTTACCGTATTATTGATCTTGTTTCTTGCCGTGCGCTACCGTAAAAAAATGATAATGTTACTGTCGATGGCGACTGTGCCACTATTATTGCTCGTTCTACTTTCTCTTCCACCATTAAACCCAGTGTTTATTCCGCGTTATATTATTTATGCCATGTTAGCGATTCCAATGACTGCAGGCGTTAGCATCGGAATGCTTACGAATGATATAGCACTAAAGACTAAGAAGAAATCTTTATTGCAGCGCCCCGCTATAGTTGGCTTTTGTGCTATGGCCGTATTGGTCGGCAGCTCGGCTATAGGCATTGCGACCGTATATGCAAAAGGTAATTACAATATGTATACCGATACAAAATCGGCTAGTAAAGAATTATTCAACACCGTAGTGGCAATGGATAACGGCAATAATTTGCCGATTATTAGCAACTCCGAATGGCTATATTATGATATGGCCGCCTATACATCAGAAAAACATCCAGTTTTATTTATAGATGAATTGGCGGACTACCGTTACGGTTCCTTAGAACCGCTAAAGCAAAGTTACTTTGGTAAAATCGAAAACTTGGACGAATGGCTTGATACGCATGAGAGTTTTTGGTTCGTTGGATCGGCGCCCGAGAATCCGTATGGGCAGTATTTAGAATTTCCACGTAACGGCTGGAGAGTAACGGAAGTGTCTAATATGAAGTTTAATGACCATAGCGATACTTATCAAATCTTGAAATTAGAGAGAGACGAGGGTTATAATAACGACTAGAGTCGGGGCGTGGCGCAGTTGGTAGCGCGCGCGGTTCGGGACTGCGAGGTCGCCTGTTCGAGTCAGGTCGCCCCGACCATTAATTGGAAAACTTTGATGCCTGTCAAAGTTTTTTTGTTCATAAAAATAATCCGAGCTTATCTTCAAAACTCGGATTATTAAAAGCCTTCTACATACCAGGAATCTGGAAAGCGCTCGGATCGGCTGGATAGACTTGATCCGGCATTACTCCTGCGTGCGGTGCGGCGGCTTGAGGATTATTATCTTCAACCATCTGTTCGCTAACCGACGGCATCGAAATAGTCGGCGACATTGATTCAGCAGGAGTAGTATTATCTTCCTTATATTCTTGCGCACTTGGATTCGGCGCCATCTCGGCGGAATCTGGAGCGGCCGCTGGATCAAATGGCGCTGGCGGCGGTGGCAGAATCGTATTCGCATCTGGCATCGGGAGCGGGTCGACGTATTCGTTATCTACGGCCTCTCCCATAATTGGAGCGGCTGGAGCTTCAGCTGATTCCATTTCTGGCGCAATTGGCTGCGACTCCGTTACGCCGACTGGTTCCGAAGACGTATCCATGGTCGGTAGATTGTCCGGAACTGGCGCAACTAGTGGCTCTTGCTCAATTGGCGGAGTTGGCGAAACAGGCGCGGGTGGGTTGTTAGATAATTCAGAGGCCATCATAGCGGCATAGTCCTTTGGCGCCTGAGGCGGAGCTAGAACTTCGCTGGGTGGTGTAATATTTTTCTTTGCGTGGACGCTCGAATCCTGAAGCTCGGTAATGGCCGCATCCTGGGTTGCCGTATTAGTTGGGCTAACTAATTGTTCAAGCTCGGCCGTAGCTGCAGCCTGCTCTTCTGGAGTTGGGGTTGATATCGGATCGGCAGAAAGTTCATTGAGCGCTTCTGGTTCAGCTGGAGCAATTGGCGCAACTGGTGGCTCAATTGGATTCTCGACTGGTTCTGACATCTGCGTCGAGGCTGGAGCGGGCGTTGCAACTGGAGCCGCTGGCTGTATGTCTGGCGCTTTTACTTCCATTGCGACTGAGCTCGGCTCGACCGGCGGAAGTACGGGATTGTTATCTTGGTCCGGATTAGCAATTAGTTGTTCTTCTGGCTGGGACTTAGGTTCAGGCTCAGGTTCAGGTTCAGGCTTCGGCTGAGGCTCGTCATTTGGAGCGCTTAAATCATTATTCCCCTCACCCGCCCCACTAACGCTTGAATCGGTCGCTACGTGATGGATTTCCAAGTTGGTCGGGTCTTCCGGTTGCTCTTCTGGCTCCATAGGAGACTCTTTTTCATTCTCCTGCTCGTTGTTTTCCTGATTTTCGGCTATTTGTTTTTCTGGTTCCGGTTCCTCTTTTGCGTCTTCCGTAGCGTCAACCACATCAGATGTGAGTATATCTACTGGAATACTCGAAGAGATTAGCTGCTGATCTGCGCCGGCAGCCATAAGTTTACTGGCAACCTCCATCGTTTCTGGAGATGTGTGCTCGTTAGAGAAGCGATTAGTAGCAGCAACAATGCCAGCAAGAAGAGCGGTCGCGGTCGATTTGTCGATATTATCTTTGTCTTTTTCTTTAATTTCTTGCGATAGCTTAAAAATCATTTCAGAAATTGAAGAAGCGGCCGGGTCTCCCCATTCCAAATCACCAAATTTACCAGGAACATTTGCCGAAATGTTGATCGAGCTGGCATCATGCATAATTCGTCCGTACTCAGTTAGGGCCGAATCGAGGTCTTCTGCGCTTGCGACATTAAGCGCTACAACAAGGTCAACATTGTAGTCGCCGTGGCTAAACTCCATATCGCTTTCGTCGATAGTGGTTTTATAGGGCGTAATGAAAACTTTAACATAGTCGCCGTCAATCTTATAACGAAGGTGATCCGCTTTCTCTTTATCGAGCGCAATAATAAAGTCTTGTAAGCTATTAGTATTTGTTTCAAAAGTCTTCTCTGGCTCGAGGAATTCAATAGCATTCGGCACAGCACCAGAGAAAATCGCTGTGGCATGCTTGCCCATTTTATCTAATATAAATGTGAGACCAAGAGCGGCGGATAATTCGTCAACGCTCGGATCTTTCGAGAGAGCAACGAGGACATTGTCGCTGGTACGGATTCGTTCTGCCACCTGAGAAACAATGCTATTGCTCGCTTTTGGCTGAGTGTTTGGATTTGGCATTTTTATTTTTCTGTTTATGTTTTGACCTTTGATAGGGACAGTTTAGCATAAACTATTTATGCTTGCAAGTATTAAATCATCTCAACACTTTACAATTTGCAAGTTTTAGAATATAATATATATTAATTGAAATAATAATTTTAAGGAATAAGAATTAAATGCCGATTATTAAATCCGCGAAGAAAGCTGCGCGCCAAGCTATTAAGCGTCGCGACAACAACCAAGCGACCAAGAAGGTTATCCGCAATGCGCTAAAGGATTTCCACAATAAACCAACCGCCGAAAAGATGGCAGTTGTACAGTCTGAATATGATAAAGCTGTCAAAAAAGGTCTTATGAAGAAGAATACCGCTAGTCGCCGCAAGGCAAATCTTGCCAAATGGGCTAAAGAGCATAACGTAAAACTAGCCGCCAACAAGAAGGCTGCTACGTCTAAGACTAGCACTAAGCCAGCCGAGAATCCTGTCGTTAAGGCTCCAGCTAAGAAAGTCGCAACAAAAAATACTACAACAAAGAAGACTGTGACTAAGAAAACCACAGCAACAAAGAAGACTGCTACCAAGAAAGCAGCTACGAAATAGAAAAATGGCTTAAAACTAATATCTCCACCCTGGCGGTGGAGATATTTTTATCCTGCAATAGTTGTATGTTCGGACGACTCTAAGAGCTCGCCGTAGCTTTGCTCGATAGCTTTTCCCTTAACTTTTAAGACTCGGAAGGTTTCTACCAAATCATTAAAGGCCTCTTCGGGGTCGTCTTCGTCGGAAAGATTGGATTCGATGCGCCCATAATACCCAGGTAAGCCATCAACTTTATCGATAAACATATTAATAGTATCACCCATCGATAGCTCTTCGCGACGGCGACTAACTTCATATTTTAATTCATACCCCAGCTGGTAAACAATATGTGCCGCCTCGGTGTAATCCTTTACTTGAGTAGAGTTAACAATATCGAGATGTTTATCCTCGAAATGGCGACGCAATACTAGAGCATAAATAGTTTTATCGGGCGCCTTAACAATAGTACGAAGCGAAAGGCGAGGCATAGAGCGATCGCGAGCATAGTTCTTCGGCACAAAAATACGGTCATGCTGCCAATATGCCTCGGAAAATTTAAAGTTGATCTCTTCGAGTGTTTGGATGAAATCCGCACGACTCTGTAGCTTCATTTTGACGATAGATTTTTTCATAAAGTGGCTCCTTCGCGGGCTTTATTTGCCCATTCGTCTGCGTACTCGTTGCCATCCGTTCCGACGTGCCCACGCGTCCATTCGAGGGTAACTTCTGACTTTTCGAGATATAACGCATATAATTCCTGAACGAGCTCGAGATTCTTAATCTCGCCAGTTTTCTTTTTCCAACCGTTTTTCTGCCAACTAGCCGCCCACTTCGTGACGACGTTGACCCAAAATTCACTATCGGTGGAGATTTTATCACCCGCTTGAGCGAGTTTATAGGCAGCTATGAGGGCTCGCGCCTCCATGCGAATATTAGTGGAGTTTTTTTCACTACCCAAAGCTACTGGTTTACCATCAAGAATAACGGCGTAACCACCTGGACCAGGGTTAGGACTCGCACTGCCATCTGTGAAATAGTGTGCCATATATTGTTATTTTACCACAGTCTATTTGGCGCTACCTCTGATTAGTGTTAAAATATGACCATGCCCGCGTGGCGGAATTGGCAGACGCGCTAGCTTCAGGTGCTAGTGCCCCTATGGGCGTGCTGGTTCAACTCCAGTCGCGGGCACCATTAAGCAAGTTCAAAAAACACCCTTCCGAGAGGGTGTTTTTAGTGTTTTAGTAATCAGCTGCGCTATTACAGGAAGCATCGTTAATCTTCGTCGAGCCAGCTTCAGTTGCGCTGTTGTCGCGGATTGTTTCACGAGATTTACAGTTGGCGGTAGTGACATAGAAACTCTTGGAGATGTTACCATCTGTCGGATCGTAAGCGGCAAGAGCGAAGTTGGCGAGTGGGAAATTCGAGTCCGTAAGCTCAATGCGTGCTTCGACGCGACGGAAGAGGTCATTTGCGCGTCCGGTTGAATCTACTACAGCTTGCGATCCATCAAAGTACACATTAGAACAGTTGCCGGGTTCGAAGATGCTCTTAGTATGGTCGTCACATCTCTTCATTTCTACACTAACCTCTGTTTTAGGTTCACCGTAAGGCAAATTAAGTACTAAGAAGAAGGTCTCGTCATTACGTTGATCTACGGAGGTCGTTTTTGGCATCGGAACGCGGACGTCAGCTACACACGCATAACCATTACCCCATTCGATATTATTTTCGTAATTACAATAGACATCCATAGGGTTATTTTGCGATTTCGTAGCACTAGTAACGAACGGATTGCCATCGATATGGTTAGAATAATTATTGTTGTCAGTAATCAAGTTCGAAGCTTTGAGTGAAGTATTTTTAGATGGTCTAAATAGAATTGTGCCACGATTTGTTCGGTCAGAAGCAGTATCGCTTGAATAGAATTCACTCGTCTTAAAGCTAGGGGCAGTCTGAATCAGAGTAGTTTGAAGAGTGGTCGGAACGCTAGGTTTCTGATTAAACCAGTTAGCGTAATCGAGGGCGGGGAGAAAACCGTTATTTGTCCTGATAGTACCCATCATCTTACTGCCAGAAGTATCAAATGAGAAATAGCTAGAATCGATGATGCCGCTAGTATTATTAACCGCCGAAAGGTCAGCACGACTAAACCAGCTAATCAAAAGGCGATTAACAGAAGTTGCCTTGTCGTTATCGCCAGTACGAAGTGGAATGATTTTAGTAGGATTGTTTTTGGTAAGAGTAGCAATAAAGTCTTTGCTTTTACGAGATACTTTGACACAAGTATAAGCTTGGTTATAGGCTTTGGAGGAATCCTCACCGCCAGTGCTAATTGAAGTTTCTGGACTATTGCCGTCATCCGTATCTGTGACAGAATACCCCAGTAGTTTTGGTACTAAGTCGCAATCTTGAGAGTTCGTGAGGCTATTCATGTCGCCACTAAAAGCAGCGGTATATTCCGGCGGACAATTGCCCGATGCTAAACAGTTTTGGTACTTAATCAAGACGATTTTTGCATCTTCAATGCCAGCTAACGCCGAGTTGTAGGCGGATTGAGAGAGGCTATAATTGGTCGTACGCGTAGATTCGGAAAGCATTAGTCTAATAAAGCTCAATGCGATAACGCTTAAAAGTGTTGCAGTAAAGATTACTACATAAATTGCCGATGCGCCTTTTCGTGTCTTGATTTGTCCACTTGACATATTACCTCTCTTTTATTATTTTTCAATATCCCTTCCAGTTGCACGAACCGAAAAATTAAATTTATTAACCGAACAGTAATTAAAGTCTAAACTAGTAGCCTCCGTGTCTTCTTCGCTAGTATATGTTTTATCTTTGCCGGTGCAGAAATTTCCGTTCGACTGAACATTAACGCCACCAGCTAGAGTCGCAATAATAAACGAACCAGAATAGAAAATTTGACTTGTTCGCCTATTTTGCATAGCCGGCAGAATCGAGAAGTCGTAGAGAACTAAATCGTTTTCATCTTTATTGATTAGTACTGTCACGTCTTTATCGTCTGCCGTATAATTATTGCCCGCAGGTGGAATAAGCGCTGCGCCGGTGCCGTGATTGCAAACGCTACGGTTGCCATCTGGGATGCGAGCGAGACGGTGGACTTGGCCGTTAATTTTCAATGCCGTGGTTGGAGTAACGCCATCATTGATAGATTCAATAGTTGGCGCAGTATTCCAAATATATGAATATTGCCCTGTACAGAAAACGCCGCTAGCCTGTACCGAGAAACCGTTGCGGTCGACAGTTAGCTCGTTATAATAATCAGCCCATGATTTTTTAATTGCAGTATCAGTGATGGCGTCAGCGCCAGGTTCGGGCATAACTTTATTTGTAACTGGAGAACTTGCAATCACACGAGATAAATCGCTAACAATGTCGCGCCCAACGCTATTAACGGCGCGCATCGCTAAGCCTTTTTTATATATCTCTATAATGCGAATAGTGAGAGCTGCTATACTAATCAGCATTACCGCAAGTATAGTGGTAGCTAGCATAAATTCGATAATAGTAAAGGCTTTCTTTCTCATTGATCCGCAACCTCTGGATTATATAGACGCATAATAGTAGTAATCGTTGAAGCCGATTTAGACCCTACGCTATGCCAACAAGTATGAATATAGAAATCATAATATTTAGATTTAGATAGATTTACTTCATTCTCCCCTACTGCCACGATATAGATGCCTTGAGGGTTTCTAATACGATTAAAAACTCTTTTCTCAACTAAAGAGCCTTCCGAGCTAGTGCCAGAGCTCTTGCCGCCCGACGATCTAGATGTCGTTCCGCCGACCTGATAGATAATACGTGGATAAATGGAGGCCTCTTGGTTCGTGTCAAACGACGTATAAAGAACGTCACTAACGGAGCTGGCGTAAAGACTATTATCATAATTAGAGTCAGTATCGGGAAGAACGGCGCGCGAGTTAACGATGAAGGGTTTATAGGCGGATATATTTTGATAAATCTTATGGCAGTTATTGTCGTTATTATTTACATCAAAATAATCAGTGCTAATTGCGCTTGGCGCAAGGGCTCGGTTTTTAATTGAATCCCAAATATTCGCAAATTTACTACCAGTCGTGCTATATTGGCGCTCCGAAACGTAACCTTGATGAAGATAACGCAATGCTTCAGCCTGGGCATCTATTTCGTTACGAGCCATTGTATATTCAAGTGTACGTTGAGCGTTATTGACGCCAGAATTGATGAGATTAACCGTCATAATTGCGATAACGGAGAAGACGGCTAGAGACATCATTACTTCAATAATAGTGTCGCCATGCAGAGTTTGCTTTTGGTTTACTTTGCGCATTGCTCACCCGCTTCCTGAGAGTCAGCATTAATCAGTTGGACTGCACTTTGTCCGGAACCGTTATGGAGGACTTTAATCATACGTTGATGCCCGTTGTATGCCTGAGCACTACCAGTATTTATACATATGCTTAAATCTGTATCATTTTTAAAATTATCGCTAGTTATTTCGTCATTAATGCCATACTTATTTAAATTTGAAGATGAGTATGCCATACCGCTGCCGTTATTCTCGTTATTCATAGCTTCATAATCAATCGCATTGGTACCGTCGGTTATATAATCGCCCCAAACATAAGTACGAATCGCACCATCGCGTGGCGACCTGAAGATTAATAAGGTCGCTTTTAGGTCGTTGTCGTTTCGATCTACTAGCTTTACACCCCATTTAATCGTATGCGTAGTAAGATTATCGGCCGTATGAATATAGCAGTCCGCAGTACTGCCCTTATGTGGACAGTGCACGGCGACATTGTTTGCTTTAGCGACGGTTCTTAATATATCGAGGTCATTAAGATTTTCTGGAAAATCAGTGCCGTCAATTTCGGCCTGTTTCGCCATAGTGTTATAATCGCGACCAATTAATTCAGAGGTCTGAATCGTGTTCTTTTGACCGTCCAATACAACTACTGCGCCATATACGACACAGTTAGTGCGCCCACGATAAGAAATTGATTTCGATTTACTATTAGCAACGGAATTATAGTAAGATGCAGCATCACCGCCAGCAATATCTGAGGAAACTAACGCATAACAGCTCGAATCTTGCACTTTAGTACGCGTACTAATATGGATATCAGACACGAAAGAGTATTGGTTTTGGAGAATATCCGCAACATCCTCGACGGCATCGTTGTAACGTTGGCGAGATATGTTACTGCCTAGGCCAACTAAAACTCCAGACAGGAGCAGTCCCGTAAGCGCCAAAAACAGCATCACTTCTATAATCGTGAAACCAACCCTAATAGACTTTGCGTCTTTTTGCATACTTCTATTATACAATAACATAAGCATTTTCGATACTTTTCATGCCTATATAATCTTGTTATAGAAGCTATTATAAAAGAGAAATTGGTTTATTTTGCGTATTCAATGGCGCGAGTTTCGCGAATAACATTTACCTTAACGACGCCCGGATATTGCATGGTAGCCTCAATCTTGTCGGCAATATCACGTGCAAGTTTAAGGGCGGATAAATCATCAATTTGCTTCGGCTCAACAATAACGCGTATCTCACGACCAGCCGAGATAGCATAAGCTTTATCGATGCCCTGGAAACTAGTAGCAACATTTTCAAGAGCCTTCATGCGTTCGGCGAAGTTTTCAGCAGAAATATTACGGGCGCCAGGACGAGCGGCCGAGATAGCGTCAACAATCTTAACAATAACAGCCTCTGGAGTCGTAGGTTCAATATCTTCGTGATGAGCGGCAATTGCATGGACAATTTCATCTTTCATGCCAAACTTCTTAGCTAATTCGGCACCAATATCGGCATGCTTACCTTCAATCTTATGCGTAACAGCCTTGCCCATATCGTGAAGAAGTGTAGCGGTCTTAGCAATATTCACGTCGGCACCAATTTCTTCAGCAATCATACCCGCCATGTGCGCCATTTCAATAGAATGGAGTAGAACATTCTGACCATAGCTAGTGCGAAACTTTAGCTCGCCAAGAAGATGAAGAATTTCGGACGGAATACCAATAACACCAACTTCACGGGCAGCATCTTCGCCAGCACGGACGACTTCTTTTTCGATTTCGCGCTCTGCTTTTGCGACGGCATCTTCAATACTAGACGGATTAATGCGACCGTCCTTCATGAGGCGCTCAAGCGCATAACGCGCGACTTGACGACGAATTGGATCAAAGCTACTAAGAACTACCATGCCTGGAGTGTCATCGACAAGAACATCAACACCGGTAGCGTGCTGGAGAGCCTGAATATTACGACCCTCCTTACCAATAATTCGGCCTTTCATATCGTCGTCTGGGAGTTTAAGGCTAGTAACAGTGCGGTCGGCGGTAACTTCTGACGACATACGCTCCATCGCAGTTAACAACATCGCTTCGGCAGTTTCGTCGATGTGATCATTATAAGCTTTTTGCTCTTTGACCATAAGCTCGGCTAGATCGTTCTTAATATCGCGCTCAGTCATTGCAATCAGCTTATCCTTTGCGTCTTTCTTGCTGAGTCCAGCGATTTTTTCTAGCTTATCTTGCGCCTTAGTACGGATGGCACGAACTTCATCTTTGAGCTCTTCGATTTCGCCTTCTTGTTTGCGTAAATTTTCGGAGCGCTTATCGAGTTGATCAAGTTTTTTATCAAGCAACGTTTCGCGCTCGGCAAGGCGATTCTCGGTCTTTTTCCATTCTTTGCGATGCTCATTCTCTTCGCGCTGAGCCTTGTCGTTAATGCTAGAAGCTTCCTTTTTCGCATTAAGCACAATTTCTGACGCTTCGTGCTTAGCTTTGCGAATTAGTTCATCGGCTTTGTTCTTTCCCCCATTTTCTTTGTTCTTATTTACGGCATAAAAACCACCAACGCCAGCCCCAGCACCTAGGACTAACCCGGCGATAAGTAAACCTATCTCCATATTCCCTCTTTCTTTCTATACGCAGCCAAATATCAATATTCAAGATGAAGGTGCGTATATCAATATAATTAAATAAATATCGTGAAATTAAACGGTAACTTATACCTGTAATAATTGTATCACAGAGATTACTTTCTTGGAGGTGTAATATTTGCGAGACGACCGTATTCGGGCAAAATTAATTCAACTTTTTCGCCACGATGATTATATAAAGGCACTTTTAATTGATCCGCGAGCGTATTTACGACTGTTGCGCCGATTCTGAGTCCAGTAAAACTACCAGGTCCAGACATGAAAGTAATTTCCTCGATATCTCGCCAGTCTTTGCCATTTTCAATGAGCTTATCGTGAATAAATTTATGCAAATGTTTGGCTAAATCACGCCCAGATTCCCATACATAGCTTTTATTATCCAGCTTCATGATAGTTTTCGGTTGTGAAGTATCTAAATATAGTTTCATTTTTCTACTAGCTCTCGCGTTTTTTCATCAATATACTTAATATCAATAGTTTTACGTTCTTTCGGAAGAACGTTTTGCACACTTTGCCCCCACTCAATAATTGTTATTGCCTGGGGATCGGAAATTGCTTCGGCAAGATCTTCGGACATAATGCCAGGATCGGAAAGACGATAGAAATCATAATGAATGAGATGATATTTTTTGCCAGCATATTCTTTTGAGAGCGTAAAAGACGGTGATGTCACTTCTGTCGTAACACCCAAACCACGCGCAATGCCGCGCGTAAGTGTAGTTTTGCCAACCCCAACATCGCCCAGCAGTTCGATAATAACAGGTGCCTTGAGCGTTCGTCCGAGTTTTTCGCCATATTTAAGCATTTCCGTTTCGGAATGGACTAACATGAATATATTTTACCATATTTTGGAGATTTATCTATGGCTAAACGAGGTTGGTATGAGTAATTTGTGCGCCGTTTTAAAGTATAAATAATCAGGATGACAGGAACATATAACAGAAAGCAGAGTGGGGTTTGAGCAGGAATACTCATAACAGCCCATTTAATACTACTAAGCCAATTAATAACTCCTATTTGATAAGACAGAAGCAGCCGATTAGCGATGATGAAAGGTGAAAGCTGGAGGGGACATACTCCAACAAAAAAGGTCAGCGCCATAATTGTCGAGATGGGCGGCGTAATAAGAAGATTTGACACTATACTAACAATTGAAACTTGCCCAAAAGTATAAATACACAACGGTAAACAAGCGAGTTGAGCCGAAACAGCGGCAATAATCATACTAGCCAGCCAACCTGGCGCTTTTTGTCCATAGAAAAACGCCTGTAATACTGGAGTAATAAGCAAGATTCCAGCAAAAGACAGAAACGACAGCTGCCACGCAAGATTAACAACAAAATTGGGATTCATTAAGATTGAAAGAGTTGCAGCGTAGAGCAATAACCGTCCTGGATGGATTTTTCGACCAAAATACTGCACAAAAAGCGACATAGCGGAAACAGCACCGGCTCGCACAAGACTAGAACTAAAACCAGTCATCGAAATAAAGGCTACAATTAATATGCCAGCGAAGAAATATCCAGCAAAACGAGAGATCTTTCCCATGATTTTTCTAGCAAAATCAACAAGAATAGACAGACAGAAACCGGAGGCTACTACAATATGAGATAAACCAACTATCTTAAGTCGTTCTTTAAGCTGATTACTGAGGGATTTTTCACCCATCAAAAAACCGAGAGCTAAATTAGACGAATCATCATCTCCAAGTGATTGATGGATTTTTCAGATAAAACGATCACGAATTAACAATGCGTAATCTGGCGGATTAGGCTTACTGACCGAAATTAGTCGAGGATGATAAAACGACAAAACATAGTCACCGAAGCCAGAACGGGGACTACCCCTAATCGTAATCGTGTCTGATCGATTAATATTCTTAAACTCCCCTGCCAAAATTGCATATGCTTGACTTTTTATATTATCTGTGGTATAATTAGGTTGTATATCATCAATAACTAAATGCGTCTGATTTTTCTTAAATTCTGGCTTTTCTGAAACCGTGGCGACAAATGTAAAATCGCGACCAATCAGTGTGGTGGCGATTTTTCGATTGTAAACGACGACGCTGGCGCGCGCAAAGCCAAAAATTAACCCGGCCAAAAGCGAGAACAGAATACGTGGATAGGATGAGATAGCGATAGAAAGGATGGTTAATCCAATTGCAATAACAATAGGGAGATAGCCAGAGATGATTCACGAAAAAGAAAGGGCAAAAATACTCCCAGCAATAAAACCAAAGCCTACCCCAAGTGGCACGAATGACGAATGAATTGTAAAACGGGTTTTCTGCTGCATATATTTAGTCTATTAGAATCTTTTCCAAGAATAAAACACAAGCATAAACATCTGTTATACTATGGTAGTGAAGACATCAGCGAAAAAGCCTCTAAATAATAAGCAACGTTATGTAGTTTCGTCATTATTATTTTTAGGCGTTGCAGCTATCGTGCTGACTTGGTTCTTAGAATATCGTTATTTCCTGAACGATATGTTCCGCGTCTGGAGCTTCACGATCGGGAGTCCTTTAGTTTTCTTTTTTAATGCTTTTATATTGTGGTTAATAATGGTCTTTGTATGGGGGTTAGTCGGATCTCCAACCATCACTGTTGGCGGAACTTGGGTTTTTATCATAATCCTAACCTACATTCATATTAATAAGTATTATTCTCGACAAACACCTATACTTCCGGAAGATTTTCAGTTGGCCAGCGAGGCACATTCGTTAACGAAATTTGTCGACTCCGACTCAATCGTCCGTTTAATCATTGCGATAATTTTAGTAATCGCCTTAACAATCTTGTTTAGTAGATTTGCAGCAAAAAAATTAAACTTGGTGCGAAGCTGGAAAACCGACGGCTTCGTACAAAAAAATGCTATTTGGATGAGATTATTAATAGTCGTTTTGGCAGGTGGTGCATTCTATGTTTCAACTGAGTTTATTCGCCATCATGACGGTATGCGCTACGAAGATATTCCGGTTTTAGGTACGCATTTTACAGCCTGGAATCAGAACCGCAACTACGACGATAATGGTTTTATTTTGGGGTTTCTTTACAATTTTCAAAAACTAAAATTAGACGAGCCAGACATTTATAGCAAAGATAAAATCGTTTCCATAAAAAATAAGTATGAGGCAGTCGCGGAAGAAAAGAACATGAACCGCAAAGATGTCGCCGATAATGACGTGAATGTAGTCATAGTTCTAAATGAGTCTTTCTATGATCCGAGTGTAGAATTTAACGGCGAAAAATTTGAAAAATACTACCCGCATACTGGCGGAGAGATATTGCCAAACCTGCGTAAAATTCAACAGCAGTACCCAAGCGGCCTAATGTACTCATTAGATTATGGCGGCGGTACGGCGAATATTGAATTTGAAGCATTGACGGGTTTAACTAATTATTGGACCAACACCGTTCCATATACAGCATTAATCCCGAAAGCTGGACAGATTCCGTCAGTTGCACAAATGCTAAAAAAGAACGGTTACACAACAACGGCAATTCATCCATTTAATGGCGGAATGTATAAACGCAATATCTCACTTGCGAACGAGGGTTTCGATACTTTTATTACAGAAAACGAAATGGATTATAAAGAACATGACGGGAACTCAGAATATATCAACGACCGCTCTGCCTACAGGCAGACCTTGAAGGTACTAAAAGAAGGCAGCGGAAAGCAAATGATTGGTTTGATTACGATGCAGAATCATACGCCTTATAATGCCGATATTTACGAAAATACTCAATTTGCCGTGACTAATAAAGGAATAGATGAGCAGAAGAAGTCTGATATCTCAATTTATTATCAAACACTACATAACTCCGACCAGTATTTAGGAGAGTTTATTGACGAGCTAGACAAAATAGATAAGAAGGTGGTTGTATTATTCTTTGGCGATCATTCTGCTGGTTTATTTGATGATGTAAATTTGCACATTGATAAAAACGTGCGCGATTTATCACGCATAACGCCATACTTCATTTATTCAAACTACGATTCCGGTTTTCGCGGTAAGCGTAGCTTAGCAACGACCACTCCAAACTGCATGGTTAACACCATGTTAAATGGCTTAAATTGGAAGAAAGATTCTCTTTATTATTTAGTCGACGAGGTATGCATAAATGAGCCTATCCTAACATCGGCTTACCTCGAGGGGCGTCAAACTGGTATGCCGACCGTGTTGGATGAATACGAGTTGGTAACCTATGATATCTTGGGTGGTAAAAAATATTGGATAGCAAAATAAAGAGGCTCCCGAGAGGAGCTTCTTTTTTAATTCTTTGGAAATAGCGGCGTGACTGGAGGCTGAATTTCTTTAGCTGTAAAGATTTCCGCTATCTTTGCCGAAATGTCTGGCAGGAAAATTGAAAGACGGTCGTTAATCGCCAGTAAGTCAGCCACCAACTTAACGAGAACTTCTTTTGCTTTGTCCGGGTCAGTCTTAGCCAGAGCCCATGGCTTTTCGGCGTCAATGCGTTTATTGAGCTCGGAGATACCATCCCATAAAATGTCGAAAGCAAAGTTAAACTCATATTTTTCCATGCGCGAATCAAAATCGTGGTTTGGGCGTTTTTCAACCTTTTGTCCCGCTATGCTATTCTTTTTACAAAGTGCTGCGAGACGCTGAACTAGGTTGCCTAAATCATTTGCGAGTTCATTATAGGCAGCTTCGTATTTATCCCATGTAAAGTCAGAATCGTCAGTCGTAGATGCATGGCGCAAAAAGTAATAACGAAACGGCGCAAGACCGTGTTTGTCAAGAATTTCTTGGGGGTCAATTACATTACCGATAGATTTGGACATTTTTTCGCCATTAACAGTAATGAAACCGTGCGCAAGTAGATTGCGAGCAAGTGGTAGCTTGAGGCCTAAAAGCATTGCTGGCCAAATACCAGCATGAAAACGTAAGATATCTTTGCCGACTATCTGCGTATGAGCCGGCCAATCAATAGAAATATCTTCGTCCGGATAGCCAAGCACAGTAATGTAATTTGAAAGCGCATCAATCCAAACATACATAACTTGATTTTCGTCGCCAGGAACAGGAATTCCCCACTGCACCTGCTCTTTGGGGCGCGAGATTGAAACATCTGGCATATCTTTGAGAAGATTAAGAAACTCTTTCTTACGGAAAGTGGGAGTAATTTTTAGTTCATCCGATTCAATCGCATCGCGGATACGATTTTTAAAGTCCGAAATGCGAAGATAATAGTTCTCTTCGCTCAATTTAATGTACGGCTTTTTGTGATCTGGACACTCGCCATGATTATCTTCGTACTCTTTGTCGGTAACGTAACCTTCGCAACCTTCGCAATACCAGCCTTCGTATTTATCTTTGTAGATATGATTAGAAAGTTTAGCCCAAATCGCTTGACAGCGGCGTTCGTGATCTGGATTAGTAGTGCGAATAAAATCGGTATATTCTACCCCTAGTGAATGAATGAAGTCTTGGAATTTTGTCGCATTCTGATTGACAAATTCCTGTGTAGGAATCCCCTGCTCGGTAGCCTTTTTGAAGATTTTATTGCCATGTTCATCGGTGCCAGCCTGGAGACGTACTTTTTTGCCGCAATACATCATATATCGACGGAGAGTATCCGCAAGTAGATAATCCATAGCATGACCAAGGTGCGGTTTACCGTTGACGTATGGAATAGCTGTAGTAATATATGATTCTTTCATGAACCATATTTTAACATCTTTTACAGATAAAAGCGAACGCTAGCTAATGAGTAATAACGTAGATGACGATGGCAATTATAGCTATTATTACGACAACACCAATAGCAATATAAATGGGCATCTTGCTTTTCGGTCTCGGAACGGTGATAGTATTGGCTATATGTGCGGGATCTTTGCTCGCTTTCTCGTCAAGAGCCGCATCGGCAGCAGCGGCAGCGTCGATGATGGCGCCAGAATCATCGCCTCCATCTACAATATCGCCATCTACAAAACTGGCCGCGGACGCCCCTTCGGTTTTGATGATATTTTCCCCCGATGAGATACCCATATCGATGGCACCTATTTGTTGTTCCCCAATAGAAGTGTTGCTTGGATTGACTGTCGCGTCGGCATCTCCAGCTAAGTTCATATTTGGATTTTCATCTAGGCGACGGTCGAGCTCTTCTTGAGTAGTAGGAACATCGTTGAGACTAATGTCGTTTACATTGAAAGTGTTTTGAATCTTTGGACTGCTACCTTCGGCAGTTATTACAGCTTCATTAATTGCGTTTGCGTCTATAGATGGCTTTTCGTCGAGCTTCGTCGTGTCAATTGAACTATCGAAACCTGGAGTTGCAGAACCTATATTATCATTTACCGTTGCAGAGTTCTGATTATCTAAATCCATCTTGGATTAGTCTCCATTAAAATATAGTTAGCCATTAGTGTCTATTTTTATCTTAACGCTTGTGTATATTTTTTTCAAGTGTCACCCAATCAGCAATTGGCAAATCCGCTGGACGCGCATTTTTATCGATACCGATTTTCTGAAATATTTGCAATAGATTATCTTTCGGCATCTGCAAACCAATAGCCAAATTAGATATTAATTTTTTGCGCGGAGCAATAAAACCGAGCTTAATTAAAGATATAGTCGTTTCGGATGCTAGTGGCTTCTCGAATGGTTCAAGCATGACAATTTGACTATCAACTTTTGGCGGTGGCGTAAAAAACTCGCGCCCCACAACTGGTCCGAGTGTAACTTTGGCATATATCTGTGCCGATAAGGCTAAAACTGAATAATCTCCTTCTTGAGCACCAAGACGCTCGGCGACTTCTTTCTGAATCAGAAGGACTATTTTCTGCGGCCTGTCTTTAATATGGAGGAACTTTTGAATAATCGGCGAAGTAATGTAGTAGGGGATATTCCCCGCCACAACGTATTTATCCGGCAGACTCAATTCTTCAACATTAAGCGACAAGATATCCTGGTTGTAAACTTCGAGATTTTTGCCTGGGAAAGATTTGGGTAAATTTGCCGCTAGACGATTATCGAGTTCAATTGCAACAACTTTTGAAAAATTCTGAAATAAGGCGGAGGTGAGCGTACCTAAGCCTGGTCCAATTTCTACAACCGTATTAACCCCATCAACGGCGGCTAGATTGGAAATATCGAGTAAAATATCACGGTCTTTAAGCCAATGCTGACCGAGCGATTTGCGATTCTTCATTCTACCACCAGTGATGAGTAGTCCAGAATTGATAAGCCTTAGCCCAGCTACCATAGCGCCCAACGGCATAGCTATTGCACCAACGTAATTGCGTGATTGGATTTGTAGCCCAGTCGCTACCAGCTGAGGCCATCTTGTTATCAGGTAGAGCTTGGCAGAGACCGGTTGCGCCACTGGAACGATTTTTAGCAAGCGGATTCCAGTGCGATTCGCGCTCAATAATGTAGTTAACGTAACCATAGTCGCTCGAAGAAATACCCGCTCTAGCCATCCAATCGTTATGCGTGCCGGCTGGCAAGTCAACTTTCATGCCAACCTTAACCTGTTCATCAACCGGCTCCTTAGTTACGATAGAAGAAAGAACTTTGCGGGAGATTTCTTTACCATTTCGCATATTTATTTCATAAGTAACAGTTTTCTTACCATTTTGCCCCTTCGTAGTAACCTGTTTTGTATTATAAGCGAGCGAGTAATCATAAGTCGTCTTGGTATTATAGGCTATATCTTCTTCGACGATCTTCGTTTGTTTACCTTGACGATAAACGGCGAAGTCCATATTGTCCTTAATGATTGTTTCGTCGCGTAAAGAAGCCCAGGTGTCTTTGGAGTCGACTTTAATGTCACGTTCCCTTAAGAATTCGCCAATTGTGTCCGCCTGAGTGCGAATCTGCATTTCCTTACCATAAAAGTCGAATTTGATAGTTTTAGCTCGCTTAATTTGGTATGCCGTCGTCATACCGCTTTCGAGAAGGTTATTATATGGTATTACCTCAACAGTATCGGCATCAAGTAATTTCATCCCAGCATCAGCTACAACAGCCTCGGGCTCGGTTGCAGAAGTACGGACGTATTTTTTGATATTATTATCGATCACTAGGGCTTCACGAGAACGATAAATGTTAATATTAAAGTATTCAGAATTAATATCCTCATCTAAGTCTGGTTCGATAGTGTCATAATCACTGTAGGTAATATTTGCGCGCGCCAGAAGCTCACGCACGGTAGTAGCACCAGAGCGGAGAGTCGTCTTTTTCTCGCCGTCATAAATCGTAATAAAACTCTGCTCGCCATCGTCGGCAGCACCTTCGGCTGATGTGGCACTAGCAAAAAATCCACTATTCTCCGCAATAACACTAAAAGAAAGTATAGCGATAGCAAAACCAAGAATTAGTAAGGACGGAATAGGTAATATTCCAATTGCCTTGCGTATTTTCATGCTTTTCAATCTTAACATATCTTATATAGAAAGGCAAGTTTAACAGATTAAGTTGTTGTTGTTTCGTAATAATGTCATAGTAGATTGTTTTATTAAAATGTCACCCCTAAATATAATTTAAAAATATGACGACCGGACAGATTGCCTAGTGCTAAAATAGCCAAAGACCGATTGTGTCTCTCATAGTTTTTTAACTATTATCATAACCACTCTGGACACTGCACGGATGCCGGTATGCCGTAGAACATATTGGTTTTATCTGTTGAGCTTGAGACATTCCTGTTGAAGACTGGATTGAGAGATGCTATTTGAGAGCAGCGATAGAACATGAAGGACATATCGGCAACTTGCGAAGTATCCCAATTGCTAAGCGTATCAATAGCGTATCACGATTGGAGTAATAAAAGATGGGAGACAGTGGTTGGCAGTATAGTCACCCCCCAACATATTGCTAAAAGATAGGATACAGTGGTTGGTAGTATAGTTACTCCCCAACATATTGCACACATCCTTAAGGTTAATGCAAGGGGGAAAAAGTTTGAAATAAGGAATCGATCTCCTAATACCACGCCGGGCGCGTTACGGATGACGGAATACCGTTAAACATACCGCTTTTATTCGTAAGGCTTGAGACATCCCAATTAAAGATTGGATTTAATGAAGTAATACTATTGCAGCCGTAGAACATATAGCTCATATTGGTAACTTTCGAAGTATCCCAATCAGTAAGAGCGTCTATATTCGTGAGGCTAGAGGCATTGTAGAACATAGAGCTCATATTGGTAACACTCGAAGTATCCCAGTCAGCCGCACCATCTATGTTCGTTAAGCCGGTAGCATTGTAAAACATCAAGCTCATATTAGTAA
>CAMJKD010000006.1 GCA_946406315.1 uncultured Candidatus Saccharibacteria bacterium
TCCTGTGCTTTACTGTTACAATACGCCATAGGTAGTCTTCTCCTTCCGTAGAAATTAATTTGCGTTATTTATCTACAGTTTAGAAGACTGCCTTTTTTTGTTGCAAAGGTATTGATGGATTACGATACCATTGACATTGTATTTCTTTTATTTTCTTCATTGTCATCGTTTTAAGCCTCTACGGCTCCAATAAAGCTATATTTTCTTAAAAGTTCGAATCTCTTTGCCTGTATTTGTATACCTCAGAACTCGCACGACATCAGAATAGGGTAGTCCTTTTTAGGCATCACCTTGATCTTAGCCGTGTATTCGGGGTGGTCAATACGCTAGTCCACAACCATGCAAAGCCGAGCAACAACGCCTACTCGCCCCTCACCATTTTTGTTGTTTGACAATCGAAATGAAATACCCCGCAAGAAGCGGGGTATTTGTAGGTTAGAGCGTTTTCTCATACATTTCGCGGTAACGCGAGAGGGCCTGGTCGAAACTTTCACCGATTACTATTTCGCCGTGAAGTTTCATAATCGCGCAGCCGAATTTTTCCAGCAAGGGAGAAATCTTAAATAATTCTCCCCATTGACCGTAGGCCAGGTATTCTTTGCTGAGATAATCAAGCAGATTCGGCGAATACGTTACGTCTTTACAGTGACCGTGGATAATTGCTTTTGCCTCCGGGAAGGTCTTGAATGTTTCAAGAACCAGTGGAGTTTCTGATGACGGCGGATATTTTCCACACCAATAGACGCAATTGTTCGTATCGTGACCTGTGATGATAGTCAAATCTTCACGGTTGAGATTGCCGACCATTGCGCCGGTTCGAGTGATTAAAATTTTTCCGTCGTCCATCATTAGGGCCAAGAATCCAGCCTTTGCATTCGTGTAGTGATCCTGTTGCAGGATATGCCCGAAACGTGCAAAAATCGGATAATTTTCGGAAACGATTTTCTGAAAATCTTGGCAGTCTATCTGTTTGCCGACATACCTTAGTTTTTGGTATTTATGACAGACACAATCAAGCACTTTTTGCCAAGGAGCCATGCTGATTTTCTGTAAGGTTTTGTCCGGCTCGTAAATGTATTCTGGCCAGATTACCTCGATGCCATATTCCGCTAAGGTTTTGAGATTATTCGAAATAATCGGATGCCACCAATATTGGGTGCCCATTGAGGGCGCCACTATTACTGGCTTCTTTTTGCCGATAGCGGCATGAATGATTGACAGTGCATAGTTGTCCGCAATCCCGAATGTTATTTTGGAAAACGTGTCGAAAGTGCATGGAGCAACGACTACGATGTCTTCTTCTGGAATTTGTTGGTGGCCGTTCGACTCGTAGCGAACTATGACGTTACTTGATATCGACTCGAAATCAAGGAAAGACATTGCTGCCGGAGTAGGTATCAGAATGATGTTGCTTGCTCCGTTGTTTTCTAGCATACTAAGAAAAACTGCAATAGTTGCTGTTCTGTGTGCGCCAGTCACAACACAATAGATAGTTTTTCCTTTTAACATTGTAGAACACCCCCTTCGTGTCGATGCTTAGGAAAATCTTTACAAAGAGTATTGGCGGTAGAGCTCGTAAGCCATCGCGGAGACAGCTACTGGAAGTGTGAGGAAATCAACTTTCGTTTTATCCATCGGAAGTTTTACGATGTCGTCAAGCATAGCTTGTTTTGCTTTTGTGAGACCAGAACTTTCTGTCCCAAAGACAATGACGATGTCCTGGTCAAGCGACAACTCGACGTCATAGAAGATTTTATTGGTTTCTCCTGATGTACCAATGAGATACTTGCCTTTCGAGCGCAAATCATTAACTGCGTCCTCAAACGTTTCGTAATGAGTTGATGTAAACCCGTCTTTGATATTCCAAGAACGGACTTTCGATTTTACTTTCGGCATTTCGAACGACAACGAATTGCCGGCGGTATAAACTTTTGCATCAATTGACTGTGCAATTTGGATGATATGCGCCATGTCGTATGGTGACCTGAGTGCGTCGAATAACAATTCAACTTTCTTCATAATGATTGCTCCTTTCTACAGATCAGAATGAACGGATCTGATGTCACGACGGGGTCGTGAAAATTTTCGATGATTCTTTGTTCGTCTTCTTGTGAAAAGTTTTCGATGAATGGGAAACTTTTTACAATAGTGATGAGATTTTCGATTGACTCATACTTTCTGGCGACAGTATAACAATTGAGGCTTAGAATATAAAGACCAGCTTTGTTTAAACTGTCAACATAGAAAGATGGGTCACGTTGTCTAATGATACGATTAGGGAATAGGGATGTGATTTCGCACAATCCTTTACCTCGCCCGTATTCACGAAATACGAAGATGCCGCCGGGTTTTAAAACCCGATAGATTTCTTCAGCATGGATACGAGTGACATTTTTTGCTGTAAGGAGATCAAAACTTTTGTCGGTAAATGGTAGATGGTTTGCATCGCCTCTTGATAATATAGCTTTATTACCGAGCTTTTTTTGTGCAAGAGAAATCATTTCCTCAGAATTATCAACCCCATATAGGGTTAAGTGCAGGTTTGGGTTCCGTTGAGCGATTTCGCTAAGAACGAAACCATTTCCAGTTCCAATATCCAGAACGTGTTGTCCGTCTTTTAGGTAATTAGAGATCGAAGCGAAAAATAGTTCGTTGATGTCGATATTTTGGTCTGGTTTTATTTGCTCGAGTTTTGCCCTAGCTGTCAAAGTTGCCTCGTTATAATCGTAACGCATATGTATGCCCCCTTCAGAAATACGCTATTTTATTAAAAAACGATTAAGTTAAGGAACTCAATTAATATTATTTTAACATAGATTTGGCGACAATGCAAGTCTAGCTTGCTATTAACGGTAATATATGTTAATATATTGTTGCTAGGGTAGTGTACTTTTAAAAAATGAAGGAGGTTGATCATATGAAGGTGACTACCGATAAGCTTTGGCTGTTTGATTACAGCGATGGGGCAGCTTATGAAGCGTTTAGTAAGTGCGAGGACTCAGAAAAGAAAATCGCAAATTATCTCGTGAATAATTACCGTTTTCAAGGTAAGGAAATTCTCGAAATTGGAGCTGGAAGTGGAAAATTCACACCGCTTTTGGCGTCTGGTAAAATTTTACACGTTGTTGAGCGTAGTAAATCTTTAATGGAAATTAATTATCGAAAAAATCATGCAGAGAACGTTCGTTTTTATCTTAGTGATATGAAGGATGTGTCTTTTGCAGAAAAAAGCATCGATATAATTTTCGGTGGATGGAGTCTTACGTCGATGCGTGATTCGTTTGACCAGATTCTCCCAATATTGAAGAAAATCTTGAAGGACGACGGGAAAATTATTCTCGTTGAAAATGCCGGCGATGATGAATTTTCGAAGATTGCCGGGATTGAGGAACTCTCGTTTGGGATGCGCAATTTTTATCGTTCTATTGGGTTTGAAGAAAAAGCATTGCTCGATACAACGATAGTTCTCCCAAATGAAGGGGTGTTTTATTCTGCGTTTCCGAATAAGCTTCATGTTTCACTCAATTCTTTGACGATCCGTCATAGGGTTTTGATACTCGAAGCAAAAGCACAAAAATTTTACGGAGGTGGCTGTAATGAAAATAGTTGAAAAGAAGCCTGGACACGACGAGAAGCTATCGAAGCTTCAAGTCAAGTTGAGTAATCCGCTTTCGCTTTGCTGGCAGGTTACAAAAAAATGTAATTACAATTGCCCGTTTTGTTTAAGCGGTGAGCAGGACCCGAATGAGCTTCCGCTCGGGAAAATGAAAGAGATCATCGACATCCTTGCTGATGCGAATCTTGTTAGGATCGATTTCACTGGCGGTGAACCGTTCCTTCGCCCTGATTTCCTCGAGATCTTATCTTATGCGGCGGAAAAAGGAATTGAAACGCTTACTACCTCGAATGGATCGATCTGGAGCGAAAAGATAGCAGAAACCTTGCTTGCGACAAATACACTGCTGTTGATTTCGCTTGATGGCAACGAGAAAACGCACGATAAATCTCGCGGCAAAGGTGCCTGGGCGCGCGCAGTTGAGAACATTAAGCGTTATCGGGACGCTGGTGTTCCGATCCGTGTTAATTATCTGATTCGTAGAGATAATCTTGATCAGATTGATTACATTTATGATCTAGTTAAGGATCTTGGCGTTGAACGCTTGTTTTATATTCTGATTGCTCCGCAGGGGAAAGCCTATCAAAATGACGAGCTACTTTTGACGGATGAGGAGCGTAAATATTATTTAAATCTCATCCAGAAGAAAAAAGCTGTGTCTGGTGATGAACCGTTCATTACTATTCAGGATTATGCGACAAATCTTCACTCTTGTTTCCTGATCAATTCGCGTGGCGATATTGTCTCTCAGGGTTATTCCGAAGATGACTGTATCGTCACTGGGAATATTTTCACGGATGGGTTGCAAAAATGCTGGAATAATCCGGCATTCAACCATCGTGGGCACTTCCTTCAGTATGCATATATGTTTGATTACTATATGTAAACAGAAAGACCGGCTTTGCCGGTCTTTTTTAGTTTTGATTAGTTAAAAGTTCGAATCCCTTTGTCTGCATATGCTATTTGCGGATTTTTTCTTGACACCTCTCATCCGCCTCCTCGATCTCTATTACGGAATGCGAAATATTGTGCTTCTTCAAAACTTCCTTTACGGTATTCTTAATATTCTTGTCGTATTTTTTAACTACAACATGGAGCGTGGCATGATTTTCTTCGCCGTTTATACTTCTAACGTGGATATGATGAATATCTACAACGCCCTTAACATGTTTAATATCTATCTTAATTTCCTCTAAATCTATATCTTTTGGCGTAATCTCCAAAAATATCTTTACGATTTCGCGTAGATTTTTAGCAGCTTCGATTAAGATGAATATTGCGACGCCCAGTGAGAGAATTGGATCTATAACTGCGATTCCTGTGAATTTCATCACAATAGCACCGATTAGTACTACTGCCCAGCCTAGTACATCTTCCAGCATATGGAGATTTACTGATTTTTGGTTTAATGAATCGCCATCGCGTGTGACGTAACTCGCGATGCTATTTATGACTAAGCCGATAATCGCAAAGATAATCATGCCGTCATAATTTACTTCGACAGGGTCTGCGATACGCTGAATTGCTTCATAAATCACGAATGAAGAACCGACGAGTAGGATTGCCGTTGTGATAATGCTCCCAGCCAATGAATACCGTGCGTAACCGTAAGTATGCTTCGCGTCTGGTCCTTTCTTACTTTTTCGTTCCAGGCCATATGCAATGCCAATGCTTAAAGCGTCTCCTAGATCATGGACTGCATCGGAAGTGATAGCGATGCTCCCAGTAATAATGCCACATATGAACTCAAATATTGAGAAGCTGGCATTTAGAAGAAATGCTATTAATATATTTTTCTCGGTTTTATATGTATGGTGATGTGAATGATGCGCATACTCCGAGCCCTGAAAAGATTTACTCATAAAAATCCTTGAAGTATTAATGGGTTATCAAGATTTAGAGTATAAAGACTAATTTCCGTATCGCGCTAAGGACATAATATTGATACGTACTTAAAGATATCATATCATCAAAGCTTTGTAATTGACATTGTAGGAATAAGTTATTCCTTTGTATTAGCTCAATGTTCATCTCCTTGGTCATTTGCGGTATACATTAAGCCTGCCGCAAGGCGGTGTATTTATGTTATTACTATGCTAGAATGTGATTAATATGTCAAAGCACGGAGATAGCAAGAGCGTGAAATCGCCTGAAACTAAGAAAAACAAGAAGAGTAGTGTCAAGGAAGAAAAATGCACACTCAAGAAACTCATAGATAAACTGTATGGTGGAATTAACTTTACGTAGCCAAAGCTAATTATGTTTGCTGTCGGCGCTGCAGTTCTTACTTCTATTTTTCTCATTGTCCCGATTTTTAAAGACACGTCATTTGCTAAGATGGGCGAGACTCTCGAAGCTTGGATTTTTCTCGCAATTATTATCATTGCAAACTCCAAAAAGCCGCTTGAATCTGCACTTAAAACCTTCGTGTTCTTCTTAATTAGTCAGCCATTAATTTATCTGATGCAAGTACCATTCAACTGGCAGGGCTGGGGAATTTTTCAGTATTATAAATTCTGGTTTATTTTGACCTTATGCACATTTCCGGCTGCATACATTGGTTGGTATATCAAGAAAAAGAATTGGCTCAGCCTCGTTATCTTAATGCCGATACTGATCTTGTTGGCACTAATCGCCAAAGACGGTATTAACCATGTTATTTATGAATTCCCACATCTCCTACTTATGGTAGTCTTCTGTATCGCTCAAATTTTGCTCTATCTGTATGTATTTACGGAGAGTGTTGCGCAAAAGATTGCCGGTCTTCTTGCGCCTATTGTTGTAGTTGCGGCTATGTTGCTAATGCCACAAACTGTCGACTTTTCGTCAACTCAATTCTTGCCGGATAATCCCGTGTTAACAGAAAAAGCATCTATCATAGTAGATAATCCAGACATTGCAGAAATTAGAGTCTCAAATACCGGAGAAGATAGTACGATATTTATACATGTGCACGCCTATGATAAAACTTCATTCACTATTAAAGATAGCGACAAAGAATATCGCTACGATATTAATATATACGAAGATAGCCTTGGCGTCAGTCAAATCGATATTACGACTAAATAACTAGAGTGTTATAATATCCATATAGGGCAGTTATCTAGGATTATGCCCAAGGGTTTTGGTATCTCGTCTAGTGACGAGATACTTTTTTACGCTTCGTCTTCCATCGAAGTCCTAACGTAACTTCCACGTACCACACCGAAATGCGGATCCGCACATTACTCCTTTCTCAGAGACTCTAGTAGAGCCTAGCATACTGTTCATCAAGCCCCCGCGAGGGTGGGTTCAACTACTTGCATAAAGGGAGAAACCTACTCCCTATATGATGAGCATAATAATCTACGCAGACAAGAAAAAGCACGAGTTTAATGTAATATATAATACCCATATGAGTCTTATCCTAAATATCTACTATACTGACGAAGGGGATAACGCCAAAAAGTTTGCCGAAGAAATGGCATCAAGCGGCATTGTCTGCTATCGTCAAGCATGAATTGCTGTTATTATGGGTGTTCTTAATTATAAAAATTGCCTTTGCGTGCATCTCGTCGCGCTAAGAATCTGCTTTTTACTAGTATTAATATCGATGCCGTGGTGGCAAAGGCGCTTTATAACCTTATCCGTAACTAATTCCCAAAAACGATACACATATTACAGCACAAAAACGCAAAAAAGTAGAGTGTTTATAGTTGTTTAATTTTAAATAGTATACCTTATAAAGGTGGTACTCTAGTATGAATAACCAATAAAATATGCTTATGCTATTGACAAAAATATCAATCCGTGCTAAAATATATAATATAATCATAGTCACGCATTTCGTAAGGTAAACACTGAACAATTGGAACTATGAATCGAAATACGCTAAATGGTCTCTCAAAGAAATATACTCCGTGAAAACGGAGTATATTTTTTGTATAATAAACATAAGAATTATGGCAACATTTATACCCGTAGGACAAACTGGTGACTACCATGGCAGCGAGGGTGAGATGATGGTATACGAAGCCTTCAAAAAACTGCCAGACGACTACATTGTTTTTTATTCTGTAAAATGGGGTGAAGAGGGGTTTGACCGAAAATATCGCAAAGGGGAAGCAGATTTTCTAGTATTCGATCCGTCTCGTGGGTTCCTAGTTATTGAAGTTAAGACTAGCGGAATCAAGCGCACCGAAGATGGGCGATGGTTTGTGATTGACCGAAACGGCAAAGAGCACCAGCTTGTGTATTCGCCACTCGACCAGGCGTGGCGCAGTGTTGATAGATTCCAAGACATGCTAGCTAGCTCGCCGAACGATATTATCCGAAAATACCCCGTCATACCTACAGTTTGGTTTCCCAGCTTGACGTCCTATGAATTGTCAAACACTCTGCCGTCGGAATACCAATTGGCCAATACTTTTTCTGAAGCGGATCTCGATTTGGTCGAAGCGGCAGTAAATCGAGCTTTTAGCCGCAATAATGTTACTAAAATCGACCAGACCATATCTAAAACTATTATTAAAGAGACGGTAGATGTTTTTGCTCCTGCCTTTAAGCTCGTGCCAAGCTTGTCGTCAGAGATTAGGGAAAGGAATTTTCTTTTCAATCAGCTCACTCGCGAACAGGCCACTTTGCTAGATTATCTCGGTGAACAAAAAATAGCTGGCATTCACGGGCCTAGCGGTAGCGGTAAGACTATGATCGCGCTAGAGTGTGCACGTAAATTGCCTGCTGATGAAAATATTCTATTTCTTTGTTTTAATAGGCTGCTGCTCAACTATTTGATTGAAAACTATGCCTCGGAAATGCCGAATGTTACTTTTACTAGCCTCAATCGCCTCTATGCCAAGTCTAAGGGAACTGAAATTGCGACCGAAGAGCAAATTACGGACTTCTTGCTTGATGAATATATGGATAACTTCGAATTTCGCCACATTATCATAGATGAAGCGCAGGATTTTGCGGCCGATCACCTAGATATCCTTATTGACGCCATTAAGGCGACGGATGGCTATTTCTATGTATTCTATGATCGGAATCAGTTAGTGCATTATCTGAGCAATAAGAATGAGTCGACGCTAGATTGGCTCAAAAAGCTTGATTGCCGCCTTGTTTTGCATAAAAACTGCCGCAATACTTATGAAATCGCCCAAGCAGCTTATGCGGCTGTGGACATAGATAAAGTAGAATTAGCCGAACATGTAAACGGCGACAAACCGTGCCTGAATAATTACAGCAATACCAATCGCGCCATCGACGGCATAGCGGAGACGATTCGCTTCTATACTGACAAAGGCTTCAAACGTAATCAAATTACGATTTTAACCGTTAAAACCATCAATAAGTCCATTCTTTCTGGGCGAGAATCCGTGGGCGGCTATCGCCTGTCGGTTGATGGTAATGGTGACGGCATACTGTTTACTACCGCTAGAAAATATAAAGGCCTCGAAAGCGATATAGTAATCATGATCGATATCGACAGGGACGTGTTTAGCGACGACAAGGCTAAATGTGTATTTTACGTCGCATCGAGCCGCGCTAAGCATTGTTTAACCTATATTTCTGTATTGGACGAAGGCGATATGACGAAAATGATTGAGGACCTCGGCTCTCGGTCTTCCGATAATCCATCTAAAGATCTTGCCGATTTGCTGAATATTCAAGTATCTGAAATCGAATAGCTAAAGGCTTTTTATTGTTACCTCAATAATTTCCTTTAGTCTCTTCTTGTCATCTATATCGTCTACTAAATACATCTTCTTCGCGCCTTCGTAGGGCAGGGCTTCACTCATTCCGAAGCTACTATTTCCAGACGTAATCTTTACTAGCAACCTATCATCATAAATGCCGCCAAACAGCACGCCGTCCGCATACAGCAAAAACTCGCCCATCATCGGCCGGCAAGTAATTCTCGGCAACAACGACAATTGCTCTAAAATATAATCTCGATATTCTTTCGTGCTCGCCATTATGCACAATTCTTCTTATGTGCTTTCAACTTTTTCATCGCCCAATCGTAATGCGACGACAGGCAACTTACAAAATACGATCCTAAAACCGAACCGCCCACCCACGGATACATACCTTTAGTAAATAGCTGTTCTTCGCTCAAACTTTCTGCCAATTTCATCACATCTGCATGCGACTTCTCAAACATCTTGCGCGCATCGGAAAGGGAAGTCCTCTGATGCTTCTTCCAATATTCCACATTCATATCGCCGTAAGTTTTCCAAGTATATGGCTCGGGCAAGAACGGCGCATTGCCGCCTTTGTTTAAATTTGTATCCACAAATTCTAATAGCATACGGTGCCATTCATATAAATGTACCCAAATATCGCGTAGATTCTTGTCGCGTCCCCAGTGGCGTTCTTTCTTGCTCGGATCGCCCGAGAAATCGAACTCAGTATTCATTTCTTTCTCGCTCATCCCATCCGCCATTTCAATCAGCTTGGCATAATATTCTGCACCAGCTTTTAATAAATCTGTTTTGTTTCGCGGTCGTGGCATTTTACGCCTTCTTCCATCTCTTCAGTGTAGGGAATACTTTTGCACAATACTCTTTCATTTGCTCGTTCGTCATACCGGCTTGTTCACCAAACTTCGAGCACATCTCGATATATTCTTCCATGGAAACTTTATCGATAAACTCGCCATCTTTATAGCACCATTTACAGTAATCTTTATTAATACTGCCATCTTTTTCGGTTGAGTACATATCTTCTGATGTTAGTGGCATTGCGCAGCTTTGACAAATGTTTTGTTCCATAAAAGTCCTTTATTTACTTGTCACTATTATAGCAACGATTTAAAGCCTGCTAATAACTTTCGTATGCCTTTCTCCGCCTTGGCACCTTTATTGCGAGAATCTTTAATTACGAATTTGTCCAAAGTCGCTAGCAGCGCAGGTAATAAGACTAAGATAATTAAAGTTGCGCAGAAAGTTCCTAAGGAAATTGCCTGACATACAGCTGCCGCAATCGCTGTAGCTAAATTACCTACGATTGCTGTCACGATAATCAGAATCGATGCCGAGGTTAAAATTGCATTAATCGAACGATTATAGGTGCTAATTAGAGCGTCGCGAATATTCATCTTAAAGTAATTTCTATTTTCTATATAGTACGAAGTAAACAGAATTGCATAATCGATTGTTGCACCCATTAGGATTGATTGGACAATAATTAATGCAATGAAGAAAATGCGCGAACCGGTCAACGACAAATAAGCCATCACGATATAAACCGCACATTGAATCACGAGTACTAGCAGCATTGATACGAAGAATGATTTAAATGTACAAACAACTACCGCGAAAATTGACAGCATAGTCAGAATCGTAATGAAGTTCATCTCGTCATTAAACGTCTGTGACATTTCATAGGCCATCGCCGAATCTCCTACCATGTAATAATCAATTTTATTACGCGGTCCGAGCTCGCTCTTCAAATCACTAATCAGGGCAAAAGTCTGATCGCCTTCAGCTGGTAAGTTTGATTCAATTAGTGCACGATAATGGTGCGGTCCGACTAATAAATCCTTCGCCTCATTAATCGTTTTGTGACCATCGTCAATTTTTTCGCGCATTTCATTATCAATACGTTCCGCAAAGCGCCCATCTGGTAAAACTTTGTCTGACAGGAAGTTGATAAACTTTTCAACCGTCAGCGTCCAATTCTTGTCGTAATCGTAGAGCGAACCGTGATATAGATAAGCTAGAAATAGTTGGTTCTTATCTACGTTATTAGCCAGCGGTAAAATTGCGCGATACAACGCCTCATAATTATATGTATTTCCATTTGCCGCCGCACGCATTAGGGTTGCAATTGTATGTAGTTGCGTTTGCTCATTCTTGCCTAAACGATTTGCATAATCTGGGTTGGGCAAAACTTTCTCGTCGATAAAATTAATCAACGTTTTTAGTGAGATTCTAATATTCTTATTTTCGTAACGATAATTATAGAGCGCGTAAACGAGTTTAACTTTTGCCGAATCAAGCGTAAAAGTTTGTGCCAAGCTCCCAGCTGAATACTTAGTGTTTTGATTATTCATAATATATTGTACTAGGCTTAGCTGCTTAATCGTTCCGCTCGAAAGCGCATTTTTTAACTTTGCGTCGTTTTGATGTTTAAGTAAGAAATTCACTAATTCACGCGAGGAAAGTCTGATGGCGCTAGAAGTTGTCTCGGCTTGGTAGAGCTTGTAAATGTTCTTCAGCTTAGCTAGCTTGTCATCCAAATTGACCTTTTGGCGTACGGCGATGATTTTATCGTTCAACTTTTGAGCAATATCAAGGATGGTCTTTTTATCTTCCTCGCTAAGGTTATCGAATAATTCTGGATAATTTGACTCCAGGCTATTTAGCCAATTAGTCGTTTGGTCTAGAGCAGCATTTAGTTTTCTGGCGGCCGTTGCAATATCTGAATAGGAATATTTCTTCGTTAGTATTTGTTCTGCTTCGTTTGTTTTTGCCACTAATTCCGCGCGCACCTTTGTGATTTCTGGCGCTAAGCTTTCTTGTGTTTCTGCAGGCAATTTTACTACGGCCTGATCAAATAGGGTAGGCGCATTCTTTAGCTCGCTAACTCTTGTTTTAATCGTGGCGAACTGTGTTTTTAATTGCGCAACTTCATCCGCCGATAGTCCCATTTCGTTAATGACATTTTGATTTGAAAGCGCAAAGTTAATCAGCTCTTCAATTGAAGCGGTTGCCGTTGGCGTGCTAGTTGTTGTGTAGCTATAGTAAGTCAATAACTGTTCGAGCGTCTTTTGATTAATTCCGAAAATGCTCGAAAGCTCCGCTACGGTCTTTGGCGAATCGGTAATATTTTTATTGCTAAAAATGCGAAGCTTCGCAAGATCGGCACGCTGTGCTGGCGTGACCATGCTGGCGTATTTTGAATTCGATAAAATATCATTCGTTACAAACTGCGCAAACTCGTATAGCGTAAGTTTGGTTGGAATATTCTGCTCTGACAAATACAAGACGTAAACATCATCCAATTTCTTGCTATCAACGCCCAAGATATTTGCGATATCCTGTTTCGTGCGTGGCTGATTGACTTTAACTTGATTTGTGAAGTTTGAAAAACGATCAACTTTCGCTACGGTGTCTTTTGAAACACTATCGGCGAAATTCTTATTCGGAAAGACCTCTTTCTGTAAAAATGTAACCAAATCGTCTAGCGCAATTTCGTGTGCATCTACGTCTTTGTAATAGTGATAGTAGATTGCTTTAATTAAATAATCTTCGGTTTCAACTTTCTCGCTACTCAGGTCGTTAATTTTTGCGACTAACTCGTTATATTTTTCTGGTTCATTAATAGTATTGCCGTAGCAAAGCACGCGTGTCGTATCTTCGCGTTTATCAAATTTCTTGCAAGCTTCCGTGACTTTATCGTCCATTTTTGCATCATAGACTAAAGCCATCTGATTGGTTTCATTAAAGACGTCTTTAATGCGATTGTTTTGTTCGACCGTAAAGTTGATACCAGTGCTACCTTTTAGAATGATGCTGCCCACGAAGACAAATAAGAATAGTGGCATTGCGACTTTACGTAAATCATAACTACGCTTGCCGAACCAATCCATTTTCAAATTGAGAGTTTTCTTTTTGGTTTTCTCGATGGCTTTGTCGAAGAGTAGAAGTAGTGCTGGTAGGGAAGTGAAAATAGACACCAAGCTCAATATCACGCCTTTACTGAGTACGAGTCCCATATCGCGCCCAATCGTAAAGCTCATAAATACTAGCACAATTAAGCCCACCACGGTCGTAACGGAGCTGGACGAAATCGCGCCAAACGAATAGCGCATTGCGCGGCGCATGGCGGTCTTTTTGTCTGGATGGTCTGGCTTTGCTTTTTCTTGGCGATAGCGTGTCGATAACATGATGGCGTAATCCATCGATAATGCCATTTGCAAAATAGCCGAAATTGCATCAGTGATATGTGATACGCTCGGGAAAATAATATTCGTACCTTTATTGGCGACCACCGCCAATAATATTGCAAATAAGAACAGCCATGGCTCCACCCAAGATTTACTCATCAAAAGCAGAATAATCATCGCACAGCCAACGGCTAGTATTGTAACGTGTAGCTTTAATACTTCGCCGTTAAAATTGTAAACTTGACCAGCCTCTTCGATCTCGTACTTATCTTTATATTCATTATGAATAGTATTGTAAGCTTGATTAGCTAGCTCAGAATCTGCCGGCGCATTAACATTAATCTTGTAGCGCGTATACTTATCGCGGTTGTACGTATCGCTTTCGTCATAATCAACGGACGAAACCCCGTCGACTGATTCTATGTGCTTCTTAATGCGCATCTTTTCCTCGGCGGGTACATCGGTCAGCATCATTTCATAGCTACTGGTCGAGTCGTAGCTAAACTCATCATTCATAATATTTAAGCCAAGTGTAGTCTCCGAGTCGTCCGGCATGTAAGAATAGATGTCTTTATTAATTGTCACGCGCGTTGATAAGAAGCCGCAAATAACTACAAGTACCAAAAATACGCCAAATATTACATAGCAGTGATCTACGATGAAATCTGATATTTTACGCATATTCGACTATTATATCTACCCCTATGAAACAAATGAAGAACAGTATTATTGCACTATGTCTAAAATTGAACACTATATTGACATAATGTATAAAGAGTGGTATAATTATACTATGGTTAAAAAATCTTATCGTAAGGCCACTGAGAGAACCCGTCGCCAAATACGCAAGGCTTTTGCTGGTCTTTTGGCCGCACGCGGTTCCGTTAAGAATATTACCGTAACTGAACTAGCCGAGCGAGCCGAAATAACTCGCGGTACTTTTTATAACTACTATAATAACCTCTACGAAGTCGGTGCTGAGCTTCAGGCTGAAATCGAAAAAGAACTTTTTGCTGAGCGCTATGAATTTAATTCCATCGATGATGTTGAACATTATGTTGATCAGATTTTCGCCTTTCTCAAACAGCAGGAGGGCGTCTATCGTCAGCTGCTATCTAGTGATGCGCCGATGGCTTTTTTGAGTCAGCTCGAAAGCGGCATGACTCAGCGCGTATTTGCCATTATGCACGAAAAAGGCATCAACGATAAGAATGCTGAATTCGAGCTCTTAATTCTTGCAAGCGGCACTTTTGCCATAGTTCGTAAATACTACCGAAACGAAGTTGCCGTAACGCTCGACGACATTCGTGATTATCTTAGCGTCAAGCTTCGTAATATGTTTGAACGCTATATTAAATAGTTAATCGCTCGCATCAACATCCAGGGTAATGCTAACTTTGTAATCTGGATATTTTTCTTGTATTTCGTCAAAAATTTGGTGATATAATTCGATTCGATTTTCAACGGCAAAATCGATAATAATATCTAGGTTGATAGTCATGTCATCTTTATCTAGATAGAAGCCATGCATCTGCTGTATACCATCGTGCGAAAAGACGATTTTACGAATATTTTTGTATGCTTTTACAATTTCGGCATCATGCCGGTTGATTGAATAAACGCCAATCGTGTGTAGAATCACACCATATTTCTTCTGTACGCGCTTTGTGATACTGCGCGAAATCTTATCGATTTCCGTCGCCGTTAAAGTGTCGGGCACTTCAATATGGACCGAACCGAGATAAGTGTCTGGACCGTAATCATTCAATATTAAATCGAATGCACCTTCGACTTTTTTCTCTTTCAAAATCTCTGCCTTAATTGATTTCGCCAATTTACTTTCAATCCTCAGTCCTAGCATATTGTCGACAGGATCCTTAATAAGATCGATACCGGCTTTTATAATAAATACAGATACTAGCACACCCGCGTAGGCTTCAATATTAATATGGAATATGAGATAAATAATAGCTGAAGCTAGCACGGAAATCGACAAAATTGCGTCATTAAACGCATCGGTACCGCTTGCTACGAGCGAGTCGGATTTGACTTTGCGCCCAGTTTTCTTAACAAATAGTCCTAATGCAAATTTAACGATAATACCCGCAATTAAAATCACTAAGGTCGCAACACTATAATCGACGTCTTCTGGCGCGAATATTTTCTTAATCGACTCGATTAAAGCTGTCAGACCGGCATAGAGCACAATCGCCGAAACAACGAGCGAAGAAATATATTCGCCTCGACCGTGTCCATATGGATGATCGCGATCCGGTGCTTTTCCAGCTAATTTTGTGCCAGCGATCGTGATGATACTTGATAGTGCATCACTCAAGTTATTTACCGCATCGGTGATAATCGCAATCGAATTAGACAAAAAACCGACGAATGCCTTAAAGCCAGCAAGAATAATATTTGCAACAATACTGATAATACTGGTCTTAATGACTCTTTTTTCGCGGGTATTTTTCATGTCTTAATCTATTATTTTAGTAACTTTTTGATGTCTTCTTCCATGTCTTCTGGTTTAAAAGTTGGATCAAAACGCTTTACGACTTCGCCGTCTTTCGACACTAAGAACTTCGTAAAATTCCAAACAATGTCGCCTTCTTTTTTGCAGGTAGTACTAATTTTAGCTACTGCTTTCATGACCATTTTATTCTTCATGCCTTTTGGCTCTTCTTTTGGTTGCGCTTTCTTTAATAGTGTATAAAGTGGAATTTCGTTTTCGCCATTGACGTCAATTTTGGCAAACTGGTCGAATTTGGTTTTATATTTGGCGGTGCAGAAATTATGAATTTCGTCATTGTCGCCTGGCGCTTGATGCCCGAATTGATTGCATGGAAAATCTAATACTTCAAAACCTTCATCGTGGTATTTCTCGTATAGGTTCTCGATACCTTCATATTGTGGCGTAAAACCACAACCTGTTGCGGTATTTACGATTAATAGAACTTTTCCGCGTAACTCCGAGAGGGTAAAATCTTTATCGTCTCTAGTTTTAACCTTTAAATCATAAATTGTATTTTTCATTCTTACTCATAAGTCCTGCTCTTATTATATCAGTTTTAGATTAATGAGTGGTTTATTATATAATATGATTATGGTTAATGCTATAGCTATTACCTTAATCATATTTAGTATCGGGCATATATTTTAAATAATGCCTAGTTTTTCAACTTTTTCAGCTTTCTTCAAGTCTTAATTTCTATAATCAAGATATAACCAATAGGAGATTTATTATGGAAAACAATCGTAAAAATGAAACTAAAATGAGAATCCTTTCATTCATTATTGGATTACTTGTCGGAGCAATAATCTCGACGAGTGCGTTTATTGTTAGTGTCAATGTCCTTAAGACGGATAACAATGGTAGCAATCAGTCGACACAAATGCAGGGCGGTACCCCACCGGAAATGCCGAGCGGCGGAAATAGTCAGAATGGTCAACCGCCAGCCATGCCAGGCGAAAATAATAGTCAAGAAAACAGCCAAAACAGTAACGAATCCTAGGGGGACTGAATGAGAGATAAAACAACTTCAACTTGCGTAGTCGCCATCATCATCCTTGCTATTGTTCTGGGCGTAGAATGGTGTTTCCTTATCGGCGCCCTAAGTAGCGATAATGCGCAAAGTAGCAATACGTCCACTACGCAGCAAAGCAATTCAAGCTCGTCTGCATCGTATTCGTCTGCTAAGGAAATTACTACCGACGAAGAAATTACTAGCGGTGAGTTTACTTCTTCTAAGGCTGACGAAAATGCCATCTCCGCATCGGGCAACATTAAAACTACATTGTCAAATATTACCGTTACGAAAACCGGCGATTCTGACGGTGGTGATAATACTAGCTTTTATGGTACTAACTCAGCCATTATTGCCAAAGGTGGTGCGATTTTAACAATCAAGAATGCAACTATCGCTACGGATGCTAATGGTGCCAATGGTGTCTTTAGCTATGGCGGATCCGCTACGACAAGTAATTCGTCTTCGGATGGTACGACGGTCAATATTTCCGATTCCACTATTACTACAAAAAAGAATAATGCGGGCGGTATCATGACGACTGGTGGCGGCACGATGAATGCCGAGAACCTTACTATTAATACAGCCGGAACCTCTAGTGCTGCGATTCGCTCCGATCGTGGCGGCGGAACTGTTACGGTCAATAAAGGCGCCTATAAAACCACTGGTCAGGGCTCTCCGACTATCTACTCCACTGCGGATATAACCGTCAAAGATGCTACCTTGACTGCCACGGCCTCTGAAGGGGTTGTAATTGAAGGGAAGAATAGCGTAACTCTTGAAAAAGTAGATTTAACCGATACGAACAATACGCTTAATGGTCAATCTACGACCTACAAGAATATCTTCCTTTATCAATCTATGAGTGGTGATGCGGCGTCTGGCAAGGCGGTCTTTACTTCTAAAGATTCTACCATTACTACCAATAAAGGCGACAGTTTTTATGTTACGAACACTACTGCTGAGATTAACCTCGAAAATAATAAAATCGTCAACAATGACGCTTCTGGCAACTTCCTGCGTATCCAAAAAGATTCTTGGGGCAAATCTGGCAGCAATGGCGGCACAGTTACACTCAATATGACCAATCAGTCTGCAACTGGCAATATTGTGGTCGATAGTATTTCGAAGCTTACGATGAGCCTTAAAAATGGCTCCTCTTTCAAAGGAACAATTAATAATGCGAATGCGGGCGAGGTGTCGCTAAATTTGGACAAGGATAGTACAATCACGCTGACTGGTGACACTTATCTTAAATCACTTACTAATGCCGACTCGACTAATAGTAATATCAATACAAACGGTTATAAACTATACGTTAATGGCGCTCTACTTAAGTAGGGCGCTTGCCATATTTTGGTCGGGGCTACCAGGATCGAACTGGCGACCTTACGTCCCCCAGACGTACGCGCTACCGCTGCGCTAAGCCCCGCAATTGTATTATAATATATACATGACAGAGCAGAAAAAAGAAGATTCCGACAAAAAAGAAAAAAAGACAAAAAAGTCTGAGCAGCCTAAAAATATCTTAGATAAATTATTTGGCGGCATTAATCTCACTTGGCCGAAATTAATTATTTTCGCGATTGTTATTGGCGTGCTAGTCGGGATTATTATGTGCATCCCGGCGATAGAAAATACGCCGCTTACCGATATTGGCGCCATCATGTATTGGTGGGTCCTTTTTGGCGTTATTATAATTATGAACAGCAAGAGCAATGTCGATTCGGCGCTCAAATGTTTCATATTCTTCCTAATTTCTCAGCCGCTCATTTATCTCGTCGAAGCGCCATTTAAAGAAATGGGATGGGGACTATTTGGCTATTGGCGCCAAACTTGGGTGTGGTGGACTCTTGCTACGATTCCGATGGGTTATATCGGTTATTGGATCAAAAAGCAAAAAAACTATTCCGCCTTCATTTTGGCTCCAGCTCTAGTACTTGTCGCACTCGAAGGAGCCTCCGGTTTCACCGAGAAAGATAGCATTCTACGTAGTATCTTCTGTGCTGTAATTTTGATCGCCTTATTACTGGGCGCCCTGAAAAGCTGGAAGCTACGCGGAATCTCTGTCGTTGCTGCAATCGTAGTGGCTTTTGCCGTATACTTAATTGACGCACCTAAGCCTGAAGACTATCATTTTAGTCTTTCTTACGATATGGGCGAATATGGCGTAACGACCGAAAAAGAATGGACTGTTGAATCAGACTTAGGCGACCATCTCGAGCTACGACAGGAGCCAGTCTACGATGAAGATGGTAACGAAACTGAAGAAAAAATGTACTATCTAGTTTTTCAAGGAACCGGCAATGACTTCGGCGAACATGAGGTTACGTTTACTAGCGGCGAAGAAGTAAAACACTGTCAACTCAGTATCACAAAGGATGGTCGTAGTCATACGAACGAGCTAAACTGTAAAGAATAAAATGAAATTACTACTACATACCTGTTGTGCACCATGTAGCGTTTACTGTATTAAAACTTTGCGCGCAGACGGCATTGAGCCGACGTTATATTGGTATAACCCAAACATTCACCCTTATCAGGAATATAAGGCGCGTCGTAACTGTTTGCACGAATATGCCAAAACCGTAAAGGTTAATCTTCTTGAAGATGATGCTTATGGCCTCGATGAGTTTGTCTGTAATACTTATGATAAGCTTTCTACGCGCTGCCGAGATTACTGCTATCCAAAACGCCTCCGCCAAGCCTTTGAGTTTGCTCAGAATAATGGCTACGATACGATAACTACTACCTTGCTTTATAGTATCTATCAACAACATGATGTTATTAAGCAATTAATGCAGAATCTCTCTGTAGAATATGGCATTAGTTTTTATTATTATGATTTTCGCGAAGGCTGGCGAGAAGGGCAGGATGAGGCTCGTCGCATTGGTCTTTATATGCAAAAATACTGTGGTTGTGTCTTTTCTGAAGAAGAATCATTTCTCGGTCGCGAAGTTGCTCGCAAGATGCAAAAAGCCGGCATCTCGCCAACCAATGCCAATGTGCGCAAAGTTATCGAGAAGAGCAAGGTAGACAATATCGTCATTCCAAGCAAAATGGCTGAAAATATCTAAAAAAATATTATCTAAAAAATATCTCCTTTGCGGGAGATATTTTTTATTTAGCGACCATCTTTCAAACTGTAGTGTTTGCGCTTTTCGCTGTGCTTGTGGTTGTTGTTGCGGTTTAATTTTGCCGTAGCAACTTTGCGCTTAACTTTACGTGCCATTTTCATAACCTCCAAGTTTCAGAATTATTGTTCAGCTTTAGCAGCCTTTTTCTTGGCTTCTTTTTTGGCTTTAGCTACCTTGTTGCCGAGTTGTGCTTTCATGGCAGCAGCCTTCTTAGCACGAGCTTTGAAGCGATCAACGCGACCTTCGGTATCGATAATCTTCTCTTCGCCAGTGAAGAATGGATGCGAAGCACTTGAAATCTGCATCTTTACAAGTGGATACTCCTTGCCATCCTCCCACTTGATGGTTTCTTCCGACTTTGCAGTTGAGCGAGTCAAAAATGAGAAACCTGCTTGCTCATCGGCGAACACTACAAAACGGTAGTCTTTAGGTTGAATTGATTTTTTCATAATTACCGCCAATTATATCAGATAAAAGCCCGTTAGTAAAGTATCAAAGACACCTTACGCTCAGTCTGCAAAATGAGACATTATTTGTTATAATAAAACATAAGCATAATTAGGAATCAAAAATGTCTCCAGAAGATCCAAATAATCCAGGTCTCAACACTAAGAACCCAGATCTCAGTTCCGTGCCATTGCCGGATCCAACTCCAACCAAATCGCCATATGCGCCAGTTGGCGGTACGCTCGGCGATGTTGCTGATGATATGACCAAAGAAGACGAAACTGTAAAACCTGAAGAATCGGCAGAAAAGAAACCGGAAAGGAATATCCCTACGGCTGGAATCGCCGATTCGGAAAATAATCGAGATGTTGATTCGGCTAACTCTGCAGAGAGGGTGGAAAAGAAAAAGCTTAAGATTCCTAAAAAAGTCATTATTTTTGCCGTAATTGGTCTTGTTGTGGCTATTCTAATCGTCATTCTTGTAATTATTATTGCCTCTAACCAAAGAGGTGATGGTCCCGGTTCGAACGGCAAGACTGGCTCCATGTTTGAGACGAAGTCGGTTTTTATTCCTAAAGACGAGAAAAAAGATAGCTACGCACTCTACGACGGTCATGCAACTGGAGAATTTGAATACGAAATAGTGTCGCATTTTATCGATGGCTACGCATTGGTGCGCAAAGGTGGCAAATTTGGCATTATTGACGAAAAAGGCGCCGAAACGGTCGCATTCGGCAAGTATGATAACATTACTGAATATGGCGGTCTCTATGGGGCGACAAAAGACGGCTCCAGCGAGCTTATTGACGGGCAAGGACGCGTCATAAAACAATATAAAGACGAGTTCAAAAAATACGGCGAAATCGAACGGGCCGATCGCGCTGCTTATACGATTTTCCAAGAAGGAAATAAAAAATACTCCATTTATAGCCCACGAGGCGAAAAACTTGCCTCTTTCGAAAGTGATGATGCGCCGACTATATCTAGTACAAACACTATCGATTCGACCAGTACAACCGCAGTTATTTATAGTGATGGCGCCTATATCTACGACGATGCCGGCCAAGAAGTTATGCACCTTGAGCGTAAAATCGCAAAGAAATACCTGATTACTGATGCTTCTGCCGATAGAAATACCATCATTCTGTCGACTTCGCCTGGAAAAATATCTATCAGCCAGGATTCTCTCGCCCCATACGAAACAAACTATTTAAATTACGATATTCCGAAAGATAATCGTTATAATGCAACTATTGTCAATAAAACCATTCACGAATACGACAACGCTACTTGTTCAGCGATTATCTATGAAAAACACTATTCGACTAATGATAGGGGCTTTCTTGCTTGTCTTGGAGATGCCGCAAAAGGATATATGTATATTGACGAGAAAGGTGAATTAACGAATTACATCTACAAAACCGGCAACATCTTAAATGATACTATTTTCCCACTCAGTACTGGCAATTATATATTGAAAGAAAATGCGAACGATTATAGTCTCTATTCTGGTGGTAAAAAAATAACTTCTTTCAAATTCTCAAAGGAGAATGACACAAAGGTAAATTATTCTATAAAAAATACCTTCGCTAACAATTATGTAGTCCTTAAAGATACAGCTCAATCAGAAACCCATGGCTTAGATCTCAAAAAAAACAAATATCATCATCAATATGAGCTTGCTCTCTTTGATGAAAAAGGGAAAAAAGTATGCAGTTTTGATGATTCATATTTCTTGACAGGTCAGACGACCTATATTGGAGAAGATGAATCATCAAAATCCATTAGTGGTCCCGCAATTGGTTTTAATCGTAGTGGTATTGGAACCATCCAAATGAGAGATCGAACTCTTGCGCTAGTAAACGACAAATGTCAACAAATCGGCGATCAGACCTTTTCTGCAGCAGGTTCAGCCGGTTTCTGGGGTAACTATCTAATACTCGAAAAGAACGACAACGAATACGTATATCTGGACCAAGACGGAAAAATGCAAAAAAGCCTCCTGGGAAGAGAAAAGATTAAATGGAAAACGCAGGAAATAAAAGGATATGCTCAATGGGAAAAATACAATATCTTGGCAGCTGATTATGTTTATAAGCACGATCCAGAAGGTCGATATGATAGAGAATTACTGTTCTATGGAAAGAAAACTGGTATTCCCGTCGGCTACGCTGCTGACTCTAAAATTGTCGACACAGATACTTGCCTGATGGTTAGGGCGTTAGTTGGCACAAAAACTAAGAAGACGTCTAATAGCCCCGGCGTCTATTTATCTGAACGATACGACCTCATAGAGACGAGAGCCGTCAATAATAGTGGCGAAGTGATATACGAGAAAAAAGAAGAGGTAAATCCTTTCGGAAATTAGAGGCATAATTATGCAAAAAACATCAACCGAAAAATCAGATAGTTCAGAGAAAATCGATTTAATGCCAAGAGGCGCCGGCGCTAATCGCACAACTTCCGCTAAACATAAAAATATCGGCATCATCATTGCTGTAATATTAGCAACCACTATCGCAATCGCGGGCGCCATCATTATCGTACTACTTCTACGCTTTAGAAATAGCTTTCAGTATGACTCTCCATATAAACATTCCTCATTTTTCATCCCAGAAAGCACCGATGAGAATGCTAAGTATGCTCTTTTCGACAAAGACGGCAATAATCTTACAGGTTTTACTATCAAGACATACTGTAGTTTCATTGATGGCTATGCGCTCATACAGACAGAGGATGGTTGGTCCATTATTGGCGAGGATGGCAAAACGAGCGTAAGAGTGAATCAATATGATGGCATTTCGCGTGTCGGTGGTCTTTACTCGGCTTTTAAAGCTGGATCCGGCAAACATAGGCTTATTCATGGTTCTGGTCGTATCGTGACAGAATTTGATGCGGAGCGAAACCACAAGCTTGACGATCGGGCAAACTTAGATAGTCGTTCCCTTGCGGTTGCAATTCATCGTGAGGATGATAAATATGATATCTATAATGCGCACGGTGAATTCGTCCGTCAGATTAATTCGGGCGAAGCGCCTACTATCAGTTACAATTCTGGCACCGGAATCGAAGACTCGTCTACTATTATCTCTTATGATGTTGGCGTGATTATATTGGCAAACCAAGACTTATCTGAGGCTATTAACGTAAATATGCCAAATAAGTATAACGTTAGCAGTATGTCAAAAGATCGTAAGCTCGTTGTGCTTTATCGTTCAGGAGATCGGAGAGAAGAAACATCTACCGAACCGTATCAAACTATCTATGATAAATATAGATATGCTCGTGTTAATCTTAATAGTGGCGATAAATATGCCATCATTAATAATGGAAGCTATTTCAACTTCGAAGATCAATGTCGGTACATATCGATTTCTAACAGTTCGAATAACAATACTGGATATGCTCGCTGCTACACGAAGGACGGTAGTAGCTTTATTGATAAAACTAACAAAATCCATCAACTAAGTACCGACTATGATGGTGATGGGGATTATTCCATCATAGACGGTGGCCACTATGCGCTTTATGACAGACAAAATAAAACGGCTACTATCGATAAAGACATCATTGAGAATGTCGACTCAATCGCGGTTAAAGATTCATACTTTTTAATCTCTATTAGTAGCGAACGCTCTATATTCGATAAGGATGGTAAAAAGCTTTGCGACTTACCGAAGGATGTCGACGACTTAGTAGGCTTTAATCGTGATGGTGTTTCTATCGTTAAAACTAAACCAACATATAAAACATCGACGACTAATAATGAAACCGTTAGCGCTAGTGTTTACAAGGAATATCTCATCAATCAAGACTGCGATGCGATTTCTGAACAATATGATCGCATTTCGGAAGTCGGCAATTTTTATCAGGCCATCAAATATGATGATGAAGTGATGCAGTCTCGTTCTGTTAAGAAGAGTGCTCTTCTCGATAAAGCCGGAAAAGTTCAAATCGATTTCGGTAAATATAACAGTTTTAGTGCTACTCGAAATAATGCCAATCATTCTTTGATTACTGCCAGCAAAAGTGGTGGTAAAACGGATCTATTAAAAGAAAATCTGGATGTTGTAGATGAAATTAATAGCTATCCATCCTTTGATGCGGATCAAAATATTTACAAGGCGAAAACCGACAAATTCGTTAAATATATTACGCCTGAAGGTGTTATCGTTTATTCCGTACCGCGCGGCAACGGCGCACGTAGCCAAATCTAATTACGACCGTATAGCTTTTTAGTGATTTCTTCCAATTTTTGTGTACCATTTTCTAGCTGGTAGTAATGATGGATATAAAATATAGTTACAATTAATAAGATAAGAGTAATAATTCCGAGGCATATCGTCACTAGCATTCCCGAGTCGCCCGGTAAACTTAGCGCAGCAAAAAGAAACATACCAAAGAAAAGAATGAGGAAAAGTGAGAAGAATAATGTAACTACTAAGTGAATAAAACGTTCATGTTGAAATTGCGCCGTCATCGTTTTGTGATATTCGATCAATTCCTTCGACGGGTGCTCACTGGCTTTTTTTATTTCCTCAATATAATTTCTCAATTTCTTGTCCATACCTTTATTTTACCGCATTATGCCTAGTCATAACAGAGAATAGATGTTATGATAAAACTATATGTTAGATATTAATTACATCCGTGCGAATCGCCGCAAGGTTGAGGATGCAATTCATAATAAGGGTTACGAAATAGACCTTTCCGAAATCCTCGCACTCGACGACGAGCGCAAGAGTCTTTCGCAGAAAACTGACAACTTGCGCCAAGAACGCAATCAGATTTCTGCTCAGATGAAAAATGGCAAGCCAGATAAAGCCCTTATCGAAAAGGGCAAGAAACTTAAGCAACAGCTTTCCGAGCTCGAGCCTAAGTTGGCCGAAGTTGAAGAAAACTATATTTCTAAACTTAAAACTGTGCCAAATATTCCAGAAGATGACGTTCCAGTTGGTCTCTCCGAAGATGAAAACGAAGTTGCTGAAGTCATTGGCAAGCCGCACGATTTTACATTCAAGCCGAAAAACCACTACGAAATTGGTCAAGAGCGCGGTTGGATCGATAAAGAGCGCGCCTCTAAGGTGACTGGCGCTCGCTTCGCTTATATTAAGGGCGATATGGTGAAACTTCAGATGGCAATCGTCAACTTTGTTATGGATAGTCTTTCGGATGAGCGTGTTATTAAAGAGATTATTGAAAAGAACGGCCTTGATGGCATTTCTACGAAGCCATTTACGCTCGTTTTACCACCACTCATGCTTCGTACTGAGATGTACGATGCTATGGATCGTCTTGAGCCACGCGAGGACCGCTACAAGATTGAAGGCGAAGAGCTCTGGCTCCAGGGCAGCGCCGAGCACGTTCTTGGTTCTATGCATGCTAATGAAATTTTTACCGAAGGGGAACTCCCAGCTCGCTATTTAGGTTATGCAACTTCCTTCCGCCAAGAGGCTGGTACCTACGGCAAAGATATGGAAGGTATTATCCGTATGCACCAATTCGACAAACTCGAAATGGAGAGCTTCTCTACGAAAGAGACCAGCCGCAAAGAGCACGAACTCTTCGTTGCTATTCAGCGCTGGCTCCTTGAGCAACTTATGCTTCCATATCGCGTGATTCGCAAATGTACTTTCGATATCGGTAAGCCAGATGCTCGCGGTATCGACATGGAAGTTTGGCTACCCGGCCAAAATAAGTATCGCGAAACACACACTGCAGACTATATGACGGATTATCAATCGCGCCGCCTCAACACACGCGTTCGCCGCGAAAATGGCGAGGTAGAGTTGGTGCATACCAATGATGCCACTGCTTTTGCATTGGGGCGCATTATGATTGCCATCATCGAGAATAATCAGAACGAGGATATGACTGTTCGCGTTCCAGAAGTTCTGCGCAAATATTTGAATGGAAAGGAGATCTTATAAATGATCGAAAATATTGACATTAGTGGCTCTAATTATGACGTCGAAGAGAGTCTTCGGAAGTACGTTCAGAAACGTATTGGTAAACTGGATCGCTATCTTCCGCGCCAAAATCGCAAAGATTTAGTCGCTAAGGTAGTCGTTACTCAAGTAAACCGCGATCATGGCAATAAGTATGAAATTTCCGCTACGCTCGATATTCCTGGCGGCAAAGTCCTCAATGCTAAGGATGAGGCTTCGAACGTCTTTGCTGGCGTCGATATTCTTGAGGCAAAGTTGACTGGTCAGATTCGCCGCTTCAAGACTGAGAAAACTAACCATGACAAGAAAGGACTCCTCAAGCGCTTCTTAAAGAAGTAGGCTGCGTGATATACTGGAACGATGAAAGAGAAGAGGTCAGAAGACAAGCAGAAAAAGGTGGAAGAAGCCAAACAGGCCGAAATTGTTGAAAAAACTAAAAAAACTAAAAAGACCAAAAAAGTTCAAAAAGAAAAGAAACCTACCGATAAACTAGCCGATAAATCCGGCACGACTAAGTTCTTGCAACATATTTTTGGTGATGCCCAAAAACGTACTCTCCGTCGCTTAGGTCGTCGCGTAGACGAAATCAATAAGCTTGGCGCTAAGTATTCCAAGATGACCGACGAAGAGCTTCAGGAACAAACCGAGAAGCTCAAGAAACGCCTTACTAAGCTAACTAAACAAGAGCAGGCTAAAATTGCGCTTGAGAAGCTTAAGGCTGAAAAAGCTAAAGAAGACGGTAAAAAGGGAAAAAAAGAGAAGAAAGAAAAGAAATCTAAGAAAAAACCAGTCCAAGATGACGCTAAGGCGCTCGACGCGATTTTGCCTGATGCCTTCGCACTCGTCCGTGAGGCTAGTGAACGTGTCCTCGAGATGCGCCCATTTGATGTTCAGCTCATTGGTGGTATCGCTCTTCACGAAGGCAACGTAGCGGAGATGAAGACTGGTGAAGGTAAAACTCTTGTGGCGACTCTTCCAGTTTATCTCAATGCGCTCACCGGACGTGGCGTACACGTTGTTACGGTCAACGATTATCTTGCTCAGCGTGATGCTGGTTGGATGGGTAAACTCTATCACTGGCTCGGTCTCTCTACGGGCGTTATTATCAATGAAGCTAGCTTTACTTACGATCCAGAGTATGTTAACGAAGACCATGATGACGAGCGTATGCGTCACCTCAAGCCGTGCACTCGTAAAGAAGCCTACAACTGCGACGTTACTTACGGTACTAATAACGAATTCGGCTTTGATTATCTGCGCGATAACATGGTCAAGGATGCTGAATATCTTCGTCAACGCGAACTCAACTTCGCCATTGTAGATGAGGTCGACTCTATCTTGATCGATGAGGCTCGTACTCCACTTATTATCTCTGCGCCAGCTGCCGACAACCCGGAGAGCTATTATCAGTTTGCAAAGGTCTGCTCTCAGCTTGCGAGTGAAGATTATATAGTTGACGAAAAGCGTCGCACTGTTGCTTTGACCGACGAAGGTGTCGAGAAAGTTCAAAAGATCCTCGGCATCGATACGCTTTATTCTACCGACAATACGCGCATCGTCTATCATCTCGAACAGGCTTTGCGCGCCGAGACCCTCTTTCACCGTGATAAAGATTATGTCGTTACTAACTCTGGCGAAGTTATCATCGTCGATGAACACACTGGTCGCCTCATGCAAGGGCGCCGCTACAACGAAGGTCTCCATCAGGCTATCGAGGCTAAAGAAGGTGTACTTGTCCGCCAAGAGTCTATGACCCTCGCAACTATTTCCTTCCAGAACTTCTTCCGTCTCTATCGTAAGCTCTCTGGTATGACCGGTACGGCATTTACCGAGGCCGAAGAGTTCCAGCAGATTTATGCCCTTGATGTGGTTCAGATCCCGCCGAACAAACCGATTATTCGCGTCGATAAGGATGACCTGATTTATCGTACTACGGCAGCTAAACTTAAGGCGATTGCGAACGAGGTTAAGTTTTATCATGAAAAAGGTCAGCCAGTCTTGATTGGTTCCGATTCTATCGAGAACAACGAAATGATTGCCGCTTATCTCGAGCAACAAGGTGTACCGTTCGAAATTTTGAACGCTAAAAACAACGAGCGCGAAGCTGCGATTATCGCCAAAGCTGGCGAAAAAGGTGCTGTCACTCTTGCAACTAACATGGCTGGTCGTGGTACTGATATTAAGCTCGCTCCAGGTGTCGCCGATCTCGGTGGTCTCGTTGTAATTGGTACGGCGCGTCATGATTCTCGCCGTGTCGATAACCAGCTCCGTGGTCGTGGCGGTCGTCAGGGTGACCCTGGTACCACTCAGTTCTTTGTGTCTTGCGAGGATGATCTCATGCGTATCTTCCAAGGAGACCGTATCGCTATTCTGATGCAGCGTCTCGGCATTGATGACGATATGCCAATTCGCAACCGCACCATCAGCAAGACGCTCGAACAGGCTCAGAAACGCGTTGAAGGCTTCAACTTCGACTCTCGCAAGAATGTCGTTCAATATGACAATGTTATTAACCGTCACCGCAAAGTTGTTTATACGATGCGCCGCAAGATTCTCGACGGTGACAATATTCGTCCAGAGATCACGCGCCTCTATAAAGAGGAAATTGCCGAGCTCGTACAGTTCAGCTCTCGTATCAATAAGAAGTTTGCCGAAAATTTCAAACGCGTCTTTGATTTAGACGACGATCTTATCGACACAATCGGTCTTACTCGCAATGAGAAAGATCGCAAACGCCTTGCTTTGGCTGCTATTGAAGAGATGTATCATGATAAAGAGCTTGAATTTGGCGAAGAAACTATGCGTAAAATCGAGCGCGAAGTTTATCTTAACGTTCTTGATACGCTTTGGATGCAACACCTTGAGAATATGCAGCATCTTCGTGAAGGTATTCACTGGCGCTCGGTCGGTCAGCGCGACCCTCTCGTAGAATATCGTTCCGAGTCACAAAAGCTCTTTGACGGTCTTCAACGTGCTTTGCGTGAGGAGGTTATGCATATCCTTCTCTCGATCAGACCGCAAGAGGTTGCGGAAGTTTCCGACGATAAGTATGAAACCGAGCTTACTAAGATGGCCGATACTGCCACTGAGAAGGGCGTAAATGAAATCTCTGCCGGTGAAAAGAATCTAGATAGCGAGTTCACGAAAGACGAACATGGCGTCAGTAAGCCTGCCGAACGCCGTGGACCAGCTACGGCCAGTAAAAACGCCAACCGTAACGCTAAGCGTAATCAAGCTCGCAAGAATAAGAAAAAAGCGCGCCAAAACAAGAAGAAAGGCCGCCGTTAGCTGGAACAAGAAAGAACGCGACCAAAACAGCCGCGTTCTCAGCGATACTAATATACTAGCATATTTTTGTATCAAAGTCAAGCATAAGCATTAATGAATAGGAAAAATGAAGCATTCAATTGAAGAAGTAAATCTGAAGAACGGTGCCCGCGGGCTCCTAATCGACGCTCCTGGCTCAGCCGTTATTAACATGAAAATCATTTTTCGTGCTGGTAATAAGTTTGTCAAAAAGCCAGAGATTTACGAAGTTGCTCATCTTATGGAGCATATGGCTTTTGGTCGTAATGCTGAATTTAAAGATGAGCAAGCTTATGAGTCGGAGTTTACCAAGAATGGCGCTTATCATAATGCCTGGACTTCTGATAGTTTTATTGCATATGAGGCCGAATGTGCTGATTTTGAATGGAAACGCATTCTTCAATTACAAGAGCTAGCAATTGCGAAGCCAAAATTCAACGAGGATGAGCTTAACAGCGAGAGAGGCAATGTTCGTTCCGAGCTGACCGGTTATCAAAATGATTACGCTCGCTTGATTTGGCCGAAGCTCCAACAGGAATTAGGCGAACCAGTTCTAACTTACGCAGAGCGCCTCAAGACGATTAATAATATTGAGCTTAAAGACGTACGTGAACATCATCGTCGCACTCATACTGCCGCCAACATGCAGTTTATTATCTGTGGTAGTCTGCGCGGTCGCAAGCGTAAAATCATTAACATGCTTGAGAAATGGGAGCTTAAACCAGGCGAAAAATTTGAGGTGCCAATGAGTGCTTACGTAGGCACTAATCCAGTCTTGATTCGTCGTAAAGACGCCGCCAATGTCTGCTTCGGTTTTTCTTTCATTATCCAGCGCCCACTTGAGCCAAAAGAGCAATATGCCATGGGGTGCCTCAATCACATCTTAAATGGCACTATGAGTAGCAAAATTTTTGGCAAAGCTCGTAAGCGCGGCATTGTTTATGGTATTGGCTCGAATACGGAAAACGATAAGTGGAGTAGTACCTGGGATTTTGATGGTGAAGTAAATCAAGAAAACGCCGCCGAGCTCTTTGATCTTATTGCGGTTGAATTGGCCCGTGTTATCAACGGCGATATTAGCGAAGAAGATATTAATGCCGCCAAGTCCTACGCTTTAGGTCGTCATCAGATGTTGGCTCAGACGGCGGATCAAATTAGCACCTATTATATGCGCGAATATATTACCACTAATACCTACGAGCCGCTCAGTGAAGCTCCGAAAATGATTGACGCTATCGATAAAGGCACTATTGTTAGCCTTGCGCGCGAATTTATGCAATCCGGCATCTCTGGTCTTGCCGCAGTTGGCAATATGAATAAATCTGTCGTAGACGAACTTTGGTCGCGTGTGCTTGGCGCTATCTGATATAATAGTTCTAATGGAAAAGGATAACGATATCAAATTAATAGCTGTCGTCGGTATGTGCGGTAGTGGAAAGTCTACTGCCGTAGACTATTTAACCGAACATAATATTCCAAAGGTATATTTTGGTGGCGTTGTTATTAATGCCGTGAAAGAAGCGGGGCTCGAAGTAAATGAGACTAACGAGAAAATGATTCGCGAAAAGCTACGCGAAGACGAAGGTAAGGATGCAATCGTTAATCGTGTTGTCAAAGACGTAAAAAAGCTTATCGAAGCTGGCCAAAAGCGCATTGTGCTTGACGGTCTCTATAGCTGGACTGAATATAAGGTCTTGCGTAAGGAATTTCCAGATGAAATGACTGTCGTAGCTATCGTAACGCCAAAAGCTTTACGTCGCGAGCGCCTCGCTAATCGTCCAGTTCGCCCGCTTACTCCTGCTGAGGTTGCTGAACGTGACCGTAGCGAAATTGAAAACCTTGAAAAGGGCGGTCCAATCGCTATTGCCGATTATTACGTCGACAACTCTGGCACCATCGAAGAATTTCATGAGGCTTTCGGCAAGCTCATGAAAGATATTCACTTTATTGACTAGCATGAAAGATCTTCAAATTCCGACGCACGAAACCGACATTATTTTGCGCGAGCTTGCTAAGACCGCCGCATTACCTGGTGATGTGGTGGAGTTTGGCTGCTATGCTGGCGATACCTCAGTAATTCTTGCCGAAGCTATGAAGAGTACACCAGATAAGTGGCTCTATCTCTATGATTCTTTCGAGGGGCTACCCGAAAAAACTGCCGAAGACCAATCGGCGACCGGTTGGCGCTTTAGGGCAGGGGAGCTCAAGGTATCTCCCGCAACTGTTGCACATAAATTCAAGAAGCTTTCTCTTCCTGACCCAGTTATCGTCAAGAAGTGGTTCGACCAACTTAATGATGCAGATTTACCTATGCAAATCTCTTTCGCTTTATTAGACGGCGACTTTTATGCGTCAATTAAAACTAGTTTTGAAAAAATTGCTCCCCACCTTGTTGATGGTGCCATTGTTGTAGTGCACGATTATCGCAACTCTGAATTGCCAGGCGTCGCTAAGGCGGTCAATGAATTTATCGAGTCGCACGACTCGCGGTATAAATTTCAACTGAATGCTAGTTTAGCTATCATACATTACTTGAGCGGCGTTGACGATAAAAGCAATCACCGCAATCAATAATAAGTGTGCTGGATAAAAGATATAACCGAACCATTTCGGTAATCTTCTGCCGAGCTTGCCATTATAGAGAATAATTGGAATAATCGCGAAGAATGCGAATAGCTGAATTGGGTTGCTATCTACCATAACCTGTGCAGCCGTTACTCCGAACAACGTGACAATATAACCAAACCACCGCCAGATTTGCTGGTCTTTTTTATGAAAAATCTTTGAAACCAGATAAAAGCCTATAATCATTAGTATGCCGAAAGCGCCATAATCCGTATGTATCAACTCTGAGATAATCAATAAAATCGGCACTGAACAGAAGCCTATCCAGGCGCTATACTCTATCGCCGCCATTGCCACAAAACCAATTGCCAACGTGAACAATACATTTAAGCGAATAGAACTGCTCAATAGTCCTGTCACTAAGAACATTGGCAGGTCTGTAATAGCACCGCCGCTGCCCGCAAAAATAACTAAATCGTATGCCAGTTGCGAAATGAATGCAAAGGTAATCAGTCGTCCAAAATAACGCACGCGTTTTCCCTCAGTGTGCAGAAAACCTTCCGTTAACATAAAACAGAATAGGGGCATTGCGAGGCGACCAATTGCGCGCATCGTTAGGTGATCGTGGAATAAAAAGCCCCCCAAATGGTCAATTAACATCGAGGTAATAGCAATTAGCTGTAAAGCGGCTGACGTAAGCATATATATCTATCTTATCATGCGAAATATGCTAGAATAACAGCAGAAATGAGTAAATATCGCCGCGGAATTTTAATCACAATTAAGCTTTGTTTATTAATATATGCTGTTTTGACCGGCATTCGTTGCGTTATTGATCCGGAATATAGTAAATATGGCGGCTTTTTAGCCGGCTTAGTTTTACCGTTTTTGCCAGAGGTGATTAGCAAGATTTTTAAGTGTAAGTTTTCATTCCGAATCGAGTTACTTTATTATGCATTTATTTTCATTGCGCTCGATATGGGTATTTGTATGGATCTCTATAAAACAGTGCCATTCTTCGACAAGGCTGTTCATTTTTGCTCTGGCGTCTTTTCGGCATTAGTTGGCCACTATGCTTTAGTTTACTTTAAGGCTAATAAAACTTCTAAAGTATTCAAAGCTATGTTTATTATGTTTTTCTCGATGGCGATAGGCGTCATGTGGGAATTTTTCGAGTTTGGCTGCGATAAGCTTCTCGGGCAGAGTATGCAACAGCTCGTTTCGGTCGGGGTTGACGATACAATGTATGATCTTTTGTGCGCTACGCTTGGCGCCGCCTTGGGTGGTTATCTTTTAATCATTCCAAACTTTGTGGAATTTCTTGAAAAAAACTAAAATTCTTTTATTCACCCCTGTTTAGCAGACTTGACACGTGAGTGCTAACGCGCTACAATTAGTACAAATTAGCACTCTGAGGGTGCGAGTGCTAAAACATGAAATCGTCTATAATTTAAGGAGGATAAATCCAAATGAGTAAAATTATCGGTATTGACCTCGGCACTACCAACTCGGCTTTTGCCTATATGGTGGCCGGTAAACCAGAGGTTATTACAAACAGCGAGGGCGACCGTACGACTCCGTCGGTCGTAGCCGTAACTAAAAAAGGTGACCGTCTTGTTGGTAAAGTTGCACAACGTCAGCGCGTTACTAATCCAGAAAACACTATTTATGGCATCAAGCGTTTAATTGGCCGCAAATATGACGATAAAGAGGTGCAAGACGATATTGGCATCTTGCCATACAAAATTGTCCGTAAAGGTGCTGGTGTCGGCGTCAAGCTCGGCGACAAGGAAATGACTCCAGAAGAAGTCTCCGCCATGATCCTTTCCAAGATTAAAGCCGATGCTGAAGCATTCTTGGGTGAGAAGGTTACAGAGGCTATTATTACCGTTCCGGCCTATTTTGATGATTCTCAACGCCAAGCCACCAAAGATGCTGGTAAAATCGCCGGTCTCGAAGTTAAGCGTATTATTCCTGAACCTACTGCTGCGGCCTTGGCTTATGGTCTCGAAAAGAGTGCCGATCAAAAGATTGTCGTCTTTGATCTCGGCGGCGGTACTTTCGATGTTTCTATTCTTGAACTTGGCGATGGCGTCTTTGAGGTGAAAGCCACTAATGGCGATACTCACCTTGGCGGCGAAGATTTCGATAACAAGATTGTTGATTATATCCTATCTGAATTCGAGAAAGAAAATAGCATTGACCTTCGCAAGGATGCCGCTGCTATGCAACGCATTAAAGATGAAGCAGAGAAAGCTAAGAAAGAGCTTTCTAGCGCTACCGAAACTGATATTAATCTCCCGTATATCACCGCTGACGCTGATGGTCCAAAGCATCTTGAACTGACTTTGACGCGCGCTAAGCTCGAGGAATTGGTTGCCCCTCTCCTTGACCGTCTTGATGGTCCAGTCAAAAAGGCTCTTGACGATGCTAATCTCAAGACTAGCGATATTGCCGACATCGTCATGGTCGGCGGTATGACGCGCATGCCAGCTGTTGTCGAACGTGTCAAAAAACTTTTTGGCAAAGATCCAATGCAAGGCGTTAACCCAGACGAGGTGGTCGCGGTTGGTGCGGCTATTCAGGGTGGCGTTCTCGCTGGCGACGTCAAGGATGTTCTCTTGCTTGATGTTACTCCACTTACGCTCGGCATCGAAACCATGGGCGGCGTTCGTACCCCATTAATTGACCGCAACACTACTATTCCTACTAGTGCTTCCCAGGTCTTCAGTACCGCCTCCGACAATCAGCCACAAGTAGAAATTAATGTTCTTCAGGGTGAGCGTGAGTTTGCTAACGACAATAAGTCGCTCGGCCGCTTTATTCTCGACGGTATTGCACCGGCCCCGCGCGGTATTCCGCAAATCGAAGTTACCTTTAATCTTGATGCTAATGGAATCTTGAACGTTACCGCAAAAGATAAGGGTACTGGCAAAGAGCAGAGCATTACTATTCAGAACTCTGGTAACATGAGCAAGGATGATATCGCTAAGGCTCAACGTGATGCTGAAGCGCATGCTGCCGACGATAAGAAGAAAAAGGAAGCTATTGAAGCGAAGAATCATCTTGAAAATACGATTTATCAGGCCGAAAAGATGCCAGATGAATACAAAGACAAGATTTCTGACGACGATAAAGAGACTATCAAGAAGGCTGTTGCCGAAGCGAAAGAAGCTCTCGAGAAGAACTCTGACGATAAAGAGAAACTTGAAGAAGCCAGCAAGGCGCTCAGCGACGCTATTATGCCAATTGGCGCTAAGCTTTACCAGCAAGCCGGCGACGACAAAAAGGATGATAAACAGTCTGACGATAAAAGAGATGATGGTGACACCGTTGAAGGTGAAGTCGTCGATAAGTAATCAGTGCGGCTTTTGCGATAAATACCCCTACCTGCAAGTGGGGTATTTTATTGTATAATACGCTTATGGATACCAGTTTAATTATTATTATTGCTGCACTTGTCATTATATTTTTAGTCACCATCATAGTGATGTCACGTCAGATTAATAAACTATCTCATACTCTTGATGATAGAATTAACCAAGAAAACAAGCGTACTCAAGATAAGATTGACTATATGAATGAAGCGGTTAATCGCAAGATTGACCTTAATAACTCGCGCGTTCAAGAATCAATCTCGCATCAGCTCACCGAGTCTGGTCGCCAGATGCGCGATAGTAAACGTGCTATCGCGGAAATATCCGCTCGCCTTGCTACGATTAATGAAACTAATAAGCATGTCGAATCTGTCGCGGATGAACTTAAGACTCTACAGTCGGTATTGCAAAACCCCAAGCAACGCGGTGTTTTTGGCGAATATTATCTCGATACTGTGCTCGGAAATGTCTTACCGGTCGGCTCTTATAGTCTGCAATATAAGTTCAAAGATGGTGAAATTGTCGATGCAGTCGTGTTCCTCGACAAAGGCAAAATCTTACCGATCGACTCGAAATTCTCGCTTGAAAATTATAATCGTATGGTCGCCGCTAAGGATAAAACCGAGCGCGCTAATTACGCCAAAAAAGTTCGCGACGACCTCAAGGGGCGCATAGATGAGACCGCAAAGTATATTCGCCCAGCCGAGAAGACGATGGAATTTGCTTTTATGTTTATTCCGTCCGAGAGTCTTTATTACGATTTACTAATTAACAAAGTTGGCACGACCAGTTCCGAACGCGACTTGATCGAATATGCCTATCGCGATAAGAAGGTTATCATTGTTAGCCCTACCAGCTTCATGGCCTACCTACAGACTATTCTTCAGGGGCTGCGCAGTCTTGAAATTGAAAAAGATACCGCCGAGATTCAAGCTCGCGTTGCGAAACTTGGTCAACACATTACTGCCTTCGACAATTACATGGGCAAAATTGGCAACTCGCTTAGTACGACGGTCAACCATTACAATGCTGCCTACAAATCACTCTCATTGATTGATAAAGATGTTGTAAAAATAACAACAGGAGACCCCACAATTGAGCCTACTTTAATCGACCGCCCTTTATTGGAAGATTAAACAACAATCAAGAGCCAAGCACATTATCTAAGGAGTATTAAAAGAATCGAATCCCAGTAAAAGGGAAAATCCTACTTACAACTGGTCCGACGACGCGACAAAAAGGCACCGTACCGAGACCGTTACGCGAATCGTAAGAATTGGAACCTTCGCGGTTATCGCCGGAAACGAATAGCTCGCCCTCTGGTACGATCATGTTTACCGAACCAGAAATCTCCTTCTTTGGTCCGTCCTTATCAGATTTGCGCGTGTCGTCATCTGGATGAAAACCTTCCGGATGCTCCTTGTTATAAACTGTCAAAACGCTATTTTCAAGTTTTACGCGTTCGCCAGGAAAGGCAATAACGCGCTTAATAATGTATTGATCGGCTACGCCATCCATTGGTTCACAATTTGTTAAACTAGAGGTACCACCATTTGCGAACACAATAACTTGACCACGCTCTGGTATATATTCCTGCTCTTTAAGGTGTGCAATGCTGACCGGCACACGATTAACAATCACGCGGTCGCCAGAGTGTAATGTGTTTTCCATACTGCCACCTACTACGTTGTAACTACGAAAAACAAAACTATTCAGAATGAAAGTGCCTAATGCTACGGCCCCAACGAAAATTAAAAAATTCAGTATATCCTTTAAGGCTGGATATTTTTGCCCAAAACTTGGTTTTTGTTCCATATAGATTATTTTAGCATAAGTGGCGAAAAAGCGGCGTTACGTGTTAAAATAAAAAGAGTTATGGCAGATTACGTCATTTTAAGGCGTGGTCGCAATGCGCTCAGTACCGCGACTCACGCTATGCTAAATATTGGATTGGCCGTTATGTCGACTATTCTTACAGTAGTCAGTGCGAACTGGGTTTTTGCTATTTTGCTAGTCCTATTATCAAAATGGCGCATTCTAGCTGTTCGTCCACGTTACTGGTGGCTTAATGTTAAGGCGAATCTCGTTGACTTGACTGTCGGTATAAGTTTGGCAATATTGGTTTATTTAGCTAATCCTGCTGGTGGTCTAAATTTGTGGCAAATTATCTTAACAATTATTTATGCCGTATGGTTAGTAGTTATTAAGCCACTTAGTACGACGCGCGGTGCAGAGCTACAAGCTCTCTTTGCAATTTTCTTCGGTTCGTTTGTAGTTTCGCTTATTACCGCACAGTTAGATCCTATTGTTGGCGTAATAGTATGCTTCATTATTGGCTATGGCGCCACTCGTCATGTTCTTATGCAAGGAGATGACCATGATTTTACGCTTACGACTTTCATTTTCGGAATGATGATGTCTGAACTGTATTGGATTTGTTATCATTGGACTATTGCATATCAACTCGGTCGCGGCATGGAAGGCGGCTTTATTACCGGCTTTTCGATTCCGCAATTCCCAATTATCGCTACCATCATGCTATTTGTCTTCTCGCGCGGCTATAAATCGGCTGTTCGTCACGATGGTAAGATTCGCATCGACGATATTCTTGCGCCAGCATTATTTTCAGCTTTAATTATGATTTTCATGGTATTTTTCTATTCAGTACCTAATTTCAACATTTAATGGAAAGGAGAACAAAATGGAGAGTGGGCATTCAGAAGACTCTAACAAGACAAATGAAATAAAACACGAGCATAGTGACTGGCGAAATTATCGTTCAAGTTCGTCGAATTTGCAAAAAAACGATAACACGCCTGTCGCAGGAGAATTGCGTAAACGTGATGGTAACGGTACAGCCATCGGACTTGCATTATTTGCATTATTAATTGCATTATCCGGTGCTGCATTGGGCGGCTTTGCGTTCTATCGCTCCATGAATCAACCGACCGTTATTTCTGCTGCTAGCCCAGATGGATACTATACTGGTAATTCGATTGAATTTGAAGAGACGTCCGTTGCTGCAATTGCCGGCAAAGTTACTCCTGCCGTCGTTTCGATTGTTAGTGAAAGCTACCGTTCTTCATATTATGGTATGGGTAGCATTGCGCAATCGGCTGGTACTGGCATGATAGTCTCTTCTGATGGCTACGTAATAACTAATAAACACGTAGTTGAAGGTTCACGCAATATTAAAATTATTACCGACAGTGGCGAAACATACAGTGATGTTAAGTTGCTCGGTACAGATCCGCTTAATGATGTAGCTTATCTAAAAATAACCGATGCCAGTAATTTGCCAACCGTAAATCTTGGTGATTCGAAAACCATTTCCGTCGGTCAGCCAGTTCTAGCAATTGGCAACGCACTTGGCGCCTATCAGAATTCTGTTACGCAAGGTATTATCGGCGGTACTGGTCGTTCCGTTGAGGCTGGCGATTCGAGCGGTAAAAATATTGAATATCTCACAGATATGCTTCAGACCGATGCGGCAATTAACCCAGGCAACTCTGGCGGTCCGCTTGTCAATGCCGCCGGCGAGGTAATTGGCATAAATACTGCCACTTCAACTAGTGCCGAAGGGCTTGGTTTCGCAATTCCGATTTCCGCCGTCAAAGGCATGCTGAAGCGCATCGTGGATGACGGCAAAGCCGAACGCGCCTATCTCGGTCTTTCCTACACTACGATTACTGCAGAAGTCGCTAAAACCTACAAACTGCCTGTCAAGCAGGGTGCATATGTCCATTCCGAAACTTCTACTGGTCGCGCAAATGATGCGATTGTAAAAGGTGGTCCTGCCGATAAAGCTGGTATCAAAAACGATGACATTATTACGAAAATCGGTAATATTGAAGTTGGTCGCGCCGGCTCAATCTCGACCCTAGTCGGCGAATATAAAGTTGGCGACACGATTCAGATCACTTTACTGCGCGACGGTAAAGAACAAACCATCAACGTAACACTTGAAGCCTACGCAGACGATTACGACTACAGATAATTAACAATAAAAAAATAAGCCGTCCCGTAGAGTGGGGCGGCTTTTTGTTGTGAGGGTTGATAAGATACTAGTGCTTAGGCTTCTGCCTCGTCATCATGGCAATCGCCACAATCGCAATCATCAAGCATATCGCCGAGGAAGTCATCGGCAACCTCCAATGCGTTATTCAGTTCATCGAGCTTTGAGGAAATATCCTCGAACATGTTATCCGGACGGGCGTCGCAGATAGCTTCAATCAACTTATTTGCCGAGTTTCTCAGCTGCAGCAGCACGCCGATTGTGTCGCCGCTCAAATCGTTAAGCGCATTCAGGTCACGTTCCGCAGCCCTTAACTGGCGTGATTTGCGGTTCCGATCTTCGAGTACCTCCAGCATCAGACTGGCTGGAATCTGAATTTGATCCCCGTATTCACGCAGCAGGCTGCGCACACGATGTGTCATCAACTCACCATCTCCCGTACGAATCAGCAAAGGTTTGTCGGCCGAAGTTCTCGGCGCCTTCTTTGGCTTCTCGGCAAGGATTACGAGACTAATGTTCTTTGTCTTCATTGATTCACCCCATTTCTAATGTGCGAGACTAAAGTAACCATCAAATTGTATCATATAGCTAGGAATAGTCAAATGTCAGATAATTCCCATATAACCTCTGGTCAAAATAAAAGATATATGTTAAAATATACAAGTAATAATTTTTAATGAATCAGCTCGTAGGAGTTACGAGCGAAGGAGAAAGGTACAATGCCTGTACAAGCAGATATCAAGGAGCTTCTTGCCGCTGGTGCACATTTTGGTCACAAAACCAGCCGTTGGCACCCAAAGATGGCTCCATACATCCACAGCAAGCGCCAAGGCGCTCATATTATTAACCTCGAAAAGACCGTCGAAGCTCTCGACAAGGCTCTTCCAGAAATCAGCCATCGCGTAGCTGGTGGCAAGAAAGTTCTTTTCGTTGGCACTAAAAAGCAAATGAAAGACACCGTTAAGGCTATCGCCGAATCGGTTGATATGCCATATGTCACTGTACGCTGGGTCGGCGGTATGCTTACTAACGTCGAAACCATCAATAAGCAAATTCGCAAACTCAAAGATCTCGAACGCCGTATGGCTTCCGGTGAACTCGAAAAGCGCTATAGCAAGCTTGAAGTTCAGCGTTTCCAAGAGGAAATTGACGACCTTAACGAACGCTACGGCGGTATCAAGGGCATGACCGAACAGCCAGTTGCCGTAATCGTTGCTGATACTATTCAAGATCGCAATGCTATCAAAGAGGCTCAAAGCCTAAATATCCCAGTCTTTGCTATTGTTGATACTAATAGCAATCCAACTGGTATCGATTATCCAATCCCAGCTAATGACGACGCTATTAAGTCCGTCAAACTTATTCTCGAGTATTTTGCTACCGCTATTAAAGAAGGCAAAGCTAAATCGAATAAATAACTAACATTAAAAGGAGTCAAAAATGGTCAAGAAAGAAAAAACTACCAAGGAAGTCGCGAGCGAAGCTAAGGCTATCAGTATTGAACTCATTAAGAAACTCAAAGAACTTTCTGGTGTCGGTTTAACTGATGCTAAGAAAGCACTCGTTGAAGCTAAGGGCGATTTCGATAAAGCTCTTGCCGAAATGCGCAAGAAAGGCCTCACCAAAGCTGAAAAGCGTGGCGATCGTGAAACCCGTGAAGGTGTCATTGAATCCTATGTTCATGGTGGTCGCATTGGTGCGATTATTGAAGTTAACTGCGAAACCTCTTTTGTTGCTAAGACCGACGAATTTATCGATCTTGCTCACAAGCTTGCTATGCAAGTCGCTAGCATGAATCCGCAATGGGTTAGCGAAGAAGACATTCCAGCCGAGAAGATGGAAGAAGCTAAAAAAGAAGCCGAAGCTACCCTCAGCGGCAAAGAGCCTGCCGACAAGAAAGAGCAAATTCTCGCCGCAAAAGTTTCTAAAGCTTTCGCTGATCGTGTTTTAATGAGCCAACCATTCATCTTTGATGATAAGAAAACAGTTGCCGATCTTATTAAAGAGACTATTGCTAAGACTGGTGAGAATATCAACGTTAAACAATTCAAGCGCATTGAGCTTGGCGTTACTGAATAATACATTCTATAGCATCAAAAAAATCTCCTCGCATAAACGGGGAGATTTTTATTATCGTAATTCTATTAATTTGCAAGTTCTTTACCGCTGAGTTTTGCGATAAAGTCAGATAAATAGAAGCCGATCACGCCGCCGAGCATTGGGAATACTACATAAGTAACTAGCATCGGCATTAATGCATTCATGAGGGTGTCAAAACCATCAGCACTACCAGGTAGCACGCCATACATAAAGGCGACGGCCGGGTTGAGTACAAAGATATTGTTTTGGAGACCTAAGTATGAGCTACTGATGACAGTTGAGAAAAGCATAGCTAAGAAAACGCCACAAGCAACAGTCGCCGCAAATGTAAATGCGCTACGTTTGTAGGCGAGAGCACGGGCGAAGAAAAAGGCTATTACGATTGCGCCAACAAATTCAATCATCGTAATTGCCCAGAAGAAACTAAATCCTTCCGTTGCGGCAGTTAATTCGCTCGCTGCAGTCAAGGTTGGAAGTTTAGTGGTTTCGCTAGCAATATTGCCTGAAGCAACACCAGCATTGTAGAAGCCGCTAATTACTAAGAAACCGAGCCATGCACCGATGACTTGAGCGATTAGATATAGTACACCACGAATTGCTGAAACGCGACGACTTGCCATCATACCAACCGTAATAGCTGGGTTTAGATGTGCGCCGGAAATTGCAAACACGGCGAGCGTTATACCAAGGTAACCAAAAATTAAATAGAGCGGGTTAAACAAGCCAAGCGTGAGTGCGATGCTGGTAATAAGACCAGTACCGATAATCTCGGCAAGAATTGCTCCGATAATTTTAGTATCCTTGAAAATAGTCAAAATATTTTCCGATGCATCAAACTTTCGCGAAAAGAATTCCTTTACTGGATGAGCCTTTTCGGACATAACTTTGACTTTATCCTCTGCTACCTTTTCTGCCTTATCTTCAACCTTGTCCACCATGGTAACTTTGGCTTTTTTGGTAGTTTTGGCTTCAACTGCTTTGACAGTTTTTGGCTTTGAAGTTGCGGCTCTAGACTTCATGGAAGCCTTTTTGGTGCCAGACTTCTTGGCCGATTTGGCTTTGGTTGTTGCCATTTTACCTCTCCTTAATGTTATATAAAAATATCATATCATATTTCTAGATAACTTACCTGTTTTTTCTTTATTTTTAGAATAAGCATTGTTATGTTACAATAAAAAAGTTCAAACAAAGAAGGAGGTAATGACGTGGGAGTAATGGTGCAGGGTAATGAAGAACAATCGAAATTACAGGAGCGTATTTCTGCCGATTTACGCGGACGTTCAAATCGCACTTCTCATGATGATGGCGACGCGGATGTAGATTTAGTTGAAGATTCCGAATACTTTCGCGGCACTAAAAAAACTGGTCGTTTTAGCTGGTTCTGGTTCATTCTAGTCGTCCTTGCGGCTTTAGCCTTAGTTATCATCTTTGTTCTAAAATAGTCAACAGATAAGAGATATGTTAAAATACTAGGTATCATGCCTAGTATTTCGGATTTAAAAGCAGAGCTAAAACAGCTCAATGCAGAATATGCCAAAATCAAAGACATGCTTGCCGAAAGGCGAGCTGATTTTGGTCGAGAATTAAATATTAAAAAACAAAAAATCATGCAGCAAATTGCGGAAGCTGAAAAAGCTGCGCAGGACGCCAATGTAACCCCGCTCGACATCACTGCTTCGCGAGACGTAAACGCTGATGCGCCCGAGTTTCTAACTGCCGATTTTGGTAGTAAACATCCGCTTATGACTGAACTTGATCGCGTGATTGACATTTATCAAAATATGGGTTTTGACATTATGGAATCAGTCCAACTTGACGATGAATTTCATATGTTCGACAGTCTGAACTTCGCCAAAGGACATCCGGCGCGCGATGGTTACGATACTTTTCGTACGGAAGAAGGTTTTATTCCGCCTGCTCATACTAGCACTATGCAACATCGCGTATTAAAAACCTACAAGCATAAACTCAATGAAGGCAATGCTATTGCCGTGGCGGTTCCTGGACGCGTCTATCGTAACGAGGATGTTGACGCTACGCACGAACATACGTTTTATCAATATGAAGGCGTCTATGTTTCTGAAACTTGCACACTCGGCAATATGCTTGGCATTTTGCGTGAATTTTTCGAAAAATACTATGGTCAAAAATTAAACATCAAAACTCAACCAGGCTACTTCCCGTTCACTGAGCCTAGCCTTGAATTTTTAATCGAAAAACCAGCTGCACTTGGCGGTAAAGGCAAGGGCGGCGATTGGCTCGAAATGCTCGGTTGCGGCATGATTCACCCTAACGTTCTAAAAATGGCCGGTATCGATCCTGCTAAATATCAAGGTTTTGCGTGGGGCGGTGGCATCGATCGCCTCGTCATGTTGCGCTACGGTCTGGGTGATGTTCGTAATTTTGAATCGGCTAAATTAGATTTCTTGAAGGAGTTCGCATGTTAATTTCACTCAACCACTTAAAAGAAGGTCTCGGCGATATTAAAGTTTCCGACGGCGAACTCGTAAAATTAATCGGCGCACGTCTTGTAGAAATTGAAGACGTTATCGATCAAACGCATAAATATGACGGCATTTACGTTGTTCAAGTTAAATCTTGCGAAAAAATTCCAGGCACACATTTAACGCGCTGTCTAATTGATGATGGCGGCAAGGCAACCGACGTAAAACGTGACGAAAATGGTCTCGTTCAAGTCATGTGCGGCGCTCCTAATGTGCATGAAGAAATGTTTGCGGCTTGGGTTGCTCCAGGTGCCATTATTCCATGCACAGCAAACGATGCTGAGCCATTCAAAATTGGCATGCGCAAAATGCTCAAAAAATATGATTCCTATGGCATGATGGCGGCCGCAGACGAGCTAGATTTAGGCGACGACCATGCAGGTATCGTTGAGCTTAACCCTGCCGAGGCTAAGGTTGGTATGTCTCTTGCCGAATTATTCGTCGACCTAAACGACAAAATTCTCGATATTGAAAACAAATCACTCACGCATCGTCCAGACACTTTTGGCGTGCTTGGTTTTCGTCGCGAAGTTGCTGGCATTCTTGGCCAAAAGTTCACCTCGCCAGACTGGTACTTAAATGCAAAAGCTGATTTTAAGAACGATCCAAAAGTTAAACTTGAAATCAAAATTGACGAGAAACTTTGCTCGCGTTATACGGCTATTGTATTTGAACCGACCGAGAAGCCTGATAATTCATATCTCAATCACCAAGCTACTTTATTGGCGCGTGCCGGTATGCGTTCAATCGATCCAATCGTAGATGCGACGAATATGTGTATGCTGGAATATGGCCAACCATTGCACGCTTTTGATTACGACAAATTTGTTGCCGTCGGCGGCGGGAAGACTCCAAAAATCATTGTCCGCGCTGCCGAGAAAGGTGAGAAGCTCGCTCTGCTTGACGGAAAAGAAATCGAAATGAACGAAGACGACATTGTTATCACTAGCAATAATATCCCGGTCGCTTTAGCGGGGGCGATGGGTGGTGCCAATACGGCAATCGACGAAAATACTAAACGCGTTATTCTTGAATCTGCTACTTTCAGCCTTTATAATCTCCGCAAAACTCAGATGGCGCATGGCATTTTTTCTGAAGCGATTACGCGCTTTACGAAAGGTCAGCCAGCCGGTCAGACTCTTCCAGTCGCCTTGCGTTTCGCTCAAGTAACCGAAAAGTATCTCAAACCACTTGCTCTATTCGATAGTCAGAAAACCGCCCCAGAATCAGAAAAAGTCACTGTTACGCTCGAGCACATTAATGGCTTGCTCGGCACTGATTTCACTGCTAAGCAGGTTAAAGAACTCCTCGAGAATGTCGAATTTGAAGTTGAAACAAAAAATGGTGAATTTACTGTAACGGTTCCATTCTGGCGTACGGATATTCATATCCCAGAAGATATCATCGAAGAAGTTGGTCGCCTTTCTGGTTTTGATAACATTGCGCCAATTCTTCCACTACATGCTACATCGGATCCGAACGAGATATTTAAGCTCAAAACCGCTTTACGCAACCACTTGGCCGCGCGCGGTGCGAATGAAGTGCTAACATACTCGTTTGTACACGGTGATTTGTTAAAAAAGGTCGGCCAAAATCCTGATAATTCTTACAAAATCGTGAACTCTATTTCGCCAGATTTACAATACATTCGCCAAAGCATCGTACCGAGTTTGTTGGATAAATCCTATGCCAATTTACGTGCCGGTCACGATATGTTTGCGCTTTTTGAAATGAACCAGGTTTACCCACGCACGAATGGTGTGGATGAAGATGGCGTACCTCAAAATAGCAACGAACTCGGTTTTGTACTTGTATCGCAAGACCAAAAAGCTGGCTATTATCTCGCCAAGAAGTATGCTCAATCTGTGTTAGAAAGCTTTGGTGTTCAGTATGAAATCAAGCCATTTCTAGAGGCAAAAGATAAAACCAATGCATATTACGAGGCAAAACGTAGTGCAAATATCGAAACGCCAGACGGCAAGCTAATTGGCTATGTCGGCGAAATTAAGCAGCGTATTGCGCGCAATTTTAAACTTCCTGCAGAGACTGCCGCCTTTGAGCTAAATCTCCGCATTATACTTGAACTCCAGGGTGCAAGCGTTAAGGATTTTAGTTTCAGCCAGTATCCTTCTGTTGCGCGTGACTTAACTATTACCATTCCGCTCGATGCCCCGACTGGTGCAGTGGAAGCAAAAATACGCGATGCGCTTGCTCGTAGGCAGCTAATTTACCATGTTAAATGCACTTCAATTTATCATGCCAAAGATTCTGAAACGAAGAATGTTAGCTTTCATCTCGACTTTGCGCGTACGGATAAAACACTAGAAAAAGCCGAAATTCAAGCTATAATGGATACATTGGAAAAAATAAAATAACGGGTGGAACGGAGGTAATATGATTAAGAATGATGACCTTAGGACGTCTCCAAAACAGCGCCTGATTATTATCATAATTGCTGCTTTCATGTTGATTTCAACTTTTGCATTATATGCTGGACTCGTCCTTAATTACGGCAGTAATAATAGTAATCAGGGCAATTTAACTAGCGAAGAGCAGGCTCGCTACGACAAGCTGATGGCTGAATATAACGAAAAAGCTACCAAGCAGACTGAAGAGTTATCAAAGAAGTACTTTGACACTTTTAAGACTTACAAAGACCAAGTTAAAGCTTTTAATAAGGCTAGTATCGATAATCTTAAGACTGAAGATCTTAAAGAAGGTAGTGGCAAAGAGGTCACTAGTAAAGACTTTACCGACTATGCCGCCTATTATATAGGCTGGCTCAGCGACGAGACTGTTTTTGACTCTTCTTTCGACAACTATAGCAATCCAAGCTCTCTCAAGAGCCCACTAGCTGGAACGACTGGTTTAATCGAAGGCTGGAAGCAGGGAATTGAGGGTATGAAAATTGGCGGCGTGCGTGTTGTTTCTATTCCGTCTGCTCTCGGTTACGGAAGCGAAGACCAGGGCACCATCCCTGCCAATAGTCCACTTAAATTCGTAATTATGCTCATTGATAAGCCAGAAGAAATTGAAATGAGCGAAGAATTAATCAATCTATATTATAAGGCGCAAGGCATTACCGTTTCTCCTTCCGCAGGATCTGCTACCGAGGAAGCAGAAACTAGCGAATAAGATTAAGAACATCTCAAAACGGGCGTAAAACCCCGTTTTTTGATGGGCTCAGGCGCGCTACATTAACCCCTCAAGTGCAACAGTCTGAGACTTGTAGATTTCCAATGGCGTATGCCATTGGAGTCTTTTCCTTGGTCTATTGTTAATTAAATCTGTAACTCTAAGTATATCTTTTTGAGTTAATCTTTTGAAGTCTGTACCTTTAGGAAAGAAATCTCGAATCAAGCCATTTGCATTCTCGTTGCGCCCTCGCTCCCAGGAATGGTACGGGTTTGCAAAGTAAATTGTTGTTTCGAGATTTCTTTCAATCTCTTTCCAGAGCGTAAATTTCGCACCATTGTCGTAAGTGATGGTTTTAATTTCACCAAAGACATTTTTAATGTCTTTGGTGGTCTGCTTAGCTATCTTGTTGGCATTAAAATTGCGAACCAAGCTTGCGGCTAGCAGACCAGATTTTCTGTCGGTATGCGTCAGGATTCTATCTTTTTTATCTAAACCAAAAATTGTATCACCTTCAAGATCGCCATATCTTTCAAGATCGTCCACCTCTTTGGGTCTCTCAGAGATATTATGTTTATCTCTATTAGTTCTATTGAACTTTAAATTTTTGTATGGACATTTCTTGCAACCTCTGCGCCTCAGGTACTTCTCGAGATGCTCTGAGTAGATATATTTATAGATTGCCTTATGTGAAACGTATGGCAATTTACCTTCAATCTTTAGTCTTCCAGAAATTTGTTCTGGAGACCAGCGCAGCTTTAATTTCTCGAGAACATAATATTTAGTCTCTGCATATTTTGGCGTATTAAGGAGCAACTCTTGCTTCTTAATACGTCCAGAAGCCCTCTCGCTAGCTTCTTTAGCTAAGTATTTAGGCTTATTGAAATCTTTAAGCCTCCGTCGGTAGCTATCCTTCTTGGTTCGAATCGTCTCAACATAGCTCGAACCTCTATAGTTTCTACTATCCAAACTTAATTCTTTTGGTCGGTTGATTCGGCAAGTTTTAGGCGTTATCCCATTTCGTTTCAATTCTCGAGAAACAGAGCTTGGATAGCGGCTAAGACTGGTCGCTATCCTAACAATTCCTTCACCATTTTTGAGCCTATTCTCAATTACTACTCGCTCTTCAAGCGAAATATGTGTATACTTGCTGTGAGACATCTGTTTACTCCTATTAGGTTTGATGTGCAAATTTAATTCTAACAGGATAGACGCAAGGATGTCTCTTTTTTGTTGCGAAGTGTTGCACTTGAGGGGTTAACTTGGGCGCCTCATTGACTTTTTATACAAAGTGTGGTATAATGATAAACGTAGCTGTCTAAAATTGCTAAGTACTTAGAAACTTGAATCGCAATAATATTCTCCCGAGAAGCATTTCTGCATTCCTGCTTACTAATTCTAGTCGGCAGAAATGCAGAAATGTAAAAGTGTATCCACAAAAGGAGGGGGAGTATTATGCTAAAAGAATTATTAGTTGAAACCGTTGTTCTGGCTATCATGGCGGTAATTGCCCATTTTATCGGTCAGCATAGCGTGAAACTCATTGACCGCCCTAGGGTTGATTCTTCGGCCCGCAAGGTGGCGCGCGTAAAGCACGCAATAGCGCTGCGCGAGCAGTTCAGACGTCGAAACAAATGGTCCGAGATTGAAACCGAATCGCTCATTTCGTTACCGAGCGTCAGTTTAAATTGGACCATCGGCACCATTGTCGGCACTGTGATGACAGTTCTGCTGACCGTCAATCATGTCAACGGCATGGTTGAAATAGGTCGGTCGAGCGAGCACGCGATTATTTATGATTACATAATCGCACTCGGGATTTTCTACGTCATCGGCCTGCTCATTGCGGGCTGGATTGCCGAGAAGGTGATTCCGGATGCTGCGCAGGCGCGCGCTCGCAAAATCGCACATAAGCGCGTTCTGAAAGGGCGATCGATACGTTTCTACCAGCGGCGGAGCATTGATGAATTAATCATCGAAACTTTCAAAAGACCGAAATAAAAAACAAGGTCGGACTTTACGAATTTAGTCCGGCCTTTTCTCATACCTAAAAATATATGCTAAGATGAAAACATGAACCAACAGCAGACTTTTTTCTTTTATGATCTCGAAACTTCTGGTTTAAATCCGCGCGAAGACCGCCCGATGCAGTTTGCTGGTATTCGTACCGATTTGAACCTGAAGCAAATTGGCGTCCCTATTAATATGCTCGTTAAACTGAGTGAAGATACTTTGCCCAGCCCGCACGCCATTATGGTAACAAAGATTACGCCGCAATCTACTTTGACGGACGGCTTTACTGAGGCGGAATTTTGCAAATATGTCATGGATGAAATCTTCACTCCAGGCACCATAGCAGTGGGCTACAATTCGGTACGTTTTGATGATGAGTTTATGCGCCATACGTTTTGGCGGAATTTTTACGACCCGTATGAATGGCAATGGGCGGAAGGGCGCAGTAAATGGGATTTGCTCGATATTGTTCGTATGACGCGCGCTTTGCGCCCAGAAGGTATTAACTGGCCATTTACGGAAGACGGCAAGGCAACTAATCGCCTCGAATTAATTACGAAGGAAAATAATATTTCGCACGAGCACGCACATGATGCGCTTTCGGACGTTGAAGCGCTGATTTCTGTCACGCGTCTCATTAAAGAAAAGCAGCCTCAGCTTTACGATTGGCTATTCAAAATGCGCGACAAAAAAGCCGTTCAAAAATTAATCAATCTCGAAAAACCCACACCATTTGTCTATAGCTCCGGTCGCTATTCATCTGAATTTGAAAAAACTACCGTAGCTTATCCAATTGCACCAGCTAAAAATGGCAATGTTTTAGTATTTGATTTGCGTCAAAATCTCGACGAACTACTCGCGCAGGAAGAACCTAAATTCTTCCCGACCGTCAAAGAACTGAAATACAATCATTGTCCAGCCGTTGCGCCGCTTGGCGTTTTAGGGCATGGAAATGGTTGGAATAAAATTAAACTCGACCAAGCAACTGTTGATAAAAATCTTCAAGCACTTCAAGCGCATCCGGATTTCATTGAGCGTATGCGTACGGAAAACGAAAACCGCGATGATTTTCCACCAGCCATCGATTCAGAATCCGCACTATATGATGGCTTCTTGGATAACAGTGATAAAACACGTTGCGCCGCCGTACGCCGTGCTACTATCGACGAACTAGCGGACTTTCATCCAGATTTTCATGATTCGCGATTACCTGAATTATTACTACACTATAAGGCGCGCAATTTTGAAAAAAGTCTTTCCGAATCTGAACACAAAAAATGGGAAGAATATCGCATTGCGCGGATTAAATCTCGTCAAAACTCTTACATTAAAGCTATTCAAGATATTGCTGCTCAATCAGACGCCGATACCTATATTTTGGAAGAACTGCAACTTTGGTATCAATCACTGCTACCATACTAATTCGCCCATGCTCGCAATCGGATAAAAAAGTTATTATAATTTAGATATGCAATGGTTGATGGGCGTCAATTCATTAAGGTTTTTCGCGATTTTTTTGGTCGTTGTTTATCATCTTTTCCGTAGTTTCTTGCCTGGTGGTTTTATAGCCGTAGATATCTTTTTTGCAATTTCAGGTTTTCTAATTATTGGCAAGCTGATTCGCGAATCGGCGCATACGAAAATTAATTATGGTCGTTTCATTTGGGAGCGTTTGCTACGTACTTTTCCGGCACTTTTAGTCTGCGTTTTAGGTGCATTAGCCGCGGCGCTTTTTGTCCACCCCGATATCTTAGCTGGTATGCGCCAGAATACTATTGCCGCATTGACCTTTACGACAAATGTCGTTCAATTGTTAACCGGTGGCAATTATGAAAATACAATTGCGCCGAACCTATTTCAGCATACTTGGTTTCTCGCCCTAGAAATGCAATTTTATCTCTTATCGCCGCTGCTTGTGATGGCAATTTTGGCTGCTTCCAAGAATCATCGTAAAGGCGTTAAACATCTCTGTGTCACGTTCTTTATTCTCGCGATAATATCAAACATTTTATTGGCAATTTATGGCAGTATGATGGGGCAGGCCGATCGGGCTTATTTTGCCATCGATTCGCATATGGGCTCTTTCTGCCTAGGTGCTGCTTTCGCAGCCTTTAATTATCTTATTCCGCGCACGCCTCGTACGCCAAAATTCGTTCCAACGATTGGAGTTGCTCTATGTCTTACTATTATTACAGTCCTGTCTTTCAAGCTTAGCTATACTGATCCGATGACTTACTATTTTGGATTGCCGTTTACGGGCTTTGTTACGATTATTTTGCTTTTCTGCATTATTAAGTTGCAGCCAAACATTCGCACGCGTCGCAAGCCGATTACTTTGATTCGAATGTTTGAATGGTTGGGCGGCTTATCGTTTGGTGTATATCTTTTTCATTATCCGCTCTATTTGCTGTTACCGAATATTTTGCCAGCCAATACGCCGGTCTGGATTTATACCATTATTAATGTTCCCGTCAGCCTCATTTTATCCTATATACTAAATAAAATGCTTCATGTTGAGCGCCGCCTCAAAATGTTGAAATATTATAAAAAACGTCGCTTTTCGTATGCTGTCATTCTGATAATACTCTTTATTCCTGCCGCGATTAGCTTTATTCGGATACCGCAAGAATCCGGTATTACAAAGCAGTTGCACGAAATGGCTGCCAGTGATAATAGTGAAGATTTTGAGATTGAATCGATTCGGTATCTTGGTACGGAAGGATTAACTAATAGCGCCAAAGAAGTACTTTCGGCGCAATTGAAACTGGCAGCCAATTCAACGGCTCAGCCAAAGATCTCCGATCATGCGGGCGCAGAAAGCGTCAATACAGCTAATGTGTTAGTGTTGGGTGATTCGGTCACGCTTGGCGCGAAACAAGCTCTGGAGTCGATTATTCCAGGTGTCTATGTTGATGCTAAAGAGTCGCGTTCAATTAGCGCGGCGACTGGCATTTTGGCTAGCTATTCCGCCAAAGGTAAATTACCGAATACAATCGTCATTAGTCTAGCTACGAACGAATATAATATTACCGAATCTCTGCTGCAAAGCATTATTAATACGGCCGGTAGCAATAAAAACTTCGTACTCGTAACAGCTTATGCTGGACCGCAGCAGCCGCGCGAAAAGCAAAATTCAGTCCTTAAGAATTATGCCAATAAACATGATAATGTCTTTATTGCTGATTGGTGGGGTATTGCGCATAGTGATTGGTCACTGATGTATGCTGATCACATTCATCTCAATCCCGAAGGTCGCATTACTTATGCTAATCTCGTCTATAGTACTGTAAGGAGTGCACAGAGATGAAGCAGGTTATATTTGAGCAGCTACATACTCGTCGTGAGATTCGCAAAATCAATCGTATCGCTCGCGTCGATACGCGCCGCAATCAACGCCTGCTCATTGCATTCATTCTAGTTTTATTTGCGGTCATATTTGTCGTTATTGAACTGATAAGTATCATGCAAGCCAAGCATATTCATGACCAAGAGCTCGCACGTGAACTTGCCGATGAAGCGATGGCTGAGTTAAGCCTGGTTAATGCTAGTTTAGTGTCAAGTAATCAAACTATGTTCAAGGATGCGCATCGGCAATATCAAGATACCCTAGCGCGATTCAACGATAACGATTACATGAAGACTCAACAGCAAGATTTGCTAAAACAATTAAACGACTATAATCAAGTTTTATCCGACGAAGAAAAAGATGCCGAGTTAATTAAATTCCATACTGCAATCATGATGCTACGCAAGGAACTTGAGGGCACCGATCTGAAAAAAGTTAGTACGAAGTCGATGATCGCCACTAAAGAATCATTCGAAGATTTCCGTAATAGCCTTGAAGTACTTAACAATGAACGTTTTGCTCCATTAGTAGCGGAGCTCACCGAATTTAGTAATGACGTCATTGCTGTTTTAGATAAGACTTCCGTCTGTGTTGGTACTTGTACGAGCGAAGTATTTAAAAATCAGACTACGGAACTTGAAAAGACATTTAAGGAACATCAGGACGCGTTAATTAACTTTGATGCGGAGATATCTAATTACTATAGTCCGGCCAAGCTCGTCAAACCTTTAAAGATGCTACAATAGAAGCATGCATAAAATTCTTTTTCCCGAAGCAAATAATGATTATATTAAAGCCGCCGCTACTTTATTGAAAGGTCAGGGTATTTGTGAGCCAGTTCTTGAAGAAAGCGATATGGCAGTAGCTGGTAAAAAAGTGTCCGAAGGCTTAGCCGATGCGATGGTGGCAGGTGTAGATTTTTCTTCAAGAGATGTCATTTTGGCCTGTCGCGATCAAATTGGCGTAGCCAATCAGGCTGACCCGTCTGAAAAGAAAACTTTTTCTAGTCTTTTTGTGGCAGATTTTTCAGATGGTCGTCGCTATATCATTTCCGATGGTGCAACCTGCAAAAATCCAACCGCCACACAACTTGCTGATATTGTTATTCTCGTATATGAAGCAGCCGTCAAAATTCTCGACGAAACTCCACGTATTGCAATGCTTTCCTTTTCGACTTTTGGCTCTGGCGGCAAAGATCCTTCCATGGATAAAATCTCCGAGACTATTCAGCTTGTACGGAAACGCCATCCAGAAATTCTCATTGACGGAGAAATGCAACTTGATGCTGCCGTTAATGAACGCATTGGCAAGAAAAAAGCTCCACATGGCTCAAAGGTGGCTGGTTGCGCCAACGTTTTAATAACTCCCGATATTAATTCTGGTAATATCCTTTATAAATCCCTAGAACAGTTTGCGGGCGCTAAGCTGGCTGGACCAATTCTACTCGGCTTTAAGAAGCCAGTATCGGATCTTTCGCGCGGTTCGACGACCGAAGATATAGTCTTTACTACTGAGTGTCTTACTAAACTTATATAGTGCTAAGCATCCAAAAATATCCCCCGAGAGAGGGATATTTTTTATTCTGCAATTTGTTTAGCTTCTTTGCTATTCTTATCTTTCGGATTTTTATACTCCTCAGCGCGCCCGCGCACATCGCGCACGGCGTTCATAAAGTACAAGAAGGCATCGAACGGCGAATCATACGGAGAGAAATAATGATGCACGCCACCGTCATTCAAATGTTTAGTGCACATATAATATAGGTGGTCTGACGTTAATAAGCGACGCCAGTCCATAATTAATTCTTCATCTTTGCTTGCTAGCACATCATCTTTTAGGTCGTAAATCGCCTTCAATGCTTCATGTTGCATAGAGTTACCCAGCCATGCACTTAGGTCGCGCTCTGTATCTGCCCAGGTCACCGTCCATGGCATCGAAACTGTACCAGCGCCATCCGAGCTATCGCAAGCCTCCGAAACCGTCATAAAACCGCAATCATCTCTGTCATTCCAACGACGCACTAAATCGTCAAAGAAATCAAAGATACCAGTATCTTTCCAGACATTCTCGCCGAAAGTCTCGAAATCCATAAATAAATTAATGATTGGACCTCGAGCGCCAGCCGCATCGAGCCAGCGCAGATATTTATCGACCGTTAACGGCCATTCGCTCCAGTTCTTGTTCGAGAAACGAAAAGCAATATCGTCGCTCAGACGATAATTTTTCATTAGTAATTTAATTCGATCGCAGCCATCTGGGCGATAGACTTTATTTGGCGTTCGATTCTCGAGAATCTTATCCCATCCTTCCGCAATAATTCCCTTGAAGCCGTAGTCGTTCGCCCAATGTGCTAAATCATTGTTGTAGGCTAACTCGGTATTGCGAAATACCTTGGTTTCATAATTAAATAACTCGCGGATTTTTTTCTGATGTAGCTTAACTTCTTCTTCAAATTCATCACGATCGACAAAGAATGAAAGGGAATGATTATACGTTTCAGCCACAATCTCAACCCTGCCAGTCTCGACTAGGCGTTGGATCGACTCAATGACGTCTGGCGCCCATTCTTCAGCCTGCTCCAAAAATACGCCCGTCATCGAGAGAGATAGCTTAAACTTATCTGTAGTTTTAATCAATTTTTCGAGACGCTCGAGCATTGGGCGATAGGATTTTTCGGCAACTTTCTTGAAAACGCGTTCATTATTAGCGCCAGTATACCAGTCTTTATCTATCCAGTAATCGTGATCATGGCCAACCGAAAAGATACTATAATGCTTCACGCGATACGGCTGGTGCATATGCAAATATAGCACAATCGATTTCATTCCCCAATCACCTCCACTTTCCGTTATTTTTAGAAACGGTTTCTTTTATGCTTGCTAACTTCATCATACACCTGGATGCACTTTGCTGCAACGTCATCCCAAGAGATGCGAGTATACTCATGGCGGATACCATCTTGCAAAGTATGAGTTAAGGCTGGACTTTCCGCGATGTTAACCAGAGCACCAGCTAGCTTGTCTTCGTCCCAGAAGTCATAGCGCACAATCGATTGCAATACTTCACCTACGCCAGATTGTTTAGTAATTACCAAAGCATTGCCATGGTGTGCCGCTTCAAGTGCAGTTAGACCAAACGGCTCAGAAACAGAGCTCATCACGAAAATATCGGAAATACTATAAATGTCACGTAATTGTTTGCCACGAATGAAGCCAGTAAAGATGACATTTTGTGAAATACCAAGGTCGGCCGACATGCGCATAAGCTGATCTTTCTGCTCACCATCGCCAGCAAAGAGAAATATCATCTTTGGGTGTATTTGGATCGCACGGGCTGCTGCGCGCATTAAATGGAAAAGACCTTTTTGTAAAGTAAAACGCCCCACGGTTGATACGACGGTGTAGCCCTTCTTCTTCAAGCCTTCGAGATACTGATAACTTGAACCGTCGTAGTGATAATCGTCAACATTTGGCAAATCGAAACCGTTGTAAGCTACGTCAATTTTTTCCGGCGGAATACCGTATTTCTCGACAATTATATTTTTCGTCGCTTGGCTGACGGCAATAATCTTGTCCGCCCATACCAAACCTTCGTACTCAATCTGGTGAATTAGTGGATTGCCGCCGTCTAGACCGCCACGATCGAATTCGGTTGCATGCACGTGCGCCACCAAGGGAATGCCGAAATTTTTCTTTGCTAGGATACCAGCTTCGTAAGTTAACCAATCATGCGCATGCACTAAATCTGGCTTAAATTCCATCAAATATCGTTCAACGAATTCACAGTAGTTCTTTTGAATGTCGCGCATTGAGAGCATCTCTTCTGAAGCGCCTTCTTTGAAGCGTTTTTTCTCAATACCTGCCGATATGTAAGCTGAACCCCTATAAATTTGTTCGGGGTCAAAATGACCAGCAGATAAAACATTCATATAATCGAAATGATGCTCGGCTTCGTAAGGAACCACAAAATCAATATCTGCGCCAAGCTTGGCGAGTGATTTTGATAGGTGTAAACAAGCTACACCCAAACCACCACTATTATGTGGGGGAAGCTCCCATCCTAGCATCAATATTTTCATCTATATTTAGTATAGCACTTATGCTTCGTAGCGCAAGCGTAACGCTTTTTAAAAGTAGCATAAATAACAGAGATATTTGCAAAACTGTAAAAAAATGATTTAAATAAAAACATTATTCCAAAAAGTCAAATAATAAAAACACATCCCTATTTTGACGGTCATTTGTTGCTAATATGTATTATTTTGGTATTCTTCAACCTTTTGTAGGATTGTATAGTATGCTTTTTCCGTGTCACTATTTTTGAACTTCAACTCATCATCCTTTATTTCCCAATCAAAAAGATGATTCTTAAGATATTCGACCGCTTCGATCTCGACTTTAATCGTTGCCGACATTACGTTAAGTGTTGAATTATAATCTTTGCGTAAATTGTCGTCATCGTAGAAGATTTTGGCATTTTCAATATAAAGCTTCGAAAAATTCTCATCTAGGTTTTGTTTTTTGGTATATTCCATTGCGCCATCTTCGTTATAGAGGCGCCCGTAGTCGCCTGATAGTCTCTTGATGTTCGTGTCGGCGTCCTTTAGCTCGCTTACGACTACATCAAGTTTCTCTCTGTTCTTCTTGAGATACTTGCCATCTAAAGCATCATAGACCGCTTCACTATCGGCAATAGACTTAATATCGATAATGTTCTTATATAAATCACCAACGTAGCTCTTGAGACTCTTTTCGACTTTTGCATAATCGCCAGCACTTACCGTGCGAGCTAATACTTCCTCAATCTTTTGTTCCTTACCATTAGTAAAAGCGTCATTGATGGCTAGTATCTCGTTTTCGAAGCGCGTTCTAGATGTGGCATTATTAACAATTACACCTATAATAAGCGCCGCAACTAAAGCTAATCCGCATGATATTAGCATAATCTTGTTTGAACGGCGCGAGCCAGACTCTTGTTTTTTGCTCATTCTGAACACTCCTCCACGAATGTATACTTAATCGTATTATAACAAATTACAAAGCAAACTGCGAGTTATAGAGGTCGGCATAGAAGCCGCCTTTCGCTATCAATTCTTTGTGGCTACCAGTCTCGATGATATTGCCTTCGTTCATAACAAGAATCAAATCGGCATTCTTAATCGTAGATAAGCGGTGCGCAATAATAAATGACGTGCGACCTTCCATGAGCTTATCCATAGCCTTTTGAACCAATTCCTCAGTACGAGTATCGACATTCGACGTAGCCTCATCTAGGATCAGAAATGGCGCATCCTCAACCATGCCGCGCGCAATCGTAATTAACTGTTTTTGGCCAGCCGAAATGGCTTCATTTTCTGCCACTTCTGTATTTAGACCTTTTGGAAGAGTCTTAATGAAATGACTAAGACCTACCGTATCGCAAATCTTTAGAATCTTTTCGTCGCTTACATTCTTATGGTTATAGACAATATTCTCGCGGATAGTGCCACTAAACATCCAGGTATCCTGCAATACCATCGTAAATAGTGAATGTATATCTGCGCGTTTCATGTCCTTTGTCGATATGTTGTCAATTCGAATGTCGCCATCTTTAATGTCATAGAACTTCATTAAGAGGTTTACCATCGTAGTTTTACCAGCACCAGTTGGGCCAACGATGGCTATCTTTTGTCCAGCTTTCGCTTCGGCTGAGAAATCTTTAATGATCGTCTTATTGTCATCGTAGCCAAAGCGGACGTGGTCAAATACTATATCGCCCTTAATTGTATCTTTATCAACAATTCTTTGAATATTGCGCTCATCATCCATCTCTTCCTCGTCGATGAATTCAAATACTCGCTCGCTAGCTGCTGCAGCTGGCTGTAATCCACCCACTGCCTGCGCGATGCGCGAAAGCGGAGAAGAGAAGAGGCGTACGTAAATCATGAAGGCTATAATTACGCCAAAACTAATTGTGCCATTCATTGTTAAAAGTGCACCAGTTACGCATACTGCCACGTAGCCTAGATGACCGATAAAAGCCATAATCGGATGCATTAGACCAGATAAAAATTGACTACGCTGGTTTGCAAAGCGGATTTTTTTATTGAGAGCATCAAAACGCTTATCGGCCATAGCCTTGCCATCGTAAGCCTTCACGACTGCAATACCAGAATATACTTCTTCAATATGCGCATTGATATTTCCGAGTTCGACCTGGCGCATTGTGAAATACTTTTGAGAGCGTTTTAGGATGGTAGTCATAAAGGCAAAGCCGAATAAGCTAGTTAATACTGCCACGAGCGCCATTGTCCAGTTTGTAATAATCATCATCACTAAAGCACCAAGCAGCAATGAACCTTCGCCAATAATCGCACCGAAGGAGTTATCCATACTGCTAGAAACCGAATCGACATCATTCGTTACACGAGACAAGGTGTCGCCAATTTGATTTCGGTCAAAATACTTTAATGGAAGTTTGTTAATCTTGCACGAAATTCGATTACGCAAATCGCGCGCAAAACCTGCCGTGACGCGTGCCATTACAAAACCCTCGAGGAATTCTAGAATTGCTGACGAAATATACAGGCAAATCATAAAGATAGCCGCATTTTGAATCGCTTTAAAGTTCATCTTCGGCGAAATAATTGTACGCACCGATTCTGGGAGTTCGTCGATTTTTTGATATATTTTCTTCGCGTCATCTTCCGTAAATTCCGTAATATTGCTCAACTCGGACTGCATTTCTTGCATCTTACCCACAAAGACAGTTTTATCTTCTGGACTAACGGTCACGCCGTCAATCTCGCTCGAGCTTGTCGGATTCTGCATAAGTTCAGTTGCAGTTTTTATCACTTTCTCGCGGTCTAATACTAAGCCAGCTGCTATTTCGTCAGTAATATTAGCCAGCTTGTCTGGCGCAATCACGCTTAGTACTGAGCCAGCAATCGACATAATCATTGCGACGATAATGAGGGCATAAAATGCTTTCATTTCGACTATCATACGCTTGATGGTTTTTCCGAAATCTTTGGCTTTTTCATCCTTACCGCGTCGACCGCTGGGACTACCATTAAACATTTAATTCCTCCTTCGTTAACTGCGAAAGGGCAATCTCTTTGTAGACCTCGCAATTCCGCATTAGCTCTTTGTGCGTGCCGCGCCCCACGCAGACGCCTTTATCTAATACGATTATTTGATCGGCATGCATAATGGTACCGATGCGCTGTGCGACAATTAGGGAGGTTGCGTCTTTTGTATAGTTTTTTAAAGCTTGGCGCAAAGCGGCATCTGTCTTGTAATCGAGCGCCGAGAAGCTATCATCGAAAATGTAAATCTCAGGATCACGCGCAACTGCGCGAGCGATAGCTAGGCGCTGTTTTTGACCACCAGATATATTCGTGCCGGCCTGTGCAATTCGAGCGTTGTACTGTTTATCTAATTTTTCAATAAAATTTTTTGCTTGTGCGACTTTTGCCGCGGTTTGAATTTTACGCTCATTTGGTTTAGCTTTACCATTCTCGCCGTAGGCAATATTGCTTGCTACTGTGCCGCTAAAAATCACGGCTTTTTGTGGAACGTAGCCTATTTTACGATGCAGAGCCTTTTGCTTGTAATCTTTTACGTTTACTCCATCGACGTAAACCGTACCATCAGTCGCATCGTAAAAACGTGGCACAAGATTAATTAATGTTGATTTACCAGAACCAGTCGAGCCGACAAAAGCAATCGTTTGTCCTTTTTCGGCTCGAAAAGAGATGTCCTTCAGTAGATATTCTTTAGCATCTGGATACCTGAAGGAGACGTTGCGGAATTCCACTGTGCCAATTTCGGCAGTTTCGTCGTCAAAGTTTCCATCCTTGATTGAGATCTCTTCATCGAGTACTTCATTAATACGCTCGGCAGAAACCTGCGCGCGCGGGATCATCATAACAATCATCGCAACCATTAAGAAGCTAATTATTACATGGATAGCATAAGTGGAGAAGACGACCATATCACTAAAGACGGTTAGTTTGTCGAACATAATCGATTGACTAATCAAGACTGCGCCAATCAGGTAAATCGTCAGAGTAATGCCATTCATTACTAAATACATCATCGGCGATACGATGCTCAATACGCGATCAACAAAACGAGTCGTATCGGCAACTTCTGTGTTTACTGTATTAAATTTATGCTCCTGATATCTTTCAGCATTAAAAGCGCGCACCACGCGAATACCAGTCAAATTTTCGCGTGTTACGCCGTTCAATTTATCGGTCAACTTCTGAATTAGCTTAAAACGCGGAATCACAATCATCATAATGGTAATCACGGTCGCCAACATGATAATTACCGCAATACTAGTCGCCATGCTCCATTGCCAGCTTTTGCCAGATATTTTTATAATTGCCCAGATTGCCGTCATTGGCGCACGAATTAGCATATTTGCGCCCATCGTTATTACCATACGCACCTGTGTAACATCATTGGTAGTACGAGTAATAAGGGAGGCGGTCGAGAATCTTTTAATGTCATTAAGACCTAGCTTTTCGACTTTATCAAATATCTTTTTGCGCACAATGTAGGTAAAATCGGCGCCTATATTTGAAATAAACCAAGTCGCAATAATAGTTGAAATAACACTTCCGAACGCGCACAGTAACATCATGCCGCCATTCGTGAGTATTTCACCCATCTCGCTGCCTTCGGTTTGAACTAGGCGTGTGATAGCAGACATATATTCTGGCATTTTTAATTCTAGACCTACCTGCCCAGCAATAAATAAAACCGTAAGAGCAATAAAGATATAGTCCTTTTTGCTAAAGCTTTTGAAAAGTTTAAACATGTATTCCTTTAAGTTCTTGAAATAAGCAAGTTTAAGTATAACAAGAAAAAGCCACTATTTCTAGTAGTAAAAACGCCCCAGCGCCCAGACACATGAAATATCTGGATATTGGGGCGTATATTGCTAGACTTTCGGCCTCATCTTTACTTTATAATTGCAGTTAATCAATCTGAAATATCTTCTAGTTCAAACTCAGTAGCTTTTAAATATAATTTATTCATCGTTTAATAGCCATGGTAGTAGTTATCGTCGTCGTCTGCGGAAGAAACGATGAACTCGCGCCAACCCTTGATAAACTCGCGAACACCCCAGCTAATTACTACTGTAATTGCGGCGACTGTGCATAGAGTAGCTATCTTTTTCATGGATTTTTACCCCCTATCTTAAAAAGAAAATCTAGCAATACAAAAAGGACACTTGTTCGGTTCTATACCTCACAGGAACCCACATATTTTACCAACTAATTGGCGAAAAGTCAAAACTATTACTACTCCAGCGAACGAATTACGCTAATTAAGGCGCTGATTAAATCATTTTTACGGAAAAAATCATTACGCATCTTGTTGAGGCTGGTATAGTCAATCGATACGAAGTGATCTGGGTTATTATTTTGTTCCTTCTGACTCTCAGTAATCTTATCTTCTTCTTCGTCAATGCGTGTAATTAGATTGTTACGCTCTTTACGAGTTTGCTCTAGTAAGCCCCTTGTAGTCGCTAAGTATTCAGCAAGTTCTGGACTAAGTCCATCCTTGCTCGATTCGGCTTCTAAATCAGCAGAATCTTCATGACGAATCGGCTCTGTTTCAGCTTCCGGGTTTTGATTAAGCATCGGTGGTTCTTCCTTGACAGGCTCCTCCTTTACTGGTTCATCTTTTGTCGAATCAGCAGAAGCAACCCCTATCGGGTCATGATAATAGCTATCGTTGCTTGTTGGTTGTGGTTGATTGAAATTTGTAAAATCTTGCATTTTTGCTCACCCTTATTGAGATAACTTTGACTTTATTTTAACATAAAAATTATGATATAATGCAAAAAAGCATTAACGGATCTATAAGACAATTATGCCAGACAATAAAAAAACAACTAAAAATCATTCCATAACCCATAAAAGAAACGGCAGTACATTGCCGAAAGATGAAAAAACTTGTGCACGTCTCAGACTTATGGGCGCACTCATGGCGCTCGCTAGTGTTCTGATGGCGCTATTACCATTAATGTACTCAGGGGTCTATCGCTATGTTGAAACTCATGCTGGTATCTATATGTCCAATTTTGGTATTACTTGTATGATTCTTAGCGGCTTTATTGTTGCTTTACTGTATTTCTTACTCGCTCTCTATACTATTCGGGCCGGTGAGCATAATACGCGTCTCGTCCGCGGCGTTTATCAATTTAATATTATTATGACTTTCTGCGCAATTGTAGCGGGCGTATTATTATTCCTACCATGGCCAGTACCAACCTTCAAACTTATGATGACTCACATGGCAACGGCCGAATACATTCAGCCAGGTATTACCCCAATGTTTATTATGGTATTCGTCGATATGTCGCTGATTATAGGCTTTCTTGCTTCCGTTTCTGGTATATCCTACACCTGTCTAATTGATAAAGAAGATAAGAAATAATTAATTGTTGCAACGAAACTAAAAAAAATAGCCCTGACGGGCAACTAAAATGGCAGGGGCGGCAAGACTCGAACTCGCGACACCTGGTTTTGGAGACCAGTGCTCTACCAACTGAGCTACGCCCCTATCTACTTATTTATTATATCATAGTCGGATTAAAATTGCCGAGGCGCCTAAAATAGTGTTATAATAATCATAACCATAAGAATTATTTAAGGTGGGATAATGGACGCACAATCGCTTCACAATAATAATACTCCAAGCTCAGCTAAACAACGCATTCATGCTAAATCTGCCAGCGAGCCGGAGAAGTCGAATACTTTCTTCAAAAATGAAGAAGTTATTAAGTCGGAACTTGAAAAAGAGGAATTTGACCGTGACGGCGACGGTGTTATTTCTCTTATGGAAGAATTAAGCAGTGTTGAAGATGCGAAAGCGACGGCCGATGAAGCGGCAGCTAAACTTAAACCCGCAGAAGAAAACGTTTCTGAGCCAGAAAAGAATAATGATGAAAACGATTTACCGAAAGCCGAAATTCTTACGATGACCGAAGAGAGGCACCCAAGTTTTAATGCTTTTTCGTCCGCTCACGCCTCCTCTCCAATGCCGCAACAAAACCGTCAAGCACCCATTGAAGAAGCGAAGCCAGTTAAAGATAATACCAATGCTATTATTATGATTCTCCTTATTGCAATCCTCCTAATTGCAGTTGCAATCTTCGGTGCAATCGTTCTTAGTCAATATCGCAATGAGCATACCGTTGCTACGCCCATAGGTACTAGCAAGACTGACTCCGACGACAATGATGGTAATAATACGAAAAAAGGAACACAATACGACTATAGCGCAATTATAGGCAACTGGGCTACCGCTTCAAACGACCGCAAGTGTCTTATTATTAAGGAGGACGGAGAGGTCTCTTGGTATACTATTTGCAAAAACGCCGAAAATGATCACTATGCAGGTAAAGCTAAAATCATTCGCGGCCAAGATGCTATCGATTTGTTAGGTATTACAAAAGAACGCGCTACGCGTAAAGTGGGACTCAGTAGTGATGAAGTTAGCCTTAGCAACATTTATGTTCTATCGGTCGAGCCGACAGAATATGTATTAGACGGCAAACAAATTGCGAAACCAGAAAAAATCAACATCCTCTTTATTTATACTAAAGATAATGAGGCGCAGGCTTACGATTACAACTACGGCGACATTTATGTCCTCAGTCGTACAGTTGAAGAATAGTGGCGATTTTAGCTGACGTGTTAAAATTAGTCTAAGATGTACGATAAGTTTTCGATTTTTGTTCAAGATAAAAAACACATTTGCGTTATTCAGGCTGAAAATCCTGATGGCGATTCCCTAGGCTCCGCCTTAGCGTTAGAAGAGGCTCTGGCGGATAAAGAAGTATCTCTCTATTGCCCAGTCGACATTCCAAAATACATGCGTTATTTCGAAGGGTGGAGCAGGGTAGATATTGAATTTCCATACAAGGCCGATGCTTTTATTATTGTCGACACGGCTAGTTCAACTCTTCTCTCGAAATTGCTCGACGATGCAGCTATTCGTAATTGTCTTTACTCGGCGCCAGTTTTGGTAATTGACCATCATGAAACCGCCCCAGATCTCGATTTTGACCACGAAGAAATAATCGAGACTACTTCAAGCTGTAGCTTGCTGCTTTATCGCATTTTTAAAGAACAAAAAATCGATATGAGTGCACAATGTGCTGAGGATTTACTTTACGGCATCCTCTCCGATACGCTCGGTCTCACTTCGCAATCAACGACTTCGGAAGATTACCGTGCCTCTGCGGAGCTGATTGATCTAGGTGCCAAAGTAGCCGACATGGAAGAACGCCGCCGCGATTACATGAAGAAATCTGCGCGCATTCTCGATTATAAAGCTGATTTGATTAAGCGCGTTGAGTATCATCTAGATGGTAAACTGGCTACTGTTTTAATCCCGTTTGAAGATATTCAAAAATATTCCGACGAATACAATCCGAACGTACTAATTCTCGAAGAGCTGCGACTTGTTGAAGGTGTGGAAGTTGCTGTTGCTATCAAAACTTATCCAGACGGTAAACTAACTGGTAAAATTCGTAGCTCGAAACCGATTGCTGATCAATTGGCGGGGTTTTTTGGTGGCGGCGGTCATCCATATGCGGCCGGCTTTCGCATTTATGAAGAATACGCTGAAACCTTACCAGAAATTATCGGCGCCACAATGAAGCTGCTTAATCAACTTCCGCAAGACACTTGAATAGTGTTTATGGTAAAATAACAGTATGCATATCCACGGGTTGGGCGTCAATGTGCGCGATATTGAAAAGAGAATCCGTTTTTGTAACTATCTTTCGGTAGCGCAAATTTTTTTGCAAGACAATATTTTACTTAATCGTCCGCTTAGTTTTTCGGACATTAAACCGCGCTTACTTGGTCACTGGGGTTCCTGTCCAGGAATCAATATTGCCTACGCTAATGTCAAGTTGCGTTATCCGCATATGCAATTCATACTCGGTCCAGGTCACGGTTTTCCGGCTTTACAGGCAAATTTATATTACGACGGTGATTTAATCGATATTTACCCAGAAGCTACCCCAAATTTACATGGTCTTGAATATCTCTGTAAACAATTTTCTTGGCCTTATGGCTTTCCGAGCCATGCTAGCCCAATGACGCCTGGTATTATTTCTGAGGGCGGAGAATTGGGCTACTCTCTCGCTACGGCTTATGGCGCTGCGCTTGGGCGACCAGAGAAGTTCATTGTGGCTTTGATTGGTGATGGCGAACTTGAGACTGCCACGGCGCTTGGAAGCTTAAACTTGAATCGCTTACTTAATTCCCGCCACAATGGGCATGTTTTGCCTATTTTGCATCTCAATGGCTATAAGATTTCTGCTCCAACTATTTATGCTCGTAGCAGCGAGCGCGAATTGCTCAACCTCTTCCGTGGTTTCGGTTATGCCCCCGTCATCGTTGACGGTACGAATACAGAGGAATTTCAGCTCGTTCTAGCAAATATCACGCCAGAAACGTTTATCATCATGCAAACGCCGAAGGGATATACTGGCCCGAAGGAACTCGATGGTAAGAAACTTGAGGGAAACTGCGCTTCTCATCAGGTTCCATTACCAAAAGCAAAATCTGACCGTAAACAGTTGCAGATGCTACAAACTTGGCTAGAATCATATAATTTTAAGGAGTTATACGATGAATTTACCGAAAAGCATTGAGTATCCTGGCAGAGATAACTGCTCCCTTGCTAAAGCATTTGGTGAAGGCCTGCGCACCGAAATGGAAAAACACGACGATTTCTATTTCTTCTCACCAGACGAAACCACTTCAAATCGGCTCAGTGAAGTATATGAAGCCTCTAGTCGAGCCTGGATGTGCGATATCGAACCGTGGGATGCCTATCTATCCGAAAGAGGACGTATAATCGAAATGCTTTCCGAAAACGTACTTTTTGCAACTATGGCCGGCCATATTCTTAGCGGCGGACGCGGATGTATGGCTTCGTACGAAGCTTTCTTGCCGATTATTTCATCGCAACTTGATCAGCATCTCAAGTTCCTCAAGCAGGCCAAGGAAGCATCTTGGCGACCGCGCTATCAAGCGCTTAATATTCTTTCTACTTCATGTTGGCAGCGTCAAGATCATAATGGCTACACGCATCAAAATCCTGCTATTATTTCCAATCTTCTCGCTAAACCAAGCAACGAGGTTAACTGTCTTTTTCCAATTGACGATGTCGCGGCAGCAGCAGCCTGGGAATTTATGACACGCTCTAAAGATGTTGTAAATCTTACAACATACAACAAAAATGAAACACCGCGCTGGATTGATATTAACCATGCCCGTTTTCAGCTCACGAACGGTGGCGCTTCGATTTTTCAGTTCGCATCCGACGACAATCCCGAAATAATCGTTTGTGGTATCGGCGATATTCCTACTACTGAAGCCCTCGAGGGCATAAAGCTCGCCAAGCAGGATGTCCCAGGTTTACGCGTACGCTATGTTGGCGTTGCGGCCTTGTCTTATGGTGCAATTGGTACAACGGAGAATAAACTTCGACCAAATGATTTTAATGACTATTTCACCCCAGATAAGCCAATTATCGTTAATTTCCATGGCTATACCGAAACAGCCTTTAGCATTTTTTCACATTATGCAAATTCTTATCGTCTTGACATTCATGGCTACGAAGATCAAGGCTCAACCACTTCGCCGATGGACGAGCTCGCTCGTAATCATTGTTCACGTTATGATATTGCCGCTAGTATTCTCGAGCGCTCTGGTCACTACGGTTTTATGCATAAATATCAGGACATTGTCCTCGAGAATGCGCACTATGCCAGTCAATTTGGCATAGACAAGCAGTAATCTATCTGCCTCAATCCTGAGGAATGATATAATGTCATCATGAGTAAACTGATTCTTATTACTAATCCAGGCAGCGCCAGCCGCAAGTACGCCCTTTATGATGGCGAAGAACTTATGGCGCAATTCCACTTTGAGTACGAAGGCAAGAAGGTTGTTTGTACGATTAAAGACGTCGATGATGGTAAGAAAAAGATTGAACCAGCTATTGCTGACTTAAATGATGCGATTACGATTCTGCCAAAAATTCTTAAGGATGAAGCATATGTTACTGGTCAGCACAAATTGGCTGCCGTTGTAGTACGCATTGTTGCTCCTGGCGATTATTTTACCGAAGACCATGTTGTTGATGCGGAGTATATGAAGCAACTCAAAGAAGCAGAGAAGCGTAATCCTGTTCATGTTCCAACCACTGCTAATGAGATTCGCGGCATTCGCGAGTGTTTTAAGGGTGTAAAGATTATTTCCGTTTCCGACTCAGCTTTTCACTGGGAAAAGCCTGATACTTACAAGTATTACAGCTTCGATACGGAACTTGCCGACAAATACGAAATTAAACGCTACGGCTATCATGGTCTTAGTTATGCCTACATTTCTCGTTATATGAAAGAGCAAGACATACTTCCAGAGAAGCTTGTTGTCATGCATCTTGGGTCTGGTTCGAGCGTTTCGGCTATTCTGAACGGCAAAGCCATGGATAATTCTATGGGCTACACTCCGCTTGAAGGTCTCGCGATGAGTACTCGCGTCGGCACGATTGACGCCGCTGCGGCGCTAAATCTCAAGAAAGCATTGAAGATTACTTCCGATGAAGAATTCTTGCTTTATCTCAATAAGAAATGCGGCCTGCTCGGTCTTTCTGGCATTTCAGATGATATGCGTGATGTAATACAGGCTCGTGACGAAGGCGATCTTCGTGCTAGCCTTGCTCATTCTATATTTGTATATCGCATCCAGAGCTATGTCGGCCAAATGGCTGCCACACTTGGCGGCATTGACGCTTTGGTTTTCGCTGGCACAATTGGCGAGCGCTCCGATGAAATTCGTCGCTTCGTGACACAAAAGCTTGGATATCTTGGTTTTCGTCTCGATGAAGATAAGAACCTCGCGCCAGAATATACTGGTCGCCATGCGCTTATCTCGACGAACGACTCCAAGCCAATCTATATCGTCTTTACGGACGAGACTGCGCAGATGATTTATCGCGCTCAGGCTTTCCTAAAAGACGATAAAGAAAGTGTCATTCCGGAAAGAGAACTCGAAGAAGATATGAAAGACGACGACGAGGACTAATAATCGCCAATACGAAAGAGCCCTTTACGAGTAGGGCTCTTTTTCTGTTACACTAGGTATATGGAAAGATTTTTAGATTATTTTGTTCCGTCACATTACGATTTGGACTTGCGGATTAATAACGAAAAAACTGCCATGCTTGCCATGGCGACTATCTATGGCGATGCGCAAACGGAAAATATCAAATTGCATGCCGTGAATCTTGAAATTGAGAGCATCGCGCTTGATGGTGTGTCGGTTGAAGATTATCTGTATTTAGATAACGTACTACAAATTCATCACGTTACTCCTGGTAACCATGAAATTATTATTAAATATTCCGCGCCAATTACTCCCGATATGGAAGGTGTTTATTTATCGACTTACGAGGCTGATGATAAAACCGAAAAAATCGTTGCGACGCAATTTGAGTCACATTATGCCCGCCAATGTTTTCCGTGTATAGATGAACCTGCTGCCAAGGCGACCTTTACGTTAAAAATCTCTTCCGCCGATAAAACTGACACTATTCTCTCTAATATGCCTATTGTCTCACAGAGTGTCGAGGGCGAAAGGAAAGTTGTTGAATTTGCTGAAACACCAAAAATGTCTACTTATCTAGTGGCCTTTGCGCTTGGTCATTTCGTCAGTTATAAAATTACATCTCAGCATGGTGTCAAAATAACTGCCTACGCCGGCATCCATCAGGAAGCCTCTGATCTCGAATATGCAGGAAAGTTCGCTGCGGATGTTCTGGATTTTTATGATGATTGTTTCGGTACGCCATTCCCGCTACCAAAGATGGATCTTTTGGCGCTACCAGACTTCGAATCGGGTGCTATGGAAAACTGGGGACTTGTTACCTTTCGCGAAATCTGTTTGATTTGTAATGAAAGGTCATCTCAGGATGTTAAGCAATACGTTGCTATCGTTATCGCTCACGAATTATCGCATATGTGGTTCGGCGATTTGGTTACTATGGAATGGTGGGACGATCTTTGGCTAAACGAATCATTCGCTAACATGATCGAAGTTTATTCCACGGACAAAATCCGTCCAGAATTACGTGCCTGGGAAGATTTTTATCTTACTGCCGTCCTACAGTCGCTTCAGCGTGATAGTTTGCCGGGCGTACAGCCAGTCAAAGTTGAAGTAAATAATATTGAAGACATCGCCAATCTCTTTGATAGTGCAATCGTATATGGTAAAGGCTCGCATCTGCTTCTAATGCTTATGCGCGCGATGGGTGAAGCGAATTTCTTTGCTGGTCTCAAAGATTATTTTGCAATTCATCAGTATAGTAACACGACGGCTGACGACCTTTGGGATGCTCTCACGCCGCATTGTGATTTTGATGTTCGCGAATTTATGACGCCTTGGCTTACGCAGCCTGGTTTTCCGGTAGTAATTGGCGATATTCAAAGCCGCTTTCTGATTACAAACGAAACAGACGAGACTCAATATCCTATCATGAATCTGACTGACGATTTGTCCGGACATTATATTATTAAACTTACAGACGAGGAGCTGAATTCAAAATTACGTCGAACGTCCGCGCTCTCGTTAGAGCAAAAATTACGTCTCCTCATCGATCGTCGTTTACTTGCAAAAACAAATTACGCCGAAAGCGCCTCGCTTATGCCGCTCATCCGTGCTTTTTCGGATGAAACCGATTCCTGTACTTGGGATTTAATTGCTACTATTGTGGCAGATCTTAAAGTATTCTTTGATCCGAAAACGAAAGAAAAAGATAGCTTTAAACAGTTCGTGCGTAATTTAGCCTTACCGAATTACCGGCGTCTCGGTATTGTACGCCGCTCAGAGGATAAGTATGACGACATTGAACTTCGTTCGACTATTATGGGAATGATGCTATTCTCTGGTGACAAAGACTTTATTAAAGCGGTTGAAACTGCTTACATGGATAAAGATATTGAAAAAGTTGACGCCGATTTACGCTGGATTGTCGGTGCAACTTTAGTTAGAGACCACGATGATCTTTGCGATAAATACCTTGATATATATAAAACTACGCCAAATTCTGCTCTTAAACGCGATCTTATTGATGCCGTCACGATGACTAAAAATAAGAAAACCGCCCTCGGCCTCTTTGAATATCTCAAGGATGGTACGGTTCGCACGCAGGATCGTCTTTTATTCTTCCTGCGCCTACTGCGTAATTATCTCGTTAAAGATGAAGCTTTTGACTGGCTCTACCAAAACTGGGATTGGATTTATCAAGAAGAAGGCGACAAGACGATATCAGAATATCCACGCTACGCTGCTAGTTATATCCGAAAGCCTAAAGAAGCGGAGAAGTATAAAAAATTCTTTAATCAACATAAAGACGAGAAAATTCTCGTTCGCGATATTGCGATTTCCTATTCTGAAATTGATGCTCGCCTTGCATTAATTGCATCCGATCAGCCGGCTATCTTCAATTATTTAGCAAACAACAAATAACAAATAACACATCGTTTTCTTCCGGGGCGGCTTAGGGTGGCGCTCAAAAAAACAAAAAAAGTCAAAAAATCTTCAAAAAAACACTTGCATTAGGCAAAAATATGCGCTACTATAAGTACAGTTTTTGTTCAAGTTCATTTCTGAACCTCTGAAAATAGTCTGATAAACTGCGAAACTGATTACACGATAGTGTTTTCCTCGCGCCAAATTTATCTTTTAACAATTTGAATATGACAACGAAAGAAATTTAATTGACGGTATTACGAATTTTCGTATACGGCTAGTATTTGAAGATCAATTACTAGTTAAGTCAATGCATAAAAAGGTACATAAGGGCACTGATAGTGGATGCCTTGACATTTGCAACCGATGAAGGACGTAGAACTCTGCGATAAGCTTCGGGTAGCTGAGAACAAGCTTTAATCCGGAGATTTCCGAATGGGGAAACCTAATATAGGTCATGCTATATTGCCGTTAGCTGAACACATAGGCTAATGAGACGGGAACCAGCCGAACTGAATCATCTTAGTAGGTTGAGGAAAAGAAAATAACCAATGATTCCGAAAGTAGTGGCGAGCGAAATTGGAATAGTCTAAACCTCAAGATAACCTTACGGGTTAACGCCCAGAGTTATTAGGGGTGTTGCGTGTTTATACAATTTTTATGCTGAGCAGTTAAGCTTGCTTGACCGTTCGGCATAAAAACCAACAGCGTTAACTGAGTGGATAAGATTCGTGGTTGTTAGCGGAAGCGTTTGAATGGCGCGCCAAAGATGGTGAAAGCCCAGTATGCGAAAACAACCTTTGAACTTATATGTATTTTCACAAGTAGGACGGGGCACGAGAAACCCTGTTTGAATCCGGCAGGACCACCTGCCAAGACTAAATATTGCAAATGATCGATAGCGAACTAGTACAGTGATGGAAAGGTGAAAAGAACCCCGGGAGGGGAGTGAAATAGATCCTGAAACTCAGTGCCTACAACGTGTCGGAGCCCAGCTTGCTGGGTGACGGCGTGCTTTTTGTAGAACGATCCAGCGAGTTAATTTTGTCGGCGAGGCTAAGTCAGATGATGGAGCCACAGTGAAAGCGAGCCTGAACAGGGCGTCAAGTCGGCAGGATTAGACCCGAAACCGGGTGACCTAACCATGAGCAGGTTGAAGCAGCGGTAACACGCTGTGGAGGACCGAACCAGGGTACGCAGTAAAGTGCTTGGATGACTTGTGGTTAGCGGTGAAATGCCAATCGAACTCGGAGATAGCTGGTTCTCCTCGAAATAGCTTTAGGGCTAGCGTCATGTAGTAGCATTTGGGGGTAGAGCTCTGAAAAGGTCTGGGGCCCGCAAGGGTACCCATCCTTATCAAACTACGAATACCAGATGTGTAATCATGGCAGTCAGAACGGCGGGGCTAAGCTCGTCGCTCAAAAGGGAAACAGCCCAGACCATCGTCTAAGGTCCCTAATTAATACTAAGTGGGAAACAAGGTGAGATTTCTTAAACAGCTAGGATGTTGGCTTAGAAGCAGCCATTCATTTAAAGAGTGCGTAACAGCTCACTAGTCAAGAGATTTTGCGTGGAAAATGTAACGGGGCTCAAGTATTAAACCGAAGACATGGATTATGTATCGAAAACTAAGTCTATAATAAGGCTTAAGAGGTTGACTATACGTAGCCTAAATGGTAAGGCGCTCGCTGGAAATCGAGAAAATGCAGGTTCGAACCCTGCCGTATAGACTATGAAGATTGCATAATGCATTCTTCAGATATCTGCTTACCTCCTGTTTTCCTCCTGGCGGCGATGCCGCAACCATCGCCGCAAAAAACCTCAAGTCCTTTCCGACAGGCGTGATCCTACTCAGTAGTGCAGGAACGCGCAGTGTTCCATAGGCTTCTGAGTAGGATTTCGCTCTAGCAGGAAAGGCACCTCTGATGTTTACTTCTCTCTGCAAAGAGCAGTCCTCCCTCTTTGTAGGGGTAGTAGCACCTTCCGACCAGGCAGCTTTGTCTGCCTGGTCATCCTCAAGATTATAGATTTAGTTTTCGATACATAGTGGTAGAGGAGCGTTGATATTGCAGCGAAGTCAGATTGTAAAGTCTGGTGGAGCGGTATCAAGTGAGAATGCTGGAATCAGTAACCTTAAGACAGGTGAGAATCCTGTCGGTCGTAAGAGCAAGGTTTCCAGGGCTACAGTAATTGCCCCTGGGTTAGTCGGTCCTAAGCCGAGGCGCATTAGCGTAGGCGATGGATAGCAGGTTAATATTCCTGCACTGGTAGTAGTTGTTAGCAATTCACGGAGAACATCTCAGAGCGGATTCATGGTATATATCCGTCCAAGACTCTTGGGAACAGGAGTTGAGTGAAAGTTATCCTTCGGGATGACGATTCTGGGGCAGGCTCTGGCTAGAAAAGTTGACTAACTTAGGCTGCTGCCAACCGTACCGCAAACCAACACCGGTGCTCGAGTCGAGTAGACTCAGACCTACGAGGGAACCTTCGTTAAGGAACTCGGCAAAAAAGCGTCCGTAACTTCGGAATAAGGACTGCCCGCTCGCAGTAAGCGAGATTTGCTTAAGGAGTGACTCAACGAGTTAATTTGTACCTAAATTGTTTACAAGTTTTCTTTTGTTGAGACAGAACACTTCTTTAGCAGCTCAATCGCGCTTAGCGCGAGCGGGCCGCAGCTAAAGAGCCCACGGAACTGTTTACCAAAAACACAGGTCTCTGCTAACGCGAAAGCGGATGTATAGGGGCTGACTCCTGCCCAGTGTCGGAAGGTTAAGGGGAGAACTTCACGGTTCGAACTGAAGCCCCGATGAACGGCGGCGATAACTATGATCGTCCTAAGGTAGCGAAATTCCTTGTCTGGTAAGTTCAGACCCGCACGAATGGAGTAATCATGTGGGCACTGTCTCGACGAAGGTCTCGGTGAACGTGCATTGGCGGTAAAGATGCCGTCTGATCATGCCAGGACGAGAAGACCCCATGGAGCTTTACTACAACTTTGCATTGATTGTTGGGATATTTTGTGTAGCATAGGTGGAAGACTTTGAAGCAGATACGCCAGTATTTGTGGAGTCGAAATGTGAAATACCACCCTGAGTGTTTTGTGCGTCTCACGTTTGACCTGATCGGCCAAACGGACCGTGCATGGCGGGTAGTTTAACTGGGGCGGTTGCCTCCTAAAGAGTAGCGGAGGCGTTCAAAGGTTGGCTAATCACGGATGGAAATCGTGATGATAGTGTATGCGCAAAAGCCAGCTTGACTGTGAGGGCTACAACCCAAACAGACACGAAAGTGGGAGCAAATGACCCGCTGTATAGAACTTCGGTTCAATTTACGTGGGAAAGACAGCGCACACGGATAAAAGTTACCCTGGGGATAACAGGCTGATCGCGCCCAATAGTTCACATAGACGGCGCGGTTTGGCACCTCGATGTCGGCTCATCACATCCTGGAGGGGGAGCACCTTCCAAGGGTCCGGCTGTTCGCCGGTTAAAGTGGTACGCGAGCTGGGTTCAGAACGTCGTGAGACAGTTCGGTTTATATCCGGCATGATCGTTAGGAATTTTGAGGAGATTTGCCTCTAGTACGAGAGGACCGAGGTGAACGAACCTCTAGTGTATCGGTTGTGGCCACCTGCTGCATCGCCGAGTAGCTATGTTCGGTATAGATAAGCGCTGAAAGCATATTAAGCGCGAAACTGACTCCAAGATAAGAATTCCCTATGACCTCCCAGAAAGATGATCTGGTCGATAGGCGCAAGGTGGAAGCATGGCAACGTGTGGAGCCGAAGCGTACTAACAGAGGCATTGCCTTTTTATGTTCTACTTATTGTTTTTATGCTTGCATAACGACGATAAGTAGAGTAGACTTAACTAGTAACTGGTGTTCAAGCACCACACGTCAATTAAAATTTCAAGCATCTTACATCGAGATAAGATACTAAAACAGAACCATTGGATTTGCGGTTCGCCCTTAGTGTCTTTTCTCGGTGTCCATAGCGCCAGGGAAATACCTGTTCTCATCCCGAACACAGAAGTCAAGCCTGGTAGCGGCGATTATACTGCTTTGCGGGAAACTA
>CAMJKD010000007.1 GCA_946406315.1 uncultured Candidatus Saccharibacteria bacterium
GAGGGGTGACATTTTCATGGAACAAAAGGGGTGACATTTTTACGAAACATTGACAGATTATAGTCGTAATCTGATATATAATAACGGCATATGAATAGCGAAGTAGATTACTCACAATTAAAGATTCCGACCCATGTAGCCATTATTGTGGACGGAAATGGGAGATGGGCAGTCGAGCGCGGACTATCACGTCTCAAGGGGCATGATGCAGGTTTTGACAACCTACGCAACCTTGTACGCTATATTATGTCGCGCGGCGTCAAGGTTCTTAGTCTATATGTATTTTCAACCGAGAACTTTAAACGCGCTAAAGAAGAAGTTGGTCATTTGATGGACCTCTTTGTTCTAATGTATCGAAGGGATTTACAAATATTTATGGAAGATAATATAAAGGTAGTTTTTTCTGGTCGCGATGCTCCTCTTCCGAAATCCGTTATTAAAGCGCGCGATGAAATGGCCGAAGCAACAAAAAATAATACTGGCGGTATCGTCAACTTTTGCCTGAATTACGGTGGTCGCGCCGAAATTATGGACGCCGTAAAGAAAATTGTCCATGCTAGCGTAGATGTTGACAAATTAACTGATGATGATTTTCGCCACTATCTCTACCAAGATTTACCAGATATCGATCTCATGATTCGTACCAGCGGGGAATTACGGTTAAGTAATTTCTTATTGTGGCAAAACTCTTATGCGGAATTTTATTTTCCAAAAACAAAATTTCCCGATTTTGGCGCCGCAGAATTTGATCAGGCCATTATTGAATACACCTCTCGCGATCGTCGTTTTGGCGGTAATACGAAGGCTTAATTTTAAGTATATTATTCCAGAAAAACCGTAATATTATAAGCGTTTTTCTGATATAATAAGCTTAAGCGTAGGTAGGCTGTAGCTTAGAAAGCGCGCGTAGCTCAAAAATGAGAATGTACGGGCTAAAAATATTTTTGTATTCGCTACATTTAATGCCCACATCGAGTAGCATACCTATCGTAAAGAGGAAATTGATGACAATAAAGCGTAATAGGAGACGTATTATCAATTGCAGGCGAAGAGTGTTTTTTGCATTCTTAGTACTCCTTGTATCCTCCGCTATTATTAAAAATGCCCAGTCGCTTTCTCCGCAACAGCTTATAGACAAGCAAGAAACATATACCGTTACACTAACTTATAGTAGTGACGCTCGACTTCCAGAAGACACTTCGTTGTCGGTGCGAGAAATCGCTCAAAACGACAAAGAATACCTCGATTATAAAGAACAGACCGCAAAGTATCTAGAAATTAAAGATGATGAAATCGCAAATGCGCACTTTTTTGATATTAAACTATTAAAAGACAATACCGAGATTCAGCCACAAGCCGCCATAGATGTTAGTATCGAGTTTAATGGTGCGCTAACTAGCGATGTTAAGACCGTTCATTTTGGTGACAAAATTGAATCAGTAGAGCCAAAGCTTAATAATACAAAAGATTCAATGCAAAACTCGACCATTTCCTTTGAAGCAAAAAGTTTTTCAGTTTATGGCATCGTTGAATTACCGCCAGCAAACAGTGACTACGCTCAAGGGTGGCATACGGTCTCCGACCTCGAAACCTTTGACGCCCTCGTGTCAAAAAACATAGGATTCTATATTGCTCAGCGTTTAGGTTACTACTTCATGGATGAACCGGTCGACATTAATAATAACGGTACTCGCTATGGTATTAAAAAGACTAAACCGAAAACATCATATGTCGATACCGCTATTACTCGGGGAGCTGTTCCATATTACTTTGAAAAAGTTGACGGTAGCCATTATCGAGCCTATTTCTTTGACACGAATCAAACAAAACGATACGTCAAGCAATCGGCCGACAGTCTACTAATTGTATCTAATCAATCGGACGCCACGGCCTTTGAAATAGTTCCGTCTACTACGCACGAAAATAACTTTATCGTCGTCGGTTCTGGCGACTATTGCTGGAATATGCAACGCGGCGAAAATGGTGCATCTTTTGCCGCATATCCGAACCGAACGGACGAGAACGCCATGTTGAGATTCGAATATAATATCAATAAAACCGAGGAGATTATCGAAATAAATGATAAAAGCTTTGGCATTGTGCGCTACGACAAAAATAAAACATCAAATTATTACGGCGCCGCATTAACGGCAGCTACTCATGGAACAAATAATAACAATCTCGACACAAAACAGGTCGAAGGTAAAGTTGAGCATCTTAACTTTTTCGAGGATTATTTTGTAGTTCAAGGTTCAGATATGGATTTATGGAAGTTTGAATATGTCGACGGTCAACCCGGAGGCTACTACGTTAGCTCTATGGTGGGTGGTACGAAGAAATATCTAAGTTACATCAATAATGGCTCGAATTCTTATAGTCTCGTATTGGTCGATGAACCTAATGTAAACTCTTTAATTAGCGTTAATCTCGGTTCTGGCAATCATGCTGGTATGTTTAATCTGCAATTTATCGGTACTTCGTTGTACGTAAACCTGCAAAACGACGTCTACTCGAATGGTTTTAGGTGTTCTTCTGGTGGACCTTCGGAAAGCGCCTGGTTTTATCTAGCTAATCCTATCGATGGGAATGATGATATGTTTGATATCTTCTCGGCTAGAAAAGTCGGAGTAACCGAAATTCGGAACGGTCAGAACGTCGTAATATATACGCGCCTATGGAACAATACGGATAAAAAATATGATTTCTATGCTATCGACCACAATGGTGGTCTTATGCGTGTCTATGATAATGGCGATGATATAAGTTATGTTAGCATAAATGAAAATACAGCAACCTGGAAGTTTACTGAGTATTATTATGACGACTCAACGCCAAACTATTATTATGACTTTCAAAATAACTATTCCGGTAAATACCTTGCGCCTCAACTCGAAAACGGACAAATACTTGCCGATAGTCCAATCGGTGTTATTATGAATGGTCGTCGTTATGGCGATTATTATTCGCAGATTATTGCCTGGGACTATGCCTATTATGACTATGCTGGTTTTTTGGTAGATAGGTCTGATGGTTTAACTCCAGTCCGAATGTCACTTTCGGACGACTTCTATTTTGCGGTTGTCGAAGAAGAAAGTGCGAGCGGTCTAACCGTAGCGGAAACGGTCGATAATAGCCTCTTTGGCGTCACAATGCGTATGATAGATTACAATAATACGAAGATCGATAATCGCGATTCGCTTCAAATGGCAGTTATGGGCGGAGCTGAATCGAATCAACCTAAACAAAACCTTCTATATCGTAATCTTGCCGGAAATGGCTATCCAGTCGCGACTCTAACCGACCGCTCTCTTTCGGAGCTTTTTGGCAACGCCACGGTAGTTAATCACTTATTGACGAAAAATACCTATGAAGAAAGCGGTTATTTTGAATTCGATAGTACGCAAAGCTATGCATATCTGGAAGACGGAACAAACTTTAAAGTCTACAATCAAATCGGCACCTATCAACCGCTCGGCAATCCAAGTAACTCTTTGAAGCACGGACAATTCTATCCGTATAACGATCTGCAAGAAGGTTTTTTTGCGACCTTCACTAATACTTATGATGTCCATTCTAGCCCGCTTAGTGACCGCAATCCACGCAAGGGTGAAAAACTGTATGCTGTTTCTGCGCAAGATATTGACTTTCATTTTGGCATGGAGGTCGAGGCCTCTTTCATGCAGAATGAGAGCGGTAAGGACCTTTGGGGGAATGATATTTCCTTTGAATTCTCTGGCGACGATGATATGTGGTTGTACGTTGATGGAATTCTCGTGATAGATCTCGGCGGTGTTCATAGCGCACAAGATGCTAGCGTAAACTTCGCAACGGGCGAAGTGAAGAATATTGATACTCAGACTAACCTGAGAGAATTATATAGGCTTGCTTACCTGGAGCGATATCCGTCGGCATCTGATGCGGAGGTTACGGAATGGCTTGACGATATCTTTAAAGATGGTGGTACAATTTTTAAAGATTATACTACGCATACAATGAAGATGTTCTATATGGAGCGCGGTGGTAATGCCTCGAACCTGCATATGCGTTTTAATTTAGCGCCAGTCGCAAAGGGGCGCATCGAGATGGAAAAATTACTAGACGGTACCGATAAGCAAGATTATGCTAGTAGTACGTTCCCATTCCAGATCTTCTATAAAAACCCAGGCGATAGCGGCTTCTCCCAGGTTCAAGCCTCGGATTTGATGGTATTTTACAAGGAGAGTGGACAGCAAGTTACTTCGTCTAATTTGTCGGGGTACGGTGACGTCTTCTGGCTTAAGCCAGGTCAGCATATATATATTAATTTCGATAGCGATGACACTGAATACTATGTTCGCGAATGTGGCGTGAACACTCAGCTCTACGATCAAGCAATTGTAAACGGCACAAGCCTCTCTGGAATTAGCGTTGGCAATCATTTAGCTGATTACCAAAGCAGTCAGGCGACTGTTTTTGACCGTAGATTAGTATCTTTCGTTAATCACGTTGACTCTAATGCGCTACGAACGTTGACGTTTACAAAGCGCCTATATGCTAGTGATGGTACGACCGAACTTCAAAGCGAAGATGCAACAAATGTTAGTACGTACGATGATTCGCTTTTTAATTTCCGTCTCTATTTAGGCGAGGGGCTGGACTACTATCGACTTGGGCAATATCACGTCAAAGATCCGAATGGTAACTATTGTGTATATGACAGTACGACACATCGTTTTGTCAGTACTGGCATAAGTGATTTCGACACTTTCACGGATGAACAAAAGATACTCGTCACATTTACAACATCTCCGTCAGGTGCAGTATCGAATATTCCAGCTCAATATAGCATTGAAATTCGTGACCTTTTACCAGAAACCGAATTTAAAGTCATCGAAAGGGATTATGAAATACCCGAAGGCTACGTTCGTATGAACTATGAAAGAGTGAACGGTTCGTATGTTATCAACGATCCAAACAATCCAAATGCTGGAGTTATTAAATATGAGCAAAGCGCAGTAATGAACGTCAAAAACAAAGTTAGTCACACCTTAAAAGTTCAAAAAATCTGGACGGACGATGCTTTTATGAAATCTCACGGTGATATTTATTTTGCAGTTTTCAATGGTTCAAATGTTACGCCAATCGCCGTAAGACGAATAGCAACTTCTGAACGCTCAATCCGGTTTGAGCTTGATACTATCAGTGGAGATTTCTCGAACTATCACATTAAAGAAGTTGCGTTGACGAATCCCGTCGTTGATAATGATGGAATTGTTACATCATATGATACTATTACTATTCTTGGTAGCAATAATACCCTGGCTGTTAGCGGTGTCTATAAGGGCGAAACAGCATCCAGAGCATATGATTATAGCGTTTCGTACAATGAAGGTGGAGTCGAGGGGCGCTGGCAGAATAGCAAGACGAGCACTGTGACTAATGATCGGATTGACGGTATTAATCTCTACAAAACAGACAAAGGCGGAACTCCTCTTGAAAATGCGGTTTTCAAGGTTACTGACAACTCTGGCAATACAGTTGGCGAAGAATCATATACCTCGGATGCCAATGGTTTTATTGGTAAGTTATACCTGAAAGAGAATACCACTTATCATATTCAAGAATTGACGCCTCCTGCGGGATATGTAATCTTACCGTCTAATATTGATATCGTTACAAACGCAACGGGTAGTGGAATTGCGCTAAGCGGCGGTAGCGCCGCAATGGAAATTGCGTCCGTAAGTACTACGACTAATACAGACGACACTCTCACTATTATTAATACAGAGTTCCATCTACCAGAAACCGGCGGTAGTGGAGTGACTAAGATTAATCTTCTTGCCACCTTGTTTATTGTCCTACCTTTGATGTATCTCGGTCGTTACTATATGCATGAGAGAAAGAGGAGAAGACTAATGACGTACAAGTAATCGTAATAATTAATCTAGTTTTAAAAAATAACAAGTAAATAGGAGAAATATGAAAAAAATATTAAAACTAATGTTAGCGCTTGCGTTGACGTCTATGCTGACGGTCGGCAACATAGACGTATTCGCCGCGGGCACTCATAGTATTACTATCAACAATAGTACCCCTGGTCACACTTACGAGGCATATCAGATTTTTACTGGCGACCTCTCGCAAGACAAAACAACCCTATCGAATATTCAATGGGGCTCTAATATGTCCTCATCCTACACTTCCGGCAAAACCGCTAAGACGATTGCTGATTATATGGAAAAAGGAAAGGCCGAGGATGGCACCACGGCTAGAACTGCTGCCGAGTGGGCGACGGTTATTGAGGGCGCATTGAATAATAATAGCCCAGCCGGGACGGCTAATTCAGTGGTTAATAATGCCTACACGATTACTGGTCTAGCTGAAGGTTATTACCTCATTAAGGATAGGGACAATACGCTTGGCGGCGAGAACGATGCCTATACCGAATTCATCCTTATGCTCGTCGGTGATGCTCAGGTAAATCCAAAATCCGGCATCCCCACCGCTACGAAGATGATTGACGAATCAACCGATACGGCATATTCCGCTCAATATCGTGTCGGCGATACGGTCAACTTCATTCTTACAGGTACTATGCCGTCAAACTATAATAGTTACGCTTCTTACAAATATACTTTGCACGATAAATCGGCCGCTGGCTTCACTGTTGATACAAGCTCAATCAAGGTTTATGTTGGTAGTACGCAAATTACGACTGGCTTTACTATTAATACTAGCCCATCAGATAATGATACTTTCGACATAGTCTTTACTGACACGAAAGCTATTCAGTCTATTAATTCAAACAGTGAGATTATTGTTAAATATGCAGCCACTGTTAATAGCAATGCCGTAATTGGTAGCGCGGGCAACAGTAACGAATTAAAAATTGATTTCTCAAACAATCCGAACGACCCTACCGAGACTGGCACTACAACTACCTCCTCTGTGAAAGTTTATCTCTACAATATTATTATCAATAAGCTAGACGAAAACGATGCGGCTCTCAACGGCGCAAAGTTCAAACTCGAACGATTGATCGATGCAACAAATGATACTTGGGAAACTGTTGATGAAATCAACGGCACAAGTAGCAATACATTCGCATTTACCGGTCTCGGACTTGGTACTTATAAGTTAACGGAGACTACAACGCCTGATGGCTACAATACAATCGACCCCGTTACAATCGTCGTAACTGGTACGGTGGATAACACTGGCTTCACGGCCTTAAGTGCGACAGGTCTCTCGTTTACCGCTAATCTAACCAATGGTACTTTGACTGCCAATATTCAAAATATCCCCGGCTCCGCTCTGCCATTTACGGGCGGCATTGGTGCTACAATCTTTACCGTTCTCGGTATCGCCTTTATTGCGGTAGGTGTAACAATTGCAGTACGTAGGACTAGCAAAAAAGAAAGCAAATAATTAGTAGTTGAGATGCCTATGGAAAAAAGGACGAAAATCCTCATCATATTAATGATTACGATAGGCGTCTTACTCCTACTATATCCACATGTAAGCAATTTTATAGCAGAATATCAGCAGTGTAATTTAATAAATAACTACCTTGAGACATTAGAGAATCTCAATGAAGAACGTTATACGGATTTGTACCAAAAAGCTTTAGCTTATAATGAAGAATTATATAAGCTACAGCAAGAAAACGTCCTCAATGAGAAAGGTCTCGACAATTACGCAGACACCTTAAAAATTGACGGTACGGACATAATGGGTTTTATTGAAATTCCAAGCGTAGACATTCGAATTCCGATTTATCATGGCACCGATGAAAACGTTCTTCAAGTTGGCATTGGTCATTATAGCTATACGTCGTTACCGATTGGTGGAAACAATACGCACGCGGTGCTCTTCGGACACAGTGCGCTACCTCACGCCAAGCTATTTACAGACCTCGAGAAGCTTAATTTGGGTGATCTTTTCGACATTGGCGTCTTGAATCAGAAGCTATATTACCGCATATCTAATATCGAAGTTGTCGAGCCAGACGCATTAACCAGCCAAATCCCAGTCATAAAAGACAAGGATTTAGTAACTCTTGTCACCTGTACGCCGTATGGGGTTAATTCTCATCGTCTTATTATTACCGGAGAACGCATCGGTATCGTTGATGATGTCGAAGGCGATCGGGCGACGGAGAAGAAAAAAGCCCAAGTTCTAGTCACTTGTATTATAACTTCAATTTTCTTTGTGGGTGTAATTGCAGTAATTATGATAATGATTCGAAGAAAGAAGCAAAAGAAGCATGCCTAAAATAAATCTCAAAAAAATGATTTATATTATCGCGTCATTTTTCGTGATTTGCCTTTTTGATACTTCCGCTTTCGCGAAAGAAATTGACCCGAATCATAAGGGTAAGGCTATTATCTATACGGAAAGCGTGGATACTAGTGAGCCGCTTAATGATGTTGTTGTTAACTTCTATCAAATCGCCATGCTGGATAGATCGCTTAATTTTGTTCCAGTGAGTTCAGAAATTGACCTTTCTGCGACGAGTAAACAAATACTAGAAAAAATTAAAACATTAAATATTTCTCCTCAAAAACTTGTTAGCAAAAATGGGATCGCTACCTTTGGCAACCTCAATCTGGGTATCTATTTGGTAGAGATCCCTAATCAAGAAATTGATAAAAAGACATACGGCGCTGAGCCTTTTATTGTTAATATGCCCGTAAGTTATGCCGACAACTATAGTTATTTGGTTGAGGCTACGCCAAAAATTAGTATCCAAAAGGATCCTAACGTTAAGCCCGTACCATATACTTCATCTCAAAGTTATCTTGATGCCTGGGTTCTCCTAACTATTGGTTTTATCATGATTGTTGTGGGGGTTGGAATCAGAAAGCATGAGCACCGTCGCGCATAATAAATTAAGAAAACGCCACTTCGTCAGCACGGCTCTGACAGCTATAGGCATTGCCATAGCGTTAATAGGGTTAGGAGTGTATATATGCAGGCGCCTCGAAAATTTTTTCGAACTACAAGCAAGTAGTCGTGTCGTTGGTCTTCTAACGGAAGCTATATCGAGCACACCGGACGCGGACGGTAGTCTAACGATCGATAATAAAGAATATATAGGAATTATTGAATTGCCGAGTCTAAATCTAACTCTCCCAGTACTCGCATCTTGCGAGGGCGATAACTTAGAAAAGGGAATTTGCCTTTATTCTAGTAATGGCAACTATGTGATTGGCGGACATAATCGAGATAGTCAATTTGGACCAATTTATGACCTTAAAATCAACGATAAACTTATTTTCTACGATATTCATTCAAACAAAAAAGAATATACGCTCGCGAAAACCGAGATATTATTGCCAGAGGATGTCGAAAAATTCACCACTAATGAATATGGCATTACACTATTTACTTGCTATTGGGATAATCATCAACGATACGTTTTAAGATTCAACTAGCTTAGCATTATTATGCTTAAGTTTTTCGTCGTTCTGGGCGCGCATGTAGAGCCAAATATCTATCACGCCACAAATAATAACGCGGCTACAATAAGAGTAATGCAAATCTGCCGTAATATACTCCAGACCGTGCGTCGATGTCTAATGGTGTCAAAAACCATTCGATTGCGAAAGAGAAAAATAATCACAACGCTCAGTATTACAAAGATTGAAAAAGCCCCTAGGCGAACATAGTACAGATCCTCTCCAGGATGAGGAAAATGCCAAAAAATAAGTCGTTTTTGCCGACGACTTTCAGGACTAAAATAATACCGTCAATAATCTTATCTATTTTTCTGTTCTTTTTGTCATGTACTATTGATAGGATCGCTACAAACTTGGTGCCCGAGATGAGACTCGAACTCATAATCCGGTAAAGGAAGCGGATTTTAAGTCCGCCGCGTATACCAATTCCGCCACTCGGGCAAGGCACTTGTTAATGGAGGTGCGTACCAGAGTTGCACTGGTCTACGCGGTTTTGCAGACCGCTGCGTAACTGCTCCGCCAACGCACCATACGTTTATTATATCACAGAAAAGGCCCCGACCGCACTGGTCGAGGTCCTTTTTTAATCTTTGCGCAACTTCAAGGCAATCGGTATGGCAAGCGGTACAAAAATAGCTATCGTCGTTAGCAGGGCATACTGCAGTTCTATATCGGCTGCACGGTTGATTACCCAGACTGCGCCAATATAAAGCAGCTGCGCAACTACGCGTGCGAAAGATTCAACCGAGCTTTGTTCGGAGGCGCGTACCTGTTCTTTTACGAGTGGCATCATTGTGGCTGCGCTCCAGCCTTGTGCCATTCCGAATAGCGCATACAGGCAGACTGTCACGATATTTAATTCGAAGAACATAACCGTGCTGGCTAGGCTAACTAGAACGATCGGCACTATAAATAGCTGCCAATCTTTCATTTTTGGCGCAAAACGACGTGCTAATTTTGTACCAAAGTAGGCGGCAATGTAATTTACTACCCACCCCATCGATACAACTGCCAGTGGTATACCTACGTAGAGCATCAAAGGCGTGAAAACCCAAATGATACCATGTGTTATTTCGCGTGCTACCGCATAAGCGATGATGCGAATACGTAATTTGCGGTTGCTCAGATTGCGCGCCACTAAGGCCACCATTTCCGACAACGGATTGCCTGCAGCTTCCAGTCTTTCGCTGTCGTCATTAATCAATAAGCTGATAAATGCGCCAGTAAAATGCGTAAGGCACGATACGGCTATCGCTAAACGGAAGCTTATGGCGCCAATTGGTCCACCGAGTAACATGACGATGAGCGTAGCGATTTGTCGATAAGATGCCATTTTGGCGTACTTATCTCTAAACAACTTGCCAGAATCGTCGATCTTTTCTGCGAAATGCTTTAATAATGTAGAATCTACGCCTTGCGATAAGGCGCAGCCTATTCCGCAAAGGGTTTCACAGAGTACAACAAACCAGAAGCTTTGGGCAGTAGAGTAGAGCAGTAACGAAATTGCCACTAACGAATCTCCTATGACGTTTGCCCATTTACGACTGAAACGATCTGCCAACCAGCCCAGGGGCAAGTTGAGCAACATTGCGACAACTGTAAAGGCCATCTGTGACATTGCAATTTGTTCTTGATTCAGGCCGATACTCAGGTAAAACGGAGTCATGATCGGTACGGCGAGGATGCCTGCCGTAACTGCCGACTCCAGAATCACCAAGCGTAAATTACGCAGAGGACTATTATTACGCATCGAACATCCCTCCCTTCGATAAGTTGCGTAAAGTGTAAAAGTGCCAGCCGTCTTTTTTTATACGGCTAGACAAATTTCAAAAGGCGAGTTTTTGTGATTATTTAGCTAGATAAGTCGCTTTTGAAACTTATCTAGATTTACAAGAATTAGACAGTTTCCGCGATAATGGCTTTTGGCATAACGACTAGGCCACCTAGATGTGTGACCATTGCGACCATAAACCAGTATGCGAAATTATTACTGTGCATAAGCTAATTATAGCACAGAAAATTCAAAAAGTCAATGCTTATCCGAACTACTTGAAATTACTGCAAAGTATGTTATATTTATAAATGCGAAAAAGCGATTTTTCGCGTACTTTTTGGCTACATATTCTAGGAGGTGTAATTAATGACTAGAACGGACAAAGTATTCAATGGTTTAGCTGGAAGCGTGTTTCTGGACGTCGCAAAGAAGGTTGCCGACCGTATTGGCATCGATGACACTGCGATAGCAGTGGCGGTCAATGCTTTTCCGGAAGATGAAGATGACAATCCCGCACCGTATATCGCGACGACCATTTACGGTAACGACTGTGAACTCAGCAAAGAGCGAGAAGAGCAGATGTTCAAGCGCATCGGCGGCATCATGGAAGAAATAACTCAGTGGGGAAATATCGAGCCCTTCTGTGTTACGAAGCATCCAGGTTTAGCCTTAACGGTTGAATCGGACTATTGTAACTATGCCTACATGATCATCGTTATCGATCTCCCGCCGGAGGCAAAGGCGAAAGTCGACGAAGTCGGGTTAATTGCCGAGATAATCGAAATGATTAATCAGGAAATGCCGGTTTTTACGGATGAGGATCTTGATGAAGATCCGCTCTTATATGACATTCAGGCGGAAAACGAGTCGGATCCCTCCGTCAGCAGGATATACGGTATTCTGACCGATCCGGAAATGGTCCATTCATATTTCGTGGAAGACATTAATGATGAAGAATAAGAGTCACGTGTTAATCACAGCAACCCGGCCGTATGAAACGGCCGGGGATTTTTTGTGCTAAAAAAGATGGCTGGATCCTACGCGGGGAACCAGCCATGCGAGTCGGCGTTTAGCCGATTTCGGAGATGTCGTGCAGAATTGCGTTTACAATAGTAGTGTTTTCTTCTCTTGTTCCGCCCAACGCGGCGACAGCGATCGAATATTTCAGCTCGTCCGGGTCATAGTTGCGCTCGATGTGCTTCATGACAATCGGTGAACCTTCCCAGCCAGTTTCGGGAATCGATTCCTGCGACAGCATGCTACTGTGGCCAGAGCGCAGATGGTCTTCTAAGAATCTGCGATAGACCTCATCCGATTCGGCTTCGCCGGTTGCGATTGTAGTAGCATAACAAAAACCGCACTTCATTCGATTATTGTCGTCTCGTTTTATGCCGCGGACTTCTGCGCAAGCTATCATACGTGAGAGGTTCATTTCCTGCTCGACGTGGAAACGCGTTTCTTCCATTGCGGCATTCACGGCATCAATTAAGGTACTTCCCAGCATATATCATCACCTCCCATCTAGGCACGTAATCACCTGAGTACTATCATTATAATACTTTTAATATGCTGATGCTTTTTTATTATTAAAAATATTTATATTTTATGGTTATGCGTGCAAAGTATTATCAGCTTATAGGACTATTGCGTCGTTTATTCAGCGGCGATCGTTTCGTTTCTTTTTTAGACATGTCTATGCTTTGCGCGCCGTTCCTGGGTTGTAAATTTAATTGGCTACAGAGGGCGCGCATTAGATGTATTCTGCGTCATCGCGATAAATATAATCGCCGTTATTTAAAACGTGTAACGCGCCAAAAAATGACTTGCGGCGATTGTGAATTGGACGCGCAACAAATCGAGGCGGTGGCGGCTTGTGAAGATGCGCAGCTAGTCTTGGCTTCGGCTGGCAGTGGTAAAACTATGAGCTTACTCGCTAAAATTGAATATCTCAATCAGCAACTCGAAATTCCAGCTGAGCAAATTTTAGTGATATCTTTTACCCAAAAAACCGTTCTCGAGCTGGAAGAACGTTGTAGTGTAAAAAATGTTGAAATTCGTACTTTTCATGGTCTTGGAAATAATATTTTGCGATTCGTGACGGACGATTCACTTGATTCGAAACAGCTAATCGGCAAGAATGATACTTCACGTTTTTTGCGCCGTTTTTGCGAATACTTAGTTAAGCATGATGCGGATTTTGCACGTGATGTAGTGGATTTTATTCTATTCTTTTATTCGGCGCCGCTTAGCCCTGCGCAACCGTCAAGCCACTCGGCAAGAATTAGTTATAATCGACTCTATCTTCGTCGAGCACTATGTTCATCTCCAGACGAATCGATTCGCTCTAAAGATGAGCAATTGATCGCTAATTGGTTATTTTTATATAATATTCCATATAGCTATCAACGCGAAATATTGAACACTGGATATAAACCGAGTTTTACTTTAGAGTTGCCGCAAAAAATCTATCTCGATTATTTTTACGTTAACCAAAAGGGGCATAGTATGTATGGAACACAGTATTTGCGAGATATGAAATGGCGAATTAATTACCATCGACGAAACAATACACCCCTTATTAGTCTGCCATCCTGGCGCTGAAACGATTGCTCGATTTTTGAATATTTAGCCGCAGAATTATCGAAACATCACATCAAACCGCAACGTCAGGACGATTGCGAATTCTATTATCGGCTATTGCATAACTCAGATTATTGTCGGGAAATAGATGGCTTTTATCAGCTCTTGCATAGCTTCCTACTGCTGCATAAAAACAATCTTTATAATTTTGCCGAGGTGAAAGAGCGTTTAAAAACAGAAGATAAATATTCCGCACGCCGTAATCAATTATTTTTAAATATTTATCAACGTCTCCAATACGGTTATGAGCGTTATTTGCAGCAGACGCGCCAGTTTGATTTTGCCGACATGATTAATCATGCAACGCAATGCGTCAAAGAAATTACTGAATGTGCGCGTGGTTACAAATATATTTTGCTCGACGAAGTTCAAGATTTATCACGTAATCGATTTTTGTTAGTGCAGGCTATTTTGCGGAAAAATCCAGGCTGTAAATTATTTGCCGTTGGCGATGATTGGCAGTCAATTTATCGTTTTGCTGGAAGTGATTTATCTTTAATTCAAAAGTTCGAACAGTTTTTCAAGCTAAAAACGCGCCGCAGCTTTATTGAGTCGACGCACCGTTTCGGTCAGCCGACTATCAAGATTAGTTGCAATTTCATTCAGCAAAATCCAAAACAATCTCACAAAAAAGTCCATAACATTCAAGATGCAAAAACGCCAATTTATATCATTTTGAATCGAGATCGAAACATGAAAAAGGGGCAAGATGCAGAATCGTTGGAAATCATACTGCAGTCACTCATTGCTGAGCATGGGTACGACGCTCTCCGTCGTAAGACTCTCCAAGTTATTGCACGCTATAATCACGATATCGGACGCATCGAGTCCGAGCGTTTTAGTGTTGAAGCTCGGGGCGATGGGCAAATTTACGATATTTCATGGCAGAATCCAAATGACATTAAACAGAAACTTCATTTAGAATTCTGCTCTATGCATAAATCGAAAGGCATTACGCGCGATATTGTTATCGTCCTCAATATGAATTCGGATTTAATGGGCATGCCAGCTACGCGCGAATCGGACCCGATTCTCGATGCAATGCTAGCGCAAGGCGAGTCGTTTCCGTTTGCGGAAGAACGCCGTCTATTTTATGTAGCTATTACTAGGGCGCGTGAAGCCACATATTTAATTGCAAATCGCAAAAACCCATCACCGTTTTTATTTGAAATCTCCAACGAAATCAAGACCGCTTACGGTAAACTTTGTCCAAGATGTCAAACCGGCGAACTAATCCGAAAACATGGCAAACATGGCGATTTTTATTACTGTTCTAATTACGCCTACGGCTGTAACTATCTTAAAAAAGCCTAAGGTGTTATAATCATTACATGACAACGGCATTGCGCAAGCAAATCACACGCAACAAAATGAACACTATCCTCGCAATGGTAGTATTTATAGCAATTATTAGCCTGGTTGGCTGGTTATTCGCGTGGCTATTTAACAATCCCAAACTCCTAATTATCTGTATGGTCATCTCTACCGCATATGCACTATTTCAGTATTTCTTTTCTGATAAAATTGCCATAGCCAGTGCGGGAGCTAAGGATGCGGATCCAGATGAGCATTCACGCTATTTTCGCATAGTAAAAAAACTTGCCGAAGACGCCAAAATACCAATGCCGCGACTTTATATTATCAATGATTCTGCTCCGAATGCCTTTGCGACCGGTCGCGACCCCAATCATTCTGCTGTTGCGGTTACTACTGGGTTGCTAGACATTATGGACGATAAAGAACTACGCGCCGTACTTGCACACGAGCTATCACATATTCGTAATTTTGATATTCGTGTTAGCATGATTACTTTTGGTCTCATCTCCGTAGTAGGGCTCTTGTCAGACTTTGGCTTGCGCGTTTTATGGTATAGTGATCGCGATACGGAAGATAATTCTCCGGTCGGAATGCTTTTTGTCTTATTTGTGCTAGTACTTTCACCAATTGTTTCACTTATCGTGCAGTTAGCCATTTCGCGTCAACGCGAATATCTCGCCGACGCGTCATCGGTTTCATTGACCGGCGATGCCGATAGTATGATTAGCGCCTTGCGTAAGCTCGATGTTCATAATCGTCCGATGCATCAGCAGAATGTCGCAACAGAGGCGATGTATATATCTAACCCGCTAAAAAAATCTGTTTTGAGCCGATTTTTCTCGACTCATCCGCCAATTGAAGCACGCGTAGAAAGGCTTGAAAGTGTCAAAAAGTAAGACAAAAAAACCTACTAAAACTACCAAATCTACTAAAAGTCCAAAGAAAACCAAAGCGCCTAAACAGCCAGTTAAAAAGACTCGCAAAACATTCAAGCAGGCTTTTTATGAAAAGCGTGAAAAGATTTGGAATAAAAAACGAGCACGTTTAAAATTGCATCATTCGTTCAGGCGCTCTTATCGTGAAGATTATCAACGTGAGCTCAAGGCGCCTGGCCTAGTTCAGCATTCAATGACAACTTTGAAAATTGTCTTTAAAAACTGGAAGCTCTTTTTGCCACTATTAATGATGATTGTGCTATTAAATATTGCTTTCGTCGGCCTAATGAGCGAAGAGACATATAAGACTTTTCAAGACTCATTGAAACAGAGTTATAGTTCTCTCGAGCAAGGAGAAATCGGGCGCGTCGCAGAAGCAGGTCTCCTACTAGTTTCTACGGTTACGACCGGCGGCTTAACGCGTGGCATGAATGAGGTACAGCAAGTTTTCTTTATTATCTTTATTGCTATTACTTGGTTGATTACAATTTACTTCCTACGGCATCTTTTAGCGGGGAATAGGCCGAAATTCCGTGATGGCGTCTATAATGCTCTAGCCCCATTACTGTCGTCGCTCTTAATTATTGCCTTAATATTTATCCACTTAATTCCGATTTTTGTTTTCATAATCATTTATTCGGCAGCCATGCAGACCGGCTTTCTCGAAACACCACTTTATGCCTTCGTCTTCTGGCTATTCAGCGTATTGTTACTTTTATTGTCATGTTACTTATTGCCAGTTTCCATTACTTCGCTCGTTGCAGTAACGGTACCAGGTATTTATCCAATGACAGCCATTAATGCCACAACCGACTTAATGCAGGGGCGCCGCACAAAATTCATCATTCGTCTTTTGTTCGCAGCTGTATTTATTGGCGTCATGTGGGTGATTGTTATGTTACCGATTATGTGGCTCGACTTGTTCTTAAAGGACAATATAGAATGGTGGGCTAATATACAGGCGCCAGTTGCCTCCTTCTTCCTTCAAATCATGACGACGTTCTCAATTATTTACTTCACGGCTTATATTTATCTATTCTATCGAAGGATGCTTGATGACCCAAACTAATATTCCGACGGATGTAGTTGAGCGGGTAGCGAAACTGCGCGATTTAATTAACGATTATCGCTATCATTATCATGTTTTGGATGAGTCAATTATGTCCGAAGCGGCCGCTGATAGTCTTAAACACGAGCTGAGTCAATTAGAAGAGCAATATCCTGAATTGATTACACCTGATTCGCCAACCCAACGCGTTGCGGGACAGGCCTTGGATAAATTTCAAAAAGTTACCCATGCCGAACGTATGATTTCTCTTGCCGACGTATTTTCAGAGGACGAGGTGCGTGAATGGTTGGATCGTATCGCGAAACTTGGCGCCGTTAACCCAGAATTATTTGTCGATATCAAAATGGACGGTCTCGCCTGTGCCTTAATCTATGAAGATGGCTTATTGAAACAAGCCGTCACGCGCGGTGATGGTCGCGTTGGCGAAGATGTCACTATGAATGTGCGCACGATTGAAAATGTGCCACTTTCGATTCCGCAAAAAGAGCATACCGAAGTGCGAGGCGAGATTGTTATTTTTAAGAAAGATTTTGATGAGCTAAACGCCAAACAACGCGCCAAAGGCAAACCCGAATTCGCCAATCCGCGCAACTTAGCGGCCGGTTCAATTCGTCAGCTCGATCCAAAAATTGCCGCTAGTCGCCCGCTCAAATTTATGGGCTACGACATGGTTTCGCCAAATCTCGATACTAACGCGCACGTTTATGAAAAACTACACGAATTGGGTTTTCGCATTTCTGGTCAGCAAAAAATCTATCATGATTTGCGCGGCGCCATGCAGTTTATTAATGAACTTAATGAAACTCGTCAAAATCTGCCATTTAATACTGATGGTGCTGTTATTAAAGTCAATGACCGCAAAGTTTATCAAGCACTCGGCATTGTAGGTAAAACACCACGCGCCGCAATAGCTTTTAAATATCCAGCCGAAGAAGCTACGACTGTCGTGAAAGATATTGTTATTTCAATTGGACGTACCGGCGCCGCGACGCCAGTTGCGGTTTTTGACCCCGTCCAAGTTGCTGGCACGACTGTTCGTCACGCATCGTTGCACAATGCCGATGAGATCGCTCGCCTAGACGTGCGTATCGGCGATACGGTAGTTATCTATAAAGCTGGCGATATTATCCCGCAGGTCAATCGTGTTTTAACCGAGCTACGTCCAGATAATGCTGAGTCATACGATTATGAAAAAGCCCTCCATGAACAATATCCGGAGCTCGAGTTCGAACGCCCAGCTGGGGAAGTGGTCTATCGCGTCAAAGGCTCTAATGCGGATGAAATGCTTAAACGTGCAATTGAATATTATGCTAGTAAATCAGCTTTAAACATTGAAGGTCTCGGCGCGAAAAACGTTGAGGCATTGGTTGACGCTGGTCTAGTCGGTTCAATTGCGGATCTATATACGCTTACGGCTGGGCAAGTGCAAGATTTGGATCGCTTTGCGGAAATCTCTGCGCATAAATTGATTGACAATATTCAAGCTAGCAAAAATCCACCGCTCGCACGTTTCATTACTGCTATCGGCATTCGTCATATCGGCAGCCAAACCGCCATTGATTTAGCCGCCCACTATAAGAGCCTCGATGCGCTACGTGAAACAACTGAAACTGAACTCCTAGAACTTCCAGGTATTGGTAAAATTGTGGCCGAATCAATTCTCGCATTCTTTGCCGATGAAGATAATCTCGCCCTACTCGACCGCCTGAAAGAGCTCGGCGTTGAACCAATCTATCAAGATACTTCTGGCGGGAAGTTAAATGGTCTCTCATTTGTCGTGACTGGCACGCTTGATTCGATGGGGCGCGATGCGGCAGCGGAGAAGATTCGCGCACTGGGCGGAGAATTCCACAGCAGTGTTGTGAAAAATACTAAGTACCTAGTTGCAGGACATAATACTGGAAAATCAAAACTCGAAAAAGCCACCAAGTACGGCACAGAGATAATCGACGAGCAACGTTTTCTTGAGTTGCTCGGTGAAGATTAATGAATAAAAAATGTTGTAAAAAATAAAAAGCTCCAGTCACATCATTATCTTTCGTAAAAAAGCCACAAAAAAGTTATATTAGCACTCTTGACTTGCGAGTGCTAAGCCGTTACAATAGATAGCACATATGGTAGATGAATTCAGTGAGATTATGAACCACCTTAGCGAAAACGCTCGTTTTGCGCTCCAAAAGGCGGATTACTATAGTAAAAGATATAATCAGGGCTATATGGGCACTGAGCATCTCTTGATGGGAATTCTTGCTCAAGATACTAGCACTGGCGCGAAACTTCTCCGTGAAAACGGTGTCGATATTGACCAAGTCGAACGCGCGCAGGGTAAAGTTGCCGTTGATGTGCCAGCTGCGCCAATGGCAATGATGTCTCTTTCGGAAGCGACCGTCTTAACCTTAAGGATGTCTTTGAACTTCGCGAAAGAAAATGGCCTCGATATTGTTGGCACCGAGCATATCATTTATGCCTTAGTGCGCCAGCCAAACTCGCGCGCTTCCGTATTGCTTGATCAATTAAATGTTGATTTGCAAGCTTTGGCTGAGAATATTGAAGAATTAGTTGAACAACAGGCGAGTGAAGCAAAAATTGAGGAGCAGAAACGTAAAGCTGGCAAGCGCACAAATTATCGTTTCTTAAGTAAATATGGTATCGATTTAACTACCGAGGCTAAAGAAGGTAAGCTTGATACGGTTATTGGTCGCGAACAAGAAATTGAGCGCGTCGTTACGGTACTTTGTCGTCGTACTAAATCAAACCCAGTTCTCATCGGTGAGGCCGGTGTCGGCAAGACTGCTATTGTCGAAGGGCTCGCGATGCGCATTGCGAAGAATGATGTGCCAGACAAATTGATTGGCAAACGTATTTTTCAAGTCGACCTCAGCTCCGTTGTGGCTGGTACTAAATTCCGCGGCGAATTTGAAGAACGTATTAAAGGTATTATTGATGAAGCCGTCGGTGATGAGGCTGTAATTCTGTTTATCGACGAATTACATTTACTTTCCGGTGCTGGTTCGGCCGAAGGGAGCATGGATGCAGCAAATATCTTAAAACCAGCTCTTGCGCGCAATCAGCTAAAACTAATTGGTGCTACGACTCTAGATGAATATCGCAAAAATATCGAGAAAGATAAGGCACTTGCGCGTCGTTTTCAGACCGTCATAGTAAATGAACCGTCGTCAACGATTACTCTCCGCATTCTCAAGGGTATCAAGGCACACTATGAAAAATATCATCAGGTTTCTATTTCAGATGAAATTCTCGAAGAAGCCATCACGCTTTCCGAACGCTACATTTCTGACCGTTTTATGCCGGACAAAGTTATAGACGTAATCGATGAGGCTAGTGCTATTGCGCGTGTTTCGCTCGATAAAAAAGGCGGCAGCGCCTACAAGAAAAATAAGATCGAGTTATCGGATTTAGAGGCGAAAATTGAGGCCGCAGCTGAAAAAGAAGACTACGAAAAGGCCGCCATGTATAAAACCCGCGCAGCTCAACTCGAAGAAGAAATTAAGAAACTTGAAAAAGCTAATAAGAAACTCGATGATATTCCAGCTGTTAGCTCGGATGATTTAGCTACAGCAATTAGTCTCAAGACTGGTATTCCTGTTAGTCGCGTACATGGTTCTGAACAGGAAATTTTAGTTAACCTCGAAAAACACCTTAATAAAGAAATCATTGGGCAAGACGATGCCGTCAAGGCAGTTAGTAAAGCAATTCGCCGCGGTCGCTCTGGTATCGCGGATCTTCACCGCCCAATTGGTTCATTCATCTTTATGGGACCAACTGGCGTTGGCAAAACTGAACTTGCCAAAGTAATTGCGCGCGAAGTGTTTGGCGGTGACGACTCCCTAATTAAAATCGATATGTCGGAATTTGGCGAAAAGCACAACGTGAGCCGTCTGGTTGGCGCACCTGCTGGGTATATTGGCTACGACGACGGCGGCAAACTTACTGAGCAAATTCGACGCCATCCGTATTCTGTCGTTTTATTTGACGAAATCGAAAAGGCTCACCCAGACGTTTTCAATATTCTGCTCCAAATTCTCGAAGACAGTACCTTAACGGACGGTCATGGCACAAAAGTTAAATTCAATAACTCTATTGTGATTTTAACCAGCAACCTTGGTGCCGAAGAAATGTATCGCGAGAGTGAAATGGGATTTGCGGCTAAAACCAAGAAAGACGAAAAGGCTCTCGAGGCTGAACATACCGCCAATGAGGCTGCCGCCATGAAGGCTCTACGTAAATTAATGCGCCCAGAGCTAGTTAACCGCTTCGACTCCATCGTGACTTTTAATGCCTTGAGCGAGAAAAATGTCGAAAAAATCTTTGACAATATGATCGAAGATCTCAAAAAACGCCTCGCAGCTAAATCCGTTGGTCTACAATTAACGTCTGCCGCTAAAAAGGAATTAATTAATCGAGGTTACGACGCTAAGAACGGTGCCCGTCCGCTTCGCCGCGTAATTGAAGATGAAATCGAGAGCCTTTTGGCAGATAACCTCCTTGCGGAAAAGCTAAATAAAGGCGACATTGCTAAAATTGACTACAAAAAATCAAAATTTACCCTTTCTATTGCTAAAGAATAAGCGTAATAGTGTATAATATTACTCAAGAACTAGCTGGGAGTAATATTTGAATGGGAATTGAGAATACGTTACGTAAAATCGATGGAACCGATAGTCACTGGAACTCAGTCCAAGAAGTTGCTAAACTCAAGACGTTTAACTCTGATACGGACAAAAAAATACCTCGAAAGCGCAGTCCTTTTAAGTGGCCTTTTGGTCACAGAGGAGAAAAAAAGACTAAAGGTACCGCCGAACAGGGTGATTTGACTCCTAAAAAAGAATCAGCCCCAGAAGCTACCGTCGATAATCCCGACGTTACTGAAGATGAAGATTTTGAATCAGAGGTTATTTTAAATAAAGAAAACTACGGTTTCGACGAAGGTCATCAAGAGGGGGAACTAGACTATCAGACTTCCACGCTAGAGTATCAAATCTTACATTATGCACTAAGACCAGAAGATAGAAAAGATCTAATGGAACAATTGCCAAACGATAATCGCGAGCGTGTTGATTTTGTCGACAAATACATTAATCTTTTTCAAGAATGTCCTAGCTCTGGTCGCTCTTTCTCGCAGGCGGAAGCTTTTGCTCTCTTTCGAGATTATAAAGAACATATTTCTGACCTTAGTCCAGATCAAGTTCCAAGCTCCAAAGTGGGCGTTCTGCTTGAGCTCGAGGCGATGTTAGAGGAAAAAATGGAGGCCACAAAGGCCGCAGGCGACGAAGAAGCTTATAAATCATGCGAAAAAGCCTTCCTTATGATATCCGATCTTGAAACTTCCGAGGCAATTGAAGAATATTATAATATCGCCAAAACCAATCAGGATCGCGGCAGCGCAATTGCTATGCGCTCATATATTAAGAACCTCATTGATCGGGAAGGCTATTGCGGTACGGCAAAAATGCGCAATCACAAACCTCCGATTGAGGGCGGTGCACTTCGCCTAGAGCGCAATCTAAAAATCCTCGAACTACTCCAGCCACGCACGATGTCGCCAGGCGAAACCACCGAAGATGGGCGCACCACTACCGAAGAAAATCCGATCCTTGCCGATTATCCAATTGCCGACTTGGCTCGCGAAATCAATCGCACTGATTTCTCTACTGAAGATTGGTACTTCATTGAGCAATTTTCGCATCGCGGCAAAGAACTGCATGACTATATTCGCGCTTTTAATGAAGCAAAGAAAGATCTCGAGAATCGCGACGATTATAGAAAACGCGCTAGCGAATATGACAAATCAATCCAATGGCTGCGTTCTGATACTCCGACCGAGAAATTGCCGACTCAAATTCAAGAAATGCTCAAGCGCGAAAAGCTCACTAATCGCGAAATTGCTGGGCGTTTCTATGAAGCTGAAACTAGCACGCGAAAACGTATTGAGATGTTGCGCGGCGACGGTGAACTACCAGAGGTAGTCCAGCGAGCGCTCGATGCGTCCGGTCAAAGCCGTTCTGAATATGCCAACACGCTTGAGGTAAAAGTTAATGAATTGCATCAAAAAGCTATGGATGCATATAATGGCAATATTACCGATGAGCAGCGCGAAAAGGCAAATAAAATTCCGATTCGTCGTGAAGAATTAGCGCGTCGTCAAGAACATTCGCGTGATGCTTTGTTGAAAAGTGCCAAAATTGCCAATAATCAATATCGTGCAGTAGAAACGATGGTTAAGCGTACGCCAGAGGATTTTGCACGACAAGTACTCCTATCGGAGATTAAAGATATGCCACAAGTACCTAAGGATGCCCAGGAATACCTTTTCCGCAACTATGGAAAGAGTATGACTGCTCTTAAAGTTCTGTCAGGTAATCCGAGCTCTAAGTCTTTCTATGCTGATCGTCTAATCCAATTACGTAAAACCGTACGCGCAGACGCGGTTTATTATGGAAAAATTGCACGTTCTCAAGAGTCGAAGTATGGCACTTCCATTGCCTTCGATTATGAAACCGGTACATCCGAAGAAAATCCATCTAGTGCTATGCGCAAAGAAGAAAGCCTTATTAATGAAAAGATATTGCCAGCCCTTGATCGGATAATTGCCAGAATTGGCGGTAAAGTACCTTACGACGATGAAGAGAAGGAGGCTAAAAAATCCGCTATACAGGAGTCTGACAAAGATGATGAGGTAACGAGCGATGGAGAACGTGTTGCCGCCTAATCTAAACTCAGCGCCAACCGCGCCTACTATGTTGACACCTGCGCAAGATTCCTTGGAGCTCAATTCTTCTGCGCTAAAATCGCAAAAACCCAAAAAATCACGCCTCAAATATTTTCTAGTTTTAATTCTTTTTCTAGTTATTGGCGCTGCGGTTGTCTTTCTTTTTGATTTTTATCTAATCACGGATACGATTGCTAGTTTTTCTTATCAACCAAGTAGCGAAATTGCCGCAATCGCTGAGCGTATTAATCTAACTGGAAAAGGCAAACGCATCCTGAAGGCGTCTCATGCCGAATTACAAAATGCGGACGATTTTAATACTAATTGCCCAAACGATACTAAGGAAACGTCAGTATTGGGCTGTTATTATGATTGGCATATCTATGTCTATGACATAGATAATCAGGAATTAGATGGCATCAAAGAGGCGGTTTTGTCGCACGAGCTCTTGCATGCCGTGTGGCAACGCGAAAAAAATTGGACCAAAGAGGAGTTGACTCCGCTATTGCAAAGTACTTACGAGAAGCATAAGGGTGACCTGGAAGAACATATGAAGACCTATGACGACAGTTATTTTGTTGACGAGCTACATTCGATTATTGGCACACAAATTACGCCCTCAGCTTTACCGATGGAATTACGAGAACATTATGCGGAGATTTTTAAGAATCATACTCAAATCGTTACCTATTTTAACCAGTACAATAGCAAATTCATCTCTTTACGCAAAGAGCTCGCAGAGACTGGCGAAATAATTGAACAGATGAAGAAGGAAATTGAGGTAAAAACGGAGGCTTATCGTCAAAAAACAGAAATACTCAGTAAAGACATTGACATTTTTAATCAGAATGCCGCTAATGGTTTTTATGGCAATAATTCTGCTCAATTTGAAACTGACCGCACTCAGCTCGTCTCACGTCAAGAAACTCTTAATAAAGAATATCAGACCATAGTCGACTTAGTTGACGAAACAAATAAGCTAGTCGAAGAATACAATAATAACGTAGCTCGCTCTAGTAGTCTTTACGGTAGTATTAATAGTAATATTAAGAAACCAGATTCAATCGAAAAATAGATATTTAGCACTCTTGACTTGTGAGTGCTAATATCATATCATAAAGATATGAAACAAGCCAAAGATTATTTAGTTCCAACCGTCGTCGAGGAAACTAACCGCGGCGAACGTGCGTATGATATTTATTCACGCCTCCTAAAAGAGCGCGTCGTATTTCTAGGCGATCAGGTCACTTCTGATACTGCGAATATTGTTATAGCGCAATTATTGCATTTAGCGTACGAGGATTCCAAAAAAGACATTAAACTCTACATCAACTCTCCTGGCGGGAGTGTCTACGATGGTCTCGCTATTATTGATACGATGAACTATATCGAACCAGACGTTCAGACAATAGGTATTGGTCTGCAGGCATCAATGGGCGCAATGTTGCTTTCTGCTGGCGCAAAGGGAAAACGTTTTTGTCTGCCAAACGCTCGCATTATGATTCATCAGCCAAGTTCCGGAACTGAAGGCAAGATTACCGATCAGGAAATTGCTCTCAAGGAAGGTATTTATCTAAAGAAAGTCCTTATTGATATTATGGCTAAAAATACCGGCAAAGACGTCAAAACTATCGAAAAAGATATGGATCGTGATAATTGGATGTCGGCCGAAGAGGCGCAAAAATATGGCATCATTGACGAAGTGATTCGATAAAAACCACAATACATCAAAAAGCCTCGTACCATCACCGGTGCGAGGCCTATTTTGACATTCTAGCAGTCGATATCCTCTTGAGACCCCTCAGTGAGCGTCATCATAGTTACGATGGTTGCATTAATCTCGAAGAACACATTATCTGCCAGATAAAATTCTTCTCCATCGATGTCTAATATATAGTACTGCGTCGTCTCGGTCGGCGAGCTGTATTCGGAGAAGGAATGGCACCATTCGTCATGGTTACTATTCCTATGCATAAACTCGCAGGCGTATTGCCAGCAGACATAGGCATCTATTTCCGTAACCGGTGCGCACGAGAGCGTAAATTGGAACATGATTGGTCCCAACTCGTTCTTGGGCCTTATGACGATAGTATCTTCGTCTCGGTCATAAGTGACGTTGATTTCGATACTCTTCATCGCCCTGCGATATTCAATGTGCTGCATCCCGTTCTTTTCATAAGTGAAATCATCATAGAATACATCACGAATGAAAATCGGAGCGTTTCGCTCTTGCCACCGCAGACCAACCTCAGGAATTGCGTAATCATCTTCCATGAGCGTGCCATCTGCAGTCTCGGAAAGATCTTCGGTAATCGTTCCGGAAGCGAGGTTGCCGCATCCAGTTAAAAATATAATTGTAACGAAAAGAACAATCAGTTTCTTCATGTTAATCCCCCTTTTGCTAAAAACTCTAAAAGAACGCCAATAGATAAAGGTATTATATCATAAAAACATTATTTTTGCAAGCATAACCCTAAGTTAACCTCTCAAGTGCAACACTTAGTAACAAAAAAGAGACATCTTTGCGTCTACCCTGTTAGAATTAAATTTGCATAAACTAAAAAGGAGTAAACAGATGTCTCAAGGTAAGTATACACATATTTCGTTTGAAGAGCGAGTAGTAATTGAGAATAGATTAAAATCTGGAGAAAGTTTAAGAAGAATTGCTAGATGTTTAGATCGTACAGTCTCATCGCTTTCTCGAGAATTAATAAGGAACGGCATAAAGGTAAAGAGAACTAGAGTAAATAAGCCTAAAGAACTCAATTTAGATAGTAGACACTATAGAGGCAAAAGCTATGTAGATACGATTCGTCTGAAGAAGGATAATTACCATAAAAGACTAAAAGAATTTAATAAGCCTAGATATGTTGCTAAAGATGCTAATAAGAAGGCTTCTAATCGTACTAAGGCGCAAGGATTACGTCTCGATACGCCAAAGTATACGAAAACCAAAGAATATGTACTAGAAAAATTGAAGTTACGTTGGTCTCCAGAACAAATCTCTGGGAGGCTAAAGATTGAAGGTAAAATACCATATGTCTCGCATAAGGCAATCTACCATCTTATCTACTATGAACATCTAGAGAAGTATCTTAGGCGTAGAGGTAAAAAGAAGTGTCCATACAAATATATGAAATTTAATAGAACCAACAGGGATAAACATAATATCTCAGAAAGACCAAAAGAAATAGACGGACTAAAGAGATATGGCGATCTCGAAGGTGATACGATCTCCGGACGAGATACTAAAGATAGAATCCTCACTCATGTAGATAGAAAATCTGGCGTCTTATCTGCTAGTCTAGTGCGCAACTTCGATGCAGACAAGATAGCAAAACAAACTACCAAAGACATCGAAAACATCTTTGGAAAAGTTAGAACCATCACTTACGACAACGGCGTAGAATTCTCGCTCTGGAAAGAAACAGAAAAGAATCTAGGTATTACCATATATTTCGCCAATCCATACCACTCTTGGGAGCGAGGACGAAACGAAAATACTAATGGATTGATTAGAGATTTCTTTCCCAAAGGAACAGACTTTAAAAGACTGACTCAAAAAGATATACTCAGAGTTACAGATTTAATTAACAATAGACCAAGAAAACGACTTCAATGGCTTACGCCATTGGAAATCTATGAGTCTCAAAGTGTTGCACTTGAGGGGTAAATGTAGCAACGTATTAACTCAGCGTCGCATCGACTCCAACAAAGAATAATACACTCATGCTTATCTCCGTAAGTGACGCATGCTAAACTATAAATATGGTTAAACAAAAGTCGAGGTATGTTTGTCAAAAATGCGGCTTCAGCTTCGCGAAATGGGCTGGTCGTTGCGAGAATTGTGGCGAATGGAATACTCTTCTGGAACAAATCGTTCCTACTGATGCAGAGGTAAAAACCGCTTTAGCTAAAGGAGCCGTATCTGGCAAAAAATTGGATGCAGTTTCCATTAATACGATTGAGCCGTCCGACGCGGGTTCGCGTCTCCTAACAGGCTTTCAGGATTTCGATATTGTCCTCGGAGGTGGGATTTTACTTGGCTCGGTTAATCTCTTGGCTGGCCAACCAGGTATGGGTAAATCTACTATTTTGATGCAGGTATGTTCGAATGTTGCCAATAGCGGGCGTAATGTTCTATATGTTTCTGGCGAGGAATCGGCTGGGCAGGTTAAACTCCGCGCGCTTCGGCTTGGCGCAAGCTCGGACAAGCTGCATTTTGCCAGCTCTGCTTCTGGCAATGATATTGCAAAAACGATTGAGGAAGGCAATTACGACCTTGTTATCGTCGATTCAATTCAGACTTTAAGTATGGCCGAAATTAGTTCAGCGCCAGGCACAGTCAGCCAAGTTAGTAACTGTGGCAATCTGATTATTCGTGCTGCAAAGTCTAGCGATACGGCAGTAATAATTGTTGGGCACGTAACGAAAGATGGTACATTGGCGGGACCAAAGGTACTCGAGCACCTTGTGGATGTGGTACTGAATTTTGAAGGCGATCGTTACGGTGGATTTAAAACAATTCGTGCCGTTAAAAATCGTTTTGGGTCTACTACGGAAGTAGCAATTTTTGAGATGGCCGACAAAGGTCTTAAGGAGGTTAAAAATCCATCTGAGGTTTTATTAGCTGAACGCCAAAACACCGACGGTAGCATTATTATGGCTACTATTGAGGGGGCGAGGCCGCTATTGGTAGAGATACAGGCGCTTGTTAATTCGACTAATTTCGGCTATCCAAAAAGAACGGCGTCTGGTTTTGATCTTAATCGCTTAAATCTCTTAATTGCTGTCCTCGAAAAGCGCACCAAGCTTAAACTCCAAGACAAAGACATTTTTATTAATGTCGTAGGTGGACTGCGTTTGAATGATTCTGCCGCCGATCTTGCTATTTGTATGGCCATCGCCAGCGCTGCGGCCGGTCGCAAACTGAACGACAAAATTGTGGTATTCGGCGAAGTTGGGCTGGGTGGGGAAATACGCAGTGTAGCTTCCGCCGATCGTCGGATTGCCGAAGCGAAAAAACTTGGTTTCAAGAACGCTATTGCGCCGGCAACGATTAAAGATAAGTTTGTATTACCAGTCAAAGATCTTCGCGCCGCGCTAGTGAAATATATGAATAATAAGTAACTCCTTGCGCTATACCCGTTTCTGTGTTAAAATTACCCCAATATGATTACAAAAGATAACAAGGCTAAGGCGATTAAGAAACTCGCTCGTAGTGATAAGGACGTCGGTTCCCCAGAGGTGCAGGTTGCGATTTTGACTGAGCGAATCAAAGAAGTTACCGAGCACGTCAAGACCAACAAGCACGACTTTATGGCTAAGCGTGGTCTTATTCAAATGGTTGGTCAACGCAAGAAACTTCTCAAGTATCTTGAGCGTACCGATTTCGAGACCTACAAAGCTACCGTTGCAAAACTCGGTCTCCGTAAGTAATTACAATCGCTATTCAAATCTGACCTTAACGGGTCAGATTTTTTATGACAAGAAAAACCCAGCCTAGTGCAGAAACGCACAATCGACCGGGCTTTGGTTAGTAGTTTTAGAGAACCTCGGCGAGGATATTCGCAAAATTTACTGACAGATCATTCATCATTGCTGCTGCTATCAGGATTTGCGAATCAGCTGTTTCGATAATCTGACGCAGAGACTCGGCCAGCAAACTCGCCGCAACATCCAGCATATGAACGACGCGCTCATCTGGTGTCATGCCTTCGACCTCGCGGTAGATTCGCTGATCAACGCAAAACTCCATCTCGGTCATCTTGCAATCGTCGTCCACTGCCGTACAGTCAGCATCCCTACTGGCCTTGATATACATCACAATTCGACTAAGGTCACTACGTTCTGCTTCGGTCAGTTCGCGCCATTGACCCTTCAGCGTCAGTATGCGCATACTGCCGCGCGCCTTACGGATTGGTTTCCAGTAGTCTTCGACGATATCTTTCGGCGTCGGATAATACCTTCCTTCCGAGCTTTTCGGAGGGAACTGCCCAGGCATACTGAGCCTACGAATCCAGCTGACGTTTGTTTTTACCGGAATCGGCACCTTTTTGTCATACTCGTAGTCCACTTCGTAATTCTTGAAGGGGTAGAGTAACAGATGAACGCCGTCCTTCTCGTACGCAATACGCATGGTGGCGATGTTTTCGCCGCAGGCTTCCTTCCAGGCTTCTCGGACTACCATTTCATCGAAGCTGTCTGGATCAATAACAATCTCTGTTCTACTTACTTTTCTTAAAGAACTTTTCATAGAATCCCTCCATTTCCAAGGAATGCTAATCAATGGTAACTATAGCAATCCTTATATTGTAGCACAAAACGCGCATTCTGTCAATCTATGATATAATAACCAAAGTATCAAATATCGAGAAAATGATAGATACCCATCGCGGTAGCGTCTTGCTACGGCTGCGGATACTTATTATTTTCTCGAAGAAAGGAAAATATCATGGATATTATTAATCCCAGCGGGAAGAAGACTTTCAAGGTGGAGGCGGATTTTTGCGGTCGTCCTCTTACGCTCGAAGTAAACCGTGTTGGTTTTCGCACTACTTCGTCTGTCCTTGTTAGCTATGGCGATACCGTCGTGCTTGGCTCTGTTGTAGTTGGCACCAAGCCAGTCGTACAAGATTTCTTTCCACTGTCTATTGATTACGAAGAGAAATATTATGCTTCTGGTAAAATCAGTAGCAGCAAATTTATCAAACGCGAAGGTAAACCGTCTGACAATGCCGTTTTAATCGGTCGTCTTATCGATCGTCCAATCCGCCCACTGTTTCCAAAGGGGTATCGCCAAGAAGTTCAGGTCGTAGCTACGGTTCTTTCGATGGATCCAAACTTCCGCCCAGATGTAATCGCCATGATTGCGGCGTCCAGCGCCTTAATGCTCGCTGGTATTCCGTTTGATGGTCCAATTGCCGGTCTCCGCATTGGTCGCGTCGATGGCGAATATAAAGCTTTCCTCACCCCTGAGGAACGCGAAGCGTCTGATCTCGACCTCGTTGTGGCTGGCAAAGATACTGGCATCACTATGGTCGAGGCGGGTGCTAATGAGGTTTCGGAAGAGGTTATCATTGGCGGTCTCGAATGGGGTCTCAAGATGATTCAGCCAGCTATTAAGCTTCAAAACGAATTACGCGAAAAAGTCGGTGTCGAAGAAAAAGAATATACTCTCGCACTGCCAAGCGAAGAGGTTCAAGCTAAAGTCGACAAGTGGATGATTGGTAAACTCGGCGACGAACTTCGTACTCAAAATACCGTCGAGCGCAATCAATTAATCGATGAAATTAAGTGGCAAATGCATGATGAATTTGCGCAGGAAATTACCGACGAAGAAGCTGGCGTCACCGATAGGATGTCCGATGAAGAGAAGATGACTACTAAGACCGAATATTATGATGAGCACTTCCGCGCCGATTACTCTGAAGCTTTCGAACTAGCTGTTAAGAAAGATGTTCGCAAACATATTATCGAAGACGGCGTACGTCCAGACGGTCGCAAGCTTGACGAAGTACGTCCACTCAGTTCGCAAGTTGGTATTTTACCACGCACGCACGGTTCCAGCCTCTTTACGCGCGGCGTAACTCAGGCTATGAATATTGTCACTTTGGCTCCTCTTAGCTACGCTCAGCTTGTTGATACAATGGAAGTTACTGATGGCACCCGTCGTTATATGCACCATTACAATGCGCCAAGTTATACGGTTGGCGAAGTCGGTCGCATGGGCAGCCCAGGTCGCCGCGAAATTGGTCACGGCTACCTCGCTGAGCGTGCGCTTATGCCAGTTCTTCCGAGCGAAGAAGATTTTCCATATGCAATTCGCAGTGTCACGGAAATCATGTCTCAGAACGGCTCAACCTCTATGGCTGCCACCTGTAGTTCCTGTCTTGCTTTGATGGACGCAGGCGTCCCACTTAAGCGTCCAGTTGCTGGCGTTGCTATGGGTCTTATGATGGATGGCGATAAACCATATGTTTTAACTGACTTAATGGATGCAGAGGACTTTGCTGGCGATATGGACTTCAAGGTTACTGGCACCACTGAAGGTATCACGGCTCTTCAGATGGATATGAAAGTCCATGGTCTTCCGATAAGTGTTCTTTCTGAGGCGATCAAGAAGGCACACGATGGCCGAATGTTTATCATGAAGCATATGCTTTCAGTGCTTGATGGTCCACGCAATCATCTCAGTCCGTATGCCCCGCGCATCGAAAAGCTTATGATTAATCCAGATAAAATCGGTACAATCATCGGTAAAGGTGGCGAAACTATCAATAAGATTACGACCGAAACTGGCGCAGAAATCAACATTGAAGAGAATGGCCTCGTCACCGTTGCTGCAGCCGATAATGAAAAAATCGAAAAAGCCCTCAACTGGATTAAGTCACTCGTGGAAGAGCCAGAACCGGGTAAGATTTATAACGGCAAAGTCGTCTCAATTAAGGAATTTGGCGCATTCGTTAATATCTTACCGGGTATTGACGGTATGCTTCATATTTCGCAAATTAGCGAAAAGCGCCTCGCCAAAGTTACCGATGCGCTCCAGGTTGGTGACGAAATTAAGGTGCGTCTTGATGCTATTGATGATAAGGGACGTCTTAGCTTATCTATGAGAGGCGTCGATCAGAAAGCCTGATGTGAAAAAATCAAAAATATCCAGTTTCGGCTGGATTTTTTGGTATATAATTAAAGCATAGGTATAATCTAAATGGAGTAGAGAAAATGGCGGAATTGAATCAAAAACCGGTTGTGGAGCCAGTTAAAATGCCAAAAATAAAAATTGAACACAAAAAACTAGCAACCATCAACGCGTTTGCAATTGCATTAGCAATGTTCCTTGGCTATTGTGCTATCTTTGCTGCGATATCTGGCTTTACTAAAAAATGGAACTTCGCAATTCCGTTCTTCGGTCGTTTTATGGGTACGAACGCTGGCGTTCCGATATCGCTTTTGACGGCGCTGTTTGCGGTAATATTTGCAATATTCGGCTTTGTTAGTCTTGGCAAAGTTACGGACGCTGAAGCGACCAAGAAATCTTGGAGTCTCGTTTCAAAGGTGTTCTTCGGTTTCGTGATCGTCTACGTTGTAGATATGGTTGCGATTGTTATCTATTCGCTATTATCAATCGGTCGTGGCAAATCCTTCGATCAGGGCGATTTCTGGCTCGATAGTTTCCTTTCTACTGTTATTTGCTGCGCTGGCGCTGGCGTCATGGCTTATATGGGCAAGCAAATTGCGGCCGGCAAGACGTCATTATTGCGCATCGCTAGCCTTATAGCTACTGCACTTGCGATTATTGGCTTCATTATTGTATTCATTCAGATCTTAGTAGATTTCTATGGCGACAAGGGTAAAGGTAGCTACGATTCGTACCGTGAAGCAACGGATAGTCTTTACGATATTTTTAATCCCGGGCGATAGTTGAAATGTAACGGGGAGAAGGCTTATGCTTTCTCCCTATTTTTTATGCTATAATATTTCATATGGCAACAAGAAAACGTGGAAGAAGAAAAAAGACCGAAGAAGTAACAAACTCGCATGAGTTGCCTGGAGGTTTTTGGCGCCAAATCATGGCTCTTTTGATGATTTGTATAGCAATTGTTTTTGTCGTGACATGGATGGGGAGGGGTGGTGTTGCATTGCAGAATGTTAATGATGCGTCTTTGCGCGTCTTTGGCTACACGACTTATTTATTTCCAGTTCTTCTGACATACTTGGCTGTAATGATTTTTCGCGCACAAAATAACCGTCTTGACGCAAGCGTATGGATTGCTTCTGCGTTAATGATTTTTTGGTTCTCTGGTATATTCGGCGTTCCGACTTATGGTCAAGAAAACCCGACCGGTGGCGTCGTTGGGGAGGGGTTAAATAGTGTTGCCGTAAAGACTCTTGGTAGCGGCGTTGCTATCTTTGCGTATATTATCTTAATTTTAATTACGGCCTTATTTATGTATGCTGAAACCCCAGCAGCTCTGTTTCGCAAGATTGGTGCTATTTTTAAAACCAGCAAAAATGAAGAAGATGTTAAGAACGCTAAGGTTATGCGTCGTGCTGGCGCTGGTCGCGGTATAGATTCAGGTAATGAAGATGATGGTTTGAAGAATTTTAAAGTTAATTCTAATGTCGAGATTGCAGATAGCAAGAAAAAACGTGGCCTGCTTATTAAGAAGCCTGATAATACCGAAAAAGCCGTCGCAGAAGAGTCTACTGCCTTGATGTCGGTTAGTGATCCGAACTGGGAAATGCCATCGATGGACTTGCTAAACAAGAAACGCTCTCCAGCCGATCCTGGCGATACGCATAATAACGCCGCGATTATTAAAGATACGCTTGAGCAGTTTGGTATTAATGTCGAAGTAGAAGGCGCTAATGTTGGTCCACGCATTACCCAATATACGTTGCGTCCGCCCGCAGGGGTGAAGGTTAGTAAAATTGCTACCCTCGACCGAGATTTAGCTTTGAATCTTGCAAAAGATAAAATCCGTATCGAAGCACCAATTCCAGGCACGCGCACGGTAGGTATTGAAATTCCGAATAATAAAGCCGCTAGTGTTGGCTTGCATGAACTTTTAAAATCGAACGAATGGCATAAGATGATAGCTGATAAACCACTCACTTTTGCAGTAGGCAAGGATATTTCCGGTAAGCCAATTATGGGTAATCTTGCTAAGATGCCACACTTACTTATTGCGGGTACTACGGGTTCTGGTAAGTCTGTTATGACAAATACGCTTATTACGTCTATGCTCTACCATAATTCGCCAGCCGATTTGCGCCTCATCATTATTGACCCGAAGCAAGTGGAAATGGCAGCCTATGATGCAATTCCGCATCTTCTCGCTCCAGTTATCACGAGTGTTTCCGAAGCGCTTAGTGCGATGCAGTGGGCTGTAAAAGAAATGGAACAACGCTATACTGTCATGAAAGATGCGCGCGTTAAAAATATTGTCGACTATAACGAGAAGATGGCAAAAGAAGGTGTGCCAGCTATAATTGCCGACGAAGATGGCAATCAGCAGAAACACGATAATGGTAAAATGCCCTATATTGTCGTAATTGTCGACGAGATGGCTGACCTTATGATGATGGCCGGCAAAGAGCTTGAAACACTGATTGTGCGCATCGCACAGAAAGGCCGTGCTGCTGGTATTCATCTCGTACTTGCTACGCAGCGTCCAGAGGTTAAGGTTGTTACTGGCCTTATTAAAGCGAATATTCCAGGACGCATCGCATTTGCGGTTAATAATAATACTGACTCACGCGTTATGCTCGATATGGGAGGCGCCGAAAAACTCCTCGGTTCTGGTGATATGTTGTTTCTAACTACCGAAATGATGGGTAAGCCATTGCGAGTTCAGGGCGCTTTCGTGAGTGATCCGGAAATTAGTAAGGTTACCGATTTCTTACGTCAGCAAGCTCCAGCCGACTACAATAGCGAAGTCACTTCGCAGCAAGTCGTACTTGGCGGTAAGGGCTCCGCTGGAGTTGGTGTCGATATGGGCGGTAGCGCCGGTGGTGATATTAAACGTCAGGCCGTAGAAGTGGCTATTCGTGAAGGCAAGATTTCAACCTCTCTCTTACAGCGCCGTTTACGTATTGGCTATGGCCGCGCCGCATCTATCATTGATGAGCTGGCCGATATGGGTATCGTGGGAGATTCGTCTGGTGGCAATAAGGGGCGCGAACTTCTCATTACTTCCATGGACGAATACGATAATCTCGCCTAGAACGAAAATATAGTAGATAATAATCAAAATTTTTTGTAAAGTTTACAATTTGTGATAGGATAATAATTATGAAGTTAAGTCAATCATTTACTAAAACCATGAAAACTACGCCAGCTGACGAAGTCAGTCGAAGTGCAAAATACCTTTTGCGTGCTGGCTATATTTATAAAGAAATGGCCGGAGTTTATGATTACTTACCTCTAGGAATGCGCACGCTTGAGAAGATTATTCAGATTATCCGCGAGGAAATGAATGCGATTGGCGGTGAAGAGTTGCGCATGACTAGCTTGCAACCGAAAAACGTTTGGGAGGCCAGTAGCCGTTGGGACGATAAGGTTATGGACGTCTGGTTTAAAACGAAGCTTAATGCTGGTGGCGAGCTTGGTCTTGCACCAACGCACGAAGAGCCACTTACGCATGTAATGAAGTCGTACATTTCCAGCTACAAAGATCTTCCGGTTTACGTCTATCAGTTTCAGACGAAGTTCCGCAATGAGCTACGCGCGAAGTCAGGTATCATGCGTACACGTGAGTTTATGATGAAAGATTTATATAGCTTCAGTAAGAATCGCGAAGAGCATAATGAGTTCTACGAAAAATGTGCCGAAAGCTATAAGAAAATCTTCGACCGTCTCGGTATCGGCGATTGTACTTTCCGCACCTTTGCTAGCGGCGGCTCATTTAGTAAGTTTAGCGACGAATTTCAGACTATTTGCGATGCCGGTGAGGATATTATTTATCTTGACCGCGATAGAAATATCGCAGTTAACGAAGAAGTCTATACGGATGACGTATTGAACGACCTCGGTCTCGACAAGAGCAAACTTGAAAAATGTAAAGCTGCCGAAGTTGGCAATATCTTCACGCTTGGTTATAAGTATTCGGATGCACTTGACCTTTGCTATAACGACGAAGATGGTAAACGTCAAAAAGTCTTTATGGGTAGCTACGGTATCGGTCCAAGCCGCGTAATGGGTGTTATTGCCGAGAAACTTAGTGACGACAAAGGTTTAGTCTGGCCAGAAGAAATTGCACCATATAAGTATTACTTAGTCGGTATTGGTAAAGAAGGCGAAAAGAAAGCCGCCGAGCTGCACGGTATGGCTCCAGAAGATATTATCCTAGACGACCGCGCAAGTGCACGTACTGGTGAAAAATTCGCTGACGCAGAATTGATGGGGATTCCATATCGCGTCGTCGTAAGTGATAAAACTTTAGCTGAAAATAAAGTTGAAGTAAAAGAACGCCAAAATGGCGAAACAAAACTCTTGACCTTAGACGAGTTCGTTAGTAAACTATCTTAGATACAAATACCAATTCCTGATTTTGTTAAGGGGAAGGAGGGCATATGGCTAAGACAGTTAGTATTACTGCAGAAGGCCGTAAAGATTTAGAAAAAGAATTAGAACAACTTATCGCACGTCGCCCAGAAATCGCCGAGAAAATCGCTCTCGCGCGATCCTATGGGGATCTTAGCGAAAACGAAGACTACAGCGCTGCTCGCGGTGAGCAAAAAGTAGTCGAAGGACGCATTTTAGAAATTCAAGATATTCTGCTCCATGCCAAAATTATTAAAGGCGGCAAGAAGCAGAGAGTTGCAATGGGCAGTATAGTCTCGCTCGAGTCTGCCGGTAAAACTAGCCAATATACGCTAGTCGGCGCTGTCGAGGCGAACCCACTTGAAGGCAAAATTAGTGATGAATCGCCAATTGGTAAAGCCATTCTTGGCAAAAAAGTTGGCGAAGAAGCAGTCTTGCCAAACGGCAAAGTGTTCAAAGTTACCGCTATTGAATAATTGAACAAAGAATTTCTAAAAACGCGTCGCAAATTAAAAAACGGCGCGTTTTTATGTGCGCAAATAAACATTAATCATAAAAGGAATATAATCTCAATATGACAAAGCAACAAAATAGCAAGCGGCGCGCGTCGGTTGCGAAGCGCACGCTGTACTACTATTGGCATTGTTCCAAAAAGTACAAATGGTACGCTATTGGTACGATTATATCGACGCCAATCGTCGTGCTAATTCGCACAACTTTAATACCATTAATCTTTGCCAACATGATCGACGCGATTTCAGCAGGAATCCCGAACGATCAAGTTGTGCCAACACTACTCCCGCAAGGCCTCGCCTTAATCGGTCTTTATCTAGGCGGTAGCGCCATCTTGGGTTGGCTTCGCGTTTATTGGTGTTGGAAGTATGAGCTAAAAGTTCTATACGACCTGGCAACAGTTTGTTTTAATGCAGTCAGTTCGCAGTCGATGCAATTTCATAGCGACCGTTTTTCTGGCTCGCTCGTTTCGCAAACAAACAAGTTTGTCGGCTCATTTGAACGCTTCTTTGACCTCATGATTTTTGACATCATCTATCTCATATCGATGATAGCCTTCATCATGATTATTCTCGTACCGCGCGCACCGCTCTTTGCGCTCGGATTGACCATATTTATAGCGCTCTATGTGACATGTTCAGCATTAACCTTTAAGCGTATCTCGCATCTTAGTAAGGAACGCGCTGAGGCTGAAAACAAACAGACTGGTCAGCTCGCAGACTCCGTATCGAACATTCTATCGGTCAAATCGTATGGTCGCGAGTCCCACGAACGCCACCGTTATGCTAACTTCAACCGCGCTAGCTATAACGCCGGTTTAGCGCAAATGAACGCTACCATGAAACGTGATCTAGCCTTTAACTTTGTTAATATCGGCATCATTGCGATCTTGGTAGTCTTCATGATGGCTGGTACGCCAATCTTTGGTCTGTCTATTTCGACTCTCATCTTGATCGTTAACTACTCGATGAGCATTATGGGAGAGTTATGGAATGTTAACAATATTTTTAAGCACATGAATCGCGTATTCGGCGACGCATACGAGATGACGCAAATTCTCGACACCGAAGATCAAGTTCAGGACCTAGAAGATGCTGAGCCGCTAATTGCACGCAAGGGCGACATTGATTTTAATAACATCACCTTCCGACATGCTGACGCTAAGAACGCTATCTTTGAAGGCTTCTCTCTTCATATCAAGCCAGGCGAGCGTGTTGGCTTAGTGGGGGTCTCGGGTTCAGGTAAAACTACTCTCACAAAACTACTGTTACGTTTCGCCGACGTTCAAGGGGGTGAAATTCTGATTGATAATCAAAACATTAGCAAGATTCAGCAAGTTAGTCTCCGTGAAGCTATCGCATATGTTCCGCAGGAAACTTCGCTTTTCCATCGCAGCATTGCGGATAACATTGCCTATGCTCGCCCAGAAGCGTCGCGTAAAGAGATTATACGCGCCGCAAAACTCGCCAATGCACACGAGTTTATTAAAGACTTACCGGATGGTTACGATACTTTAGTAGGCGAACGCGGCATCAAACTTTCCGGTGGTCAACGCCAACGCGTCGCTATTGCACGGGCAATCTTGAAAGATGCACCAATTCTCGTTCTCGACGAGGCGACATCTGCACTCGACTCGGAATCAGAAGCGCTCATTCAGGATGCGCTCGTTAAGCTCATGAAGGGGCGTACGAGCATCGTAGTGGCACATCGTCTCTCAACCATAGCAAGTCTTGATCGTATTATCGTGCTTGATGATGGTAAAATAAAAGAGCAAGGCACGCATCAACAATTACTAAAAAAGCATGGCGCATACTACCATTTATGGTCGCGCCAATCTGGTGCTTTCCTTGATAGCAGAGATTAATTAAGAAAGAAGGGCGTATGAGAAAAAAGTTATTATTCTATGCGCCCTTTTTCTGCTTTCTTCTATTGTTACAGCAATAGTGATTGCGCCAAATGTCTTACGTAACGATGAAGCTAAAAATGAGTCGGAGAACGCAACAATGAAGCCAGAAGAGAAAAATATACCAGAGCCAGAACCAGAGCCAATTGATCTTATCAAGGAAAAGCTCGACGCTATGACTTTAGACGAGAAAATCGCTCAGTTACTTATTGTCGAAAACAAAGGTATTGCGGTTTCGGAAGCCGAAATCGAGCAGCTTAAAACGGTTCCGTATGGCGGCTATATTCTAATGGAGGGGAATTATAGCACCCTTTCTAATACTCGAAAACTGGTTGAGAATTTACAGAAGAATGCGAAGACGCAGTTAATTATCGCGACCGACCAAGAAGGTGGTCTAGTGCAGCGAATAGCTAGAGTTACCGATAGGACAGCTACGAATATCCCAAATATGTATCGACTTGGTGCAACGGGAAATAAGGCGCTTGCTCAAGATGTTGGGCGCGTAATGGCGGAAGAAATGCGTGCGATTGGTATTAATGTTGATTTTGCGCCAGATGCTGACGTATATTCGGATCCGAATAATGTCGTTATTGGACCGCGTAGTTTTTCGAAAGACCCTCAGGTTGTTGCAGAGATGTCCGTAGCGCTTGCGCAGGGATTAGAGAAGAATGGCGTAATTGCGACATATAAACATTTTCCTGGACACGGCAATACTTCAACGGATTCGCATTACAGTCTACCGATTATTCAACGTACGCGTGCCGAGTTAGATAAGAGCGATTTAGTGCCGTTTAGGTACGCTATTCGAAACGGGGCAAAAGTCATTATGATTGGACATATAGCGCTGCCAAAAATAACTGGCGACAATACACCGGCAACGTTATCGTCGAAAATCAATACAGATATCTTACGTAAAGAGTTCAAATATGAAGGTCTAATCGTATCCGATGGTATGAATATGGGCGCTTTAGCGAATAACTATCCAGAAACGGAAATCTATTATCGTGCCATTAATGCAGGCATTGATATGGTTGTTCTACCAAGCAATCCAGAAATAGCAATGAAGAGCATTAAAGAGCACGTCTCCAAAGAACGCATTGATAAATCGGTTTACCGCATCCTTAAATTTAAAGACGATTATCTCAAAAATTATCAATATCTCGATGAATCATACTTCGGTAGCGCCGAGCATGCGCGCGTGATACAGCAGATTCCATAATACTCGACCAATCTGTAAAAAGATGTTATGATATAAAATATGGCAACTCTTAAAGATTTTCGCGATGAAAGAATTCGCAAACTAAATGAACTCCGAGCGGAGGGTATCGATCCGTATCCAGCACATTCCAACCGTAACACTAAAATCGGAGATATTCTTAAGAGTTTTGACAAGTATGCCGACAAGGACGTTTGTGTTGCCGGCCGAATTGTAAGCATACGTAGTTTTGGTAAATTGGCTTTTGTAGTCATCGCTGATGATTCTGGTCGAATCCAGATTTTCCTCAAAGACGCCGCCGCGAAGTTTACGAAGAAACTTGATACTGGCGATTTTTTAGAAGCTTCTGGTAAAGTTGGTAAGACGAAGACTGAAGAGATTTCTGTATTCTGCGATATGCCTCGTATCTTGACGAAGGCTCTACGCCCACTTCCTGGTCGTGATGGTTTTACGAACAAGGAAGAACGTTTACGTCGTCGTTATGTCGATATGGCAGTTAACCCAGAAGTTCGCGAGCGCTTCATTCGTCGTTCGAAATTCTGGACCGCTACGCGCCAATTTCTAAATGACCACGGTTTTATTGAAATTAATATTCCAGTCCTCGAAGTTACGACTGGTGGCGCTGACGCTAATCCGTTTGTTACTCATATGAATGCGCTTGACCAAGATTTCTATCTCCGTATTTCACATGAGCTCCCGTTGAAGCGACTAATCGGCGGCGGTTACGAGCGCGTTTATGATATTGGCCCACGCTTCCGTAACGAAGGTATGGATGAAGAGCACCTCCCGGAACACGTAGCCATGGAGTCTTATGCGGCTTATCAAGATTACGAAGAGGGTATGGCACTCTATGAAGAAATGATTAAATACGTTTGTAAAGAAACCTGGGGTACGCTTCAGTTTGAACATGAAGGCATGAAAGTTAATCTTGATTGTGAATGGCCAAAAGTTACCTTTGCGGACATTATTAAAGAAAACTTTGATATCGATGTTTTTAATCCGGACATTGAGAAGATTCATGACATCTTGCGTCAAAATAACGTTAAGTTTGATGAAAAAGCCGAAGCTTCACGCTTATTGGATTATCTTTGGAAGATTATTCGTAAGAAATCTGCTGGTCCGTTCTGGCTTATCCATGAACCAGTCGAGCTGTCACCTTTAGCGAAGAAACACGCCGAAGATCCACGCGTGACTGAGCGTTTTCATCCAGTTATCTTTGGTACTGAGATGGGTAACGGCTTTTCTGAATTAAATGACCCGCTTGATCAGCTTGAACGCTTCCAGCGCCAACAGGCTATGCGCGATGCTGGCGACGACGAAGCGCAAATGCTTGACATGGATTTTGTTGAGATGCTCGAATACGGTATGCCGCCAACTTGTGGCTGGGGCAATTCTGAACGTAATTTTTGGCTCTTTGAAGGCGTCTCTGCTCGTGAAGGTGTGCCATTTCCGCCAATGCGTCGTGACGATTCTGAAAAATAACACACTTATGCTTCCCTTAGGCTATACTAAGCAACTATCATATCTTCATGAAATATGAAGAATGTAATTTTGAACACGATTTTATTCAACCGTTGGCTAATATTCCTGAACCGCCAAGCCATTTGTGGTATCGAGGCAAAATACCGAAACGACCAAAAGGTCAGAAGGTCGTTAGTATTGTTGGCGCACGGCGCTGCACGCCCTATGGTGAGAATATTGCCTATAAGCTAGCTTATGATTTGGCAAGAATGGGAATAATAATTGTGAGCGGCTTAGCGTACGGTATCGACTCGTGTGCGCATCGTGGGTGTCTTTGATGCAGGAGGGGTAACTGTCGCCATATTAGGCACGCCAATCGATAAAATATATCCCCAAAGTAATCTTGGGCTCGCTCAACGCATCTTGGAAAAGGGAGCTATCATATCGGAATACCCTACTGGCACTAAAACAAAGCCGAGCCACTTTCTTGATCGGAATCGAATAGTATCTGGCGTAGCGGATGTTGTGGTTATCGTAGAGGCTTCTAGGCAGTCTGGAACCATGCATACGGCAGCGCGCGCCGTTGATCAGGGCAAAGGGTTATATGTCGTTCCTGGCGATATTACGCGTCCAATGTCAATGGGTTGTAATAAGATGTTAAACAAATCGGCTAATTGTTATGTTGATTTTGACAGTTTTGTTCGAGAGGCGTTAAATATGAATCCTAAGATTCGAAGACAAATACGACTTTCAAGTGCTGAAAACGATATCATAAAACAAATAAAACAAGGTGTTTTGTTGGGCGACGAGATTGCTCGGAACTTAAATCTTGAAATTTCGGAATTTAATCACCTTATTACCGTGTTAGAGATGAAAGGGATTGTTAATCCTCTTGGCTGCAATAACTGGGGTCTTGCTTAAGATTATGCTTATGGTAAAATATAAATATAATTCAAAAGGGCATCAATCTAAAAATGGCAAATAAAGTAATGATTGTTGGTACTGGCAATGTCGGCATGAGCTTTGGCTATGCTCTAGTTCACCAACGCACGAGCGTAAACGAGCTTATATTAGTAGATATTAATACCGAAGATGCGGAGGGTGAAGCGATTGATTTGCGTGACACTCTCGCCGTATCTCCTAGCTACCTAAAAATCCGTAGTGGCTCCTATGCTGATGCTGGCGATTGCGACTTAATCGTAATTACTGCTGGCGTTCCGCAAAAACCAGGAGAAACTCGCATGGACTTACTGAAGAAAAATGCCGCCATCTTTAAAGACATGATTGGTCAAATTATGGATGCCGGTTTCGATGGTATCTTTGTTGTCGTAAGCAATCCGATGGATGTTCTTACTTATCTAACTTGGCGCTACTCTGGTCTTCCAGCCGAACGTGTCATCGGCTCTGGCACTGTACTAGATTCTGCACGTCTTCGCTTCCGTCTCAGTCAGCGCTTACATGTGCATCCAAAGAATATCCACGCTTATCAAGTTGGCGAACATGGTGATACGGAATTTGCTATTTGGAGTAGCGCGAACGTGGGCTGTCAGCCTATTACTGATCTCCTCAGTAAGGAAGAACTAAATGAGATTGAAGATTACGCCCGTAAAGAAGCCTATACGATTATTGAAAAGAAAGGCGCAACTTATTATGGTATTGGTAGTTGTTTGGCGTCGATTACGAACTGTATTATGAACGACGAACAGCGCGTTATGTCCGTTAGTACCTATGATGAGATGAGTAACACTTACAACGGTTTTCCAGCCGTTATTGGACGCTACGGCGTCATTCGTCGTCTTGGTCTCAAGCTTAATCGTGAAGAGCAGGAGAAGCTAAATAAGAGCATTAAGACGCTCCAGGAAGCCATTAAGGAAGTGGAATCCTAACATAAATGAAGGATAGCACCTCGATATTGAAAGGTGCTATTTTGATTCACTTGTAAAAAATCAGAAAAATTATATAATATATAGTATGGACTTATTATTAATTATTATTTTGGTGGCAATTTTTATTGAAACCACCGTAATCGCCGTTAAATTATTTAAAAACGGTAATTCACGCATAAGTAGTAACGCGCGCCGCAAAGTATTCGTCGACACTTCAACCTTGATGGATGGTCGTATCCTTTCTGTTGCCAAAGCAGGGTTCTTGGGTGACGACGTCTTAGTTCCGCGCTCCGTCATTCGTGAATTACAACTTTTAGCAGACGGTTCCGATACCGACAAGCGTGCTCGTGCTCGCTTTGGGCTAGATATCGTTAACGAGCTCGAGCGCACCGAGCTATCGCACGTTGAAATATATGCAGATAGCCTAGAGCGTACTAAAGTAGACGAACGTCTTATCGAATTGGCTAAAGAGTATCACGGTATTATTTTGACTAACGATTTTAATCTCATGAAAGTCGCTGCTACCGAAAAAGTTGATGCAATCAATATTAATGACCTTGCGCAAGGTCTGCGCAGCGAATATCTTCCTGGAGATAAGCTTCAAGTTAAGATTATTAGCGTGGGTAGCAATCCACATCAAGGGGTAGCGTATTTACCGGACGGGACAATGGTAGTAGTAGATAATGCCGAACGTTTTGCTGGCAAAAACCAGCAAATTGAAATTGAATTCGTACGTTATTTGCAGACTAGCGCTGGAAAAATGATGTTTGCAAAAATTGCTGAACGTCCGAGTAAACAAACTAAAACAACTAGAAAGAAACTCGGTAATAAGCGAAAAGTTCAGAAAAAACATTAATGAAACCCCCTGTGAAGGGGGTTTCATTAGTCGGCTGCGCCAGTTGCGGTAGTAGTATATCCTGCTTTGTCTACTACTTTGAAACTGATGCTCGTCGGTTTCGTGCTAGTAATATACTCCGTCGTTCCACTAGATGCGCCCAGACCGCCACTCTTTACGGTCTGACCATTTACTACTAAAGTATAGCTTTCAAGCTCGAAGGTTCCGAAGTTTGCAGTTGCAGATACGGTCCAACTCTCGTCCTCTCCTTCGCCAGAACTCGATACGCTAATTGATGCGCTTGGGCGCTTGTCGTTACAGCTATGTACGTCATCCTTAGCGTTTGGATTATATTCACCAGCGTTAAAAGTCTCTTTCTTCGTCATTGGGTCAATGACTTTTGTGACATCCGCTGTAACTTTTGTTTCTTCAGGAGTGCAGCTTGTAGCTAATTTCTTGCTGATCCTGTCGAATGTCTTTTTCTCTGAGGAAATTCCGGAGCTCTTTTGGGTATACCAGCTTGGCCAGTAATCGTATACGCCATTGATGGTCGTATGCTTTATGCCGCTCGGTACATCAAACTGCTGCCCTTTCTTCCATTTACCGTCTTTAGCGTAAACCTGATTGTGTACTGGGCTAATATAGGCGGAGCTAATTGCAAAGACGATATCGTGCGTATCATTCGTAAGAACTCTACCGTCATGGTTACCGCTCCAAATCGCCGTAGCCAACACGGGCGATACGGTAAGAATCCAAGAGTCTTTTGCGCGACCGTTACCATTTTCTGAAGTACCTGTTTTTGCGCCGAATACAACATCCCCTGAATTCGAGCAGAAGCCTGGGTTATGGGCTAGGTAATAACCGAAAGTGAAGTTGCGTGAATCGCAATCGGTTAAGATGCTCGTTGTCATATAGGCAACTTCCTCATCGACTACTCGTGTGCCCTTAGTGTCTTCCCATGCATCAATTATATCGCCAGTGGAATTCTTAATTTCAAGCCAATAGACTAAATCTTTATATACACCGCCGCGCGCTAAGCTTGCGTAAGCGTTAGCGTGTTCGACTGGCTTAACGGAACAACCGCCGCCAATTGCCATTGAGAGACCGGCCGTTTCACCATTCGCGCAGTAAGATTTATCGCCTAAATCATGTGCAACCTTTAAGCTATTATCGATTCCGTTAATGTATAGAGCTTTAATAGCTGCAATATTCAACGATCCAGCCAATGAGCGACGAATTGTAATATTGCCATAGAATCTACCATCATAGTTCTTAACGCTACAATTACCTACTGTACCTGCACAGTAAATCGAGTTAATGTTTTCGTCGCGCAGAATACTGCCTGGAGCGTAGTTTACGCCTGTACGTTTCATGAATAGTGGCGTGTAGTCAATAATTGGCTTAATCGAAGATGCCGGCTCTAGTAGTGCGGTCGTAGCATTAACTTGACCATATCCCTGCTTGTTCCAGTCGACGCTGCCGACCATTGTGATTACTTGACCAGTTTCTACGTCTACTGATACAAGCGAAGCATTATCGGCACCATTAATATAGAAGACCTTTTGACCAGCTTTTACGGCGGCTTCGCCGATTTGTTGTGCGCGATAGTCAAGTGTAGTTTTAATCACGAAACCACCCTCGCGCATAGTCTTAATACCGAACTTCTTTTCTAGCTGGTCTTTAACTTCAAGCACGAACCAAGGCGCCTTCATGCCAGCATATTGATTTTGCTCTGGCTGGATTTTTTCAAGAATATCAATTTCTCGAGCTTTTTTAGCCTGCTCTTTAGTAATGTAGCCCATATCGACCATAGCATTTAACACGAGATGCTGGCGATTGATAAGTGCTTCATTTCCGGCCGTGTTATATGGATTTAATACGCCCGGGTTATTAGGAATAGCGGCCAACAAAGCAGACTCGGCTAAATCGAGGTCTTTAGCACTCTTATTGAAGTAGGTTTGGGCCGCCGATTCGACGCCGTTACGACGACCGCCATAAGGAGATTCGTTTAGGTATAGTGTAATAATCTGTTCCTTACTGTACATTTTTTCGACTTCAATAGCGAGAATCATTTCCTTAATCTTACGTGGAATACCTGAAAAAGAACGATCTTTAGCTTCGTCGGAAAAGTAGACTTGCTTAATCAATTGCTGCGTAAGAGTAGAGCCACCTTGTACGTCTCCGCGTTTTAATAAAGTGACATAAGCCGCACGCGCAATACCGCCTAAATCAATACCGGAGTGATTGTAGAAATTTTTATCCTCAATCGCTACCGTCGCTTGGCGCATATAGGTTGAAATATCGCTTCCATCAACTACGAGACGATAGTCGCCGCTACCTCGATCCTCCCAAAGTAATTCGCCATTACGGTCATAGTAAGTATTGACGGTGTTTTGGACGCGACTAGCGAGCTCTTCTGGATCAATGGCTGCAAGATCTTTCTTAAAGTATAGGAATAAGCCGCCGATAGCTATTATTAATAATAATATACAGGCGGCAAAGAATTTGAGAATTCTAATTAAGCCCTCTCTGGAAAAGATAGCTTTAAAAACACGATCCGGTCTAAGTCGCGCAAAAAAGCGCAAAATAGGGTTTTTTGGTAATTTAGCCAATTCCTCAGCCTTCTTACGCGCACGCATATCTTCCTTAACGCGACGTTTATATGCCAAGTTTGAATACAGGCTCATTCCGTTCTTTTTAGTCGATTTTTTAACCGACCTTTTTGCTTCGGATTTGGCCCTTTTCTTATTTCTCGCAGTTCTAAGTTTTGCCATTACTATATTATACACTATGAAATTCGTTTTGTGTTAAATCATAAGCATTTTACACCTCTTATAAAATAGGTTAAAATATATAAATTATGAGCCACTATGATCCACTAAAAATAGAAGAGAAATGGCAGAAGCGTTGGGAAGAAGAAAAACCTTTTGCCGCTAAAGACAACGATAAGCGTCCGAAGATGTTTCTAGCGGAAATGTTTCCGTATCCATCTGGTGCCGGTCTTCATGTCGGTCACGTCCGTAACTTCTCTATCGTCGACTGTTTAGCGCGTTTTTATACCCAACAGGAAATGAACGTTCTACGTCCTTTCGGCTATGATACTTTCGGTCTTCCTGCGGAGAATTATGCTATTAAGACTGGTATTTCACCGCAAGAAGTAACTAAAACTAATATCGATAATTTCCGTAAGCAAGCCAAACGCCTTGGTTATGCAATTGATTGGTCGCGCGAAATCAATACCTCCAATCCGGATTATTATAAGTGGACTCAATGGTGCTTCCTTCAGCTTTTCAAGAAAGGGTTAGCCTACCAGGCCGAAAGCTATCAATGGTGGTGCCCTGTCGATCAAACTGTTTTGGCGAATGAGCAAGTTGAAAATGGTTGCTGCTGGCGCTGCGGTCACGAAGTCGAAAAGAAAAAGATGAAACAGTGGTTCTTCAAGATTACTGCCTATGCGGACGAATTACTCGATGAAATTGATGCCCTCGATTGGCCGGATAAAATTAAGACTATGCAGAAAAACTGGATTGGGCGCAGTGAAGGCGCTGAGGTCGAATTTCGAATCACCGACAGTGGTGGTAAAATCACAGTTTTCACTACACGCCCAGACACCCTCTTCGGCGTAACCTTCATGGTGCTTGCGCCAGAAAATGAGCTTATTAAGGATTTAGTTACCGACGATACGCGCGAGGCAGTTGAAGCCTATTGTAAAGCGGCACTGAAGAAATCTGAAATTGAACGTCAAGAAAATAAAGAAAAAACAGGCGTATTTACTGGTTCGTATGCTATTAATCCGGCCACTGGCAAAGAGATTCCAATTTGGGTTGCCGATTACGTTTTGGCTGGTTATGGTACTGGTGCTGTTATGGGTGTTCCAGCGCATGATGAGCGCGACAATGAATTTGCAACTAAATTCAATTTACCAATCGTCAAAGTAATTGAAAAACCAGAAGATTCTACTGATAATTCGAAATGCTATGCCGGCGAGGGTGAAGTAGTCAATTCTGGTCCATTCAATGGCAAGCAGAGCAGTGAAATGCGCGAAGAAATCAATGATTGGCTTGAACAACAGGGTATTGGTCACAAAAAAGTTACATACCGTATGCGAGACTGGCTAATATCTCGTCAGCGCTATTGGGGATGCCCAATTCCGATTGCTTACGACAAAAAAGGTAATCCGCATGCAATTCCGGAAGATCAGCTTCCAGTCTTACTGCCAAAAATCGACGATTATAAACCAGACAAATCTGGTCGCAGTGCCCTTGCTAAATCAAAAGAATTTATGGAAGTCACTATTAATGGCGAAAAAATGACACGCGAGACCGATACACTTGATGGCTATGCTTGTTCCAGCTGGTATCTCTGGCGCTATACGGATCCGCACAATAAAAAGAAAGCTTGGGACCCGGAGAAAGTTAACTTCTGGGCGCCAACTGATATTTATTGTGGCGGCGATCATGCTGTAGCACACCTGCTTTATGTGCGTTTCTGGTGTAAATTCTTTGCCGACGAAGGTTATTTAGATTTCCGCGAGCCGATTAAAAAACTTCTTTACAATGGCTACATTAATGCGCCAGATGGTAAGAAAATGTCGAAGTCGAAAGGTAATGTGATTGATCCGCTGGATGTTATTAATCAGGGATACGGCGCCGACACTCTTCGTACGTACGAATTGTTCATTGGTCCATACAATATGGATGCGGCATGGAGTACTGAAGCAATTGGTGGCGTTTATCGCTTCTTAAATCGTTGTTGGACTTTGGTTTTCGATAAGAAGTTTAATAAAACCGATAAGAATCTCGCATATCGTCATAAGACTATCAAAAAAGTTACTGATGATATATATCGAAGCAACTTCAATACCGCCGTCGCGGCCTTGATGGAATATGTGAATGAGCTCTATAAGAACGGCGCTAATAAAGAAGATTTAGTTACACTCGCTAAGCTTCTTAAGCCATTTGCGCCACATCTTGCTTCTGAAATGCTCGAAGAACTTAAGTCGGATGATATTTGGCCAAAATGGGACGAAAAGCATCTTATCGCCGATGAAGTGGAAATGGTCGTACAGGTAAACGGCAAGCTACGCGCCCGTATTCAAATTCCAGCTAAGGACGCTGTAGATAACGAGAAGCTTGAAAAATATGCGCGCGCCGACAAGAAAGTTAAAACTTTCACGGACGGTAAAGAAATTATCAAAGTAATCGTGATTCCAGCAACCCACCTCGTAAATATTGTCGTCAAATAAATAAGCCCACCGAGCGTGGGCTTATTCAGCGACGAAACTATTCCTTAACTGAACGTTTAATTAGTTTTGCATGTAAGACAACACGTTCGGTGTTACTATAGCAAGTCGATAAAGTTAGAATATGATCCGTGCCAGTTACGTTAGTATGAAAATTGAATGCACTTCTATTTATAAGCATATTAGTAAAACTTTGAAAGTCTTGGTCGTCATTGAATCCTGTTTTGATATAGTCGGTAGTTGTCTCAATATGATAAACACTAAACACTTGCCAAAGTGCGTTTTCTCGGGCGTTAGAAGTGCGCACTGTAAAATTGTCCGGATTATTTAACCAGCCGTTCGTTAGCACATTTCGTAAAGTGCCAAACATCGTACCATCTACCCGTCCGTGCGCGTAGAAAATCATATTTTTGTCGTTACCGTCAACCGAGTTGCGATAATCTGCAAATACCCAACCCGCCTGATTATAGCTACGATCGAAGGTGTGGTTAAGATAGAAATCATTATTCGTTGTTTGTACTACTGGGTAATTAATATTTGTGCCACTTAGGGAAATCCAACCTACAGTATCGGGGTTTTTCTTTATCAACTCTGAGAAATCGACATCAATCAGTTTCATTTTGATGTAATCCCAATATGGACCAGTCTTCGGGTCTGGCTCTTTTTGCTGAACTACTTCAGTAGTATTGTCGTCATCTTTCTCCTTTGCGTCAGCAATATCGGAAATTTCTTGTTCCTGACCTTTTGTACGGCTCGAATCGATTGCCCATTCGATTATTTTATAAGTCGATATAGCAATTCCGACCACACACACTAGTGCTAAAGCACAGCTCAAATATAACCTAATGCGCAATTTTGCCTTCCGTATTTTCATAAGCATCATTATAGCACATACCCTATCACGCGCCCCCCTTGTAAAAAGTACAAAAATATAGTAAACTTAACCAAAGTAATCTATCAAAGAAGGAGCATTTTTACATGCCTGAACCAAAAAAACAGAGTAGCCCTCGCAAGACCGGCCTTCGCCGTAGTCATTTGCGCTTGAAGCTTGCTCGTAGTGTGAACAAATATTCACCAGTTAAAGCTTTTGAAACTGCCAAAAAAACGCCAAATCTTAAGCTTAAGACTTGTGCTAAATGTGGCAAGAAGAACTGTAGCTGCAAAGAATGTAAGTGTAAAAAAGACAGCAAGAAAAAATAAAAAGGGAGGCAGGTAAAACGTGGCAAGCAATCGACATCTCGGCAGAATAATCTCGCTACAGAGTTTGTATGAATACGAATTTCGTAGTAAAGCGGGCGACGCTTCAGCCGACATCGATAGTATAGTTGCAAAAAATATCGAGCCATATGCGAAAGCCCTGGGTGACGTGGATTTTGTTCATGATCTCACGCATGGTGTTTTCGATGAAGCAGAACAGCTCGATAAAGAATTACAGCCAATGGCGCCAGAATGGCCAATTTCAAGTATTTCCTCAATTGACCGTAATGTTTTGAGGATTGGTCTTTTTGAACTAACGCGCCGCAAAGACCAAGTGCCTCCAAAGGTCGCGATTAATGAAGCCGTTGAGCTGGCAAAAGCTTTCGGATCAGATAACTCATCAAAGTTCATTAATGGCGTTCTAGGCACTGCTTATCGTAATATTTGGGGAGAGGATAATAAAAAGCATGCAGAACAAGAAAAGTCCAAAGAAGAAGCAGCTGCAGCACAAACCGAATCAAAAGAAGGCAGCGAAAAAACCGAGGACTAAAACCGCCGCTACTAAAACGGCGCCTAGAAAAAATACAAATCAGAAGAGTCATCGCAATGGATTAAAGATTCCAGAGGCTCTTCCTACAGAACTCTATAAAGAACCGAAATTAGAAAAGTTACGCCAAGTCGTTTTACGTAAAAAGCCTGAAATCAAGGAAATTGTGCGTGAGCCAACTGCTGGCGGTATCGTTTTTCGTATAACCCAAGATCAGAAAGACATTGAAATCCTTTTGATTCAAGATAGTAAAAATCGTTGGACGATTCCGAAAGGACATATCGAGCCAGGCGAAACCGCAAAGCAGACAGCCGTGCGTGAAATTGGTGAAGAGTCCGGCCTTAAACGTGTTGACGTGTTGGCTTGGCTAGGCAAAATTCATTTTAAATATCGTCGCCTAGAAAAACTTGTTTTAATGACAACGCAAGTCTATCTCGTGCAGTCTCTTGATAAAAATGAGCATCCTACCAAAGAAAAATGGATGAATGGTATTCGTTGGTTTAAATTTGCTGATGCACTGGATGCAATCGAATACGCAGATATTGAAAAACTTATGTTAATTGCAAAACGTAAAATTCGTAGTGGGGAATACTGATTAATGAATAAAGAACAAATTGACGCATACCGTGAGTTCGCAAAAAAACAGCTTGAAATTGAATTCACGAATATTAATTTGCTTATTACCGCCCTGACGCATCGTTCATATGTGAATGAGCATAAGAAGACTGCCGTTGAGCATAATGAGCGCCTCGAATTTTTAGGCGACGCCGTTCTTGAATTGGTGACGTCGGATTTTCTATTCAAAAATTACGATGAGCCAGAAGGTATTATGACGAGCTGGCGTGCCGCCTTAGTTAATACTGAATCGAATGCTGCTAGTGGCGAGAAACTTGGCTATAGTCCGCTCGTTCGTTTAAGCAAGGGTGAGAAACACGGTTCGGAACGTGCGCACCACGTCATTATGGCCGACTGCTACGAAGCGATTATTGGCGCCATCTATCTAGATAAAGGCTATAAAGCAGCAGAGAAATTTATTTATAAGAACACCCTCACTAAGATTGATGACATTCTCGAAAGCGAATCCTGGCGCGATTCCAAATCGTATCTTCAGGAGCTTGCGCAGCGCATAGATGGTGTTACGCCGGTCTATCGAGTTATGAAGGAGGAGGGGCCAGATCACGATAAGACTTTTACGCTCGGCGTTTATATTAATAATCACCTCAAAGCTACGGCTATCGGTCACAGTAAACAAGAAGCGCAAGTTAAAGCGGCTAGCGAGGCAATTCGTAAATATAAAAAAGAACACCAAAACGAAACAAAACCGCAAGAAGTAAAACGGAAATAAAAAAGTCTTCTTCCGACCAACGAAAAGCTGTTGCAGCATCTTCGCCTTGCGGAAAGGCTCAGAATAATGTATAATAATCAACATTAAATTAATTAAGGAGTATTATGCTTGCGATTCGCTTACAGCGTAATGGCCGAAAAGGTTTACCCCTTTATCGGATAGTCGTCCAAGAAGCGCAACGTCACCCTCTTTCGGGTCGTATCGTCGCTCAGGTCGGCAACTACAACCCACATACCAAGGAAACTAACCTTGATAAAAAAGAATTAGAAAAATATCTCAGTAATGGCGCTCAGCCGAGCACTCGCGTAATCCGCATTTTGGTCAAAGAAGGCATCAAGATGCCGAAATGGGTCAAGATGCCACACGAGAAGCACGCTAACGCTAAGCATGCAGACAAACTTCGTAAGAATCAGCCAAAAGAAGAAGCTCCAGCTGAAGCAACTCCAGCCGAAGCTTAATGCTTGCATCAAAAAAGTCCTAACCTAAAAGATGGTGGGACTTTTTAATGCTTAAATCGACAAACTATTATATAATAAAAGCATAAAGAATTAACAAAAATGGAGAACCTATGGCTACTATAGATCAGCAATTCGTAGAATATATTGTAAAGACTCTAGTAAATAATCCGGATAAAGTCAGTATTGATCGCACTATCGACGAAAAAGGCGTCCTTCTTAGCCTTGAAGTTGACCCAGAAGATGTTGGTCGCATTATTGGTCGTCGCGGCGCGACGGCTCAAAGTATCCGCACCCTCTTACGTGCGCTTGGTACCAAAAATGATGCCCGTTACAATCTCAAGATTGTAAACAATGACGATTATGAACCAGCTAAGCACGACGAAGAAGCTCCCGCAAAAGAAGTCGCCGAAGAAGATGACGAAGACGAGATTGACGACAATAATGAATCTACCGTCGAAGAAGGTAGTGAACTTGCAAAAAAGACTCGCCAAGAACTTGCAGATTTAGACGATTTGGATATATAATTATTCTAATGCTTTTACACGGCATTAAGCTAACTGCGAGTCGGCTTTGAAAAACATAAAAGTTGAGAGCTTATATGCTAAAAAACCACCCCTATTGGTAGAAGGGTGGTTTTTTGGATGCTTTTTGCAACTATGATTTCTTTGGCGGATTTATTTGCCCATTCTTGTTAGCCTTACTTAGTTGCCAAATTACAAAGGCAATTAAGCCTATGCCGATAATGCCCAGCCATAGGAAATACAAACCACTCGTGAGGCGGAATGCAATCAGAAAAATCTCAATTGAACTAAACCAGATTAGCCAGTTCTCTCTCTTTGCAACACTGTAAAGTAAGGCAACTACTTGCTCGATAAGGAACAATAGCGCCCAGCCGATATCTGATGTATTAGTGAGCGATATACAGGCGACGGTCATTGATACGGAGAAAATAGAATAGCCAATTATAAAACGAATCTTATCGCCTTTTTTATACAAATATTTCGATAACAATTGTGTACCGAATAGCGCTATACCGATAATATGCGCATCGATAATTTGTTTAATTACTGCGACAGTATTACTTCTGGAATAAGAGTTATATGTCGAGGGGTCTAGCATCACCTCGCTTGTCAGCGATATAAGCCCTACCGCGCATGTATATACCGCCACTTCATAAAATACATTCATCTCCACGACGAAAGCATAACCCGCCAGTATTGCCGCCGAGGCTAAATAGCCAACACAGGCGATATTTATATTCGACGCTGCGACCGTAATCGCTAAACAAGACGAAATAACACTGATTGCTCCGATAACTTGAGTTTCTTTCTTCTGGACCTTCTGTAGTAGATAGGAGCCGATAAGGAACAGAAGTGCGACAACGATATAACATGGGAGGTAAACGCTACCATTCCATTTTGGCGTTGCTATATAGTTCCCGAAGATAAGAGGCGCAATCATGATACTTGCCGCCGTAGCAATGCTCCAGCTGACATTTTTGTAATGGATAGCATGAATAATACCTAGCAACGCAATAATTAAGCAAAGTGTTAGCCATACAGCTGCATAGCCAGCTGCGGAAAAACCGCTACAGAATATAGGAGTAGTAAGGATACATACTATCGATATAATGCTAACAGCGCGCTCTAAATCTTCATCTTCTTTGGTAGTTTTCTTGCAGTAAAGAGAATAGATTATCTGCGCCATAAATGTTAGTAACCAAGCAATGATGCAACATAGGGCTTTTCCAGTTTCTTGATTTGGTGCAAAATTAATCGTGATTGAATATTGAAGTAGGTCTACAAGTAGCGCCATTATAAGGGACTGCACGGCGAAACGTAATAGGACGAGAACGCCTCGCTTCTTTGTTTTAGACCAGTAAATGCAGGCGTGAGCCACGAAGAAAAACGCGCAGGCTGTACGTAGTAGGGGCGCCGTCATAGCGATATCAGGCACTAGAAAGAGCATCGCGGCGAAACAATAAACAATCGGTATTGTAAAATAACCAAGATTCTTTGCTGCTAGCTTAAAGGTTTTGGGGATTATATTATCACCCATCAGGTGAAGCATCGTTGCGATTAGACCAGTCAACATTGGCGCTAAATAAATAATGTAATAACATAAACCTTTATTAGTTTCAGTTTCTAATAGAGGACAGAATGACCAAATAAAAGTAGTGATACTTAAAAAAGCAAAATGAGCCATCACCTTATCTTCAACTAGATAAGCCCCAATAAAGCTCGCCGCTGTGAATACAGTAGCCGCAACTAACGGTACGTCGTTAGCTGAAAAACCTAAGGACGTCAAAGCGATAATCCACAGCGGAATCATACAGAGGGCAGAATAGACAAAAGCTTTAGCCACGGGGCGCAAATAATTAATTTTCTTATGCATTATTATGCCGGTAGCATAGATTGCTAAAGTCATAATAATCGTACTTGGCGCAACGTAAGAATCATTAATTGTGTTAATGAAATAGAACATGGCTAGTACTATCAAAAAGCTACCAATATACAATAACCAATTCCACTTCGTCATAGGGTTCGGCGGTTTCGGCGGTTTCGGTGCCGGAATTGGTCTTTCGACCTCATTTGCGCCAGATTGAATCTGAGCAGCTTTTGTTTTATTTTTTCCACCCGTCTTTTTTACGAGAAGAATAACGGCAATTACAATAATCCATGTGATTGGATTAAAGACAACGGCAACGATCACCGCTAATAATAGTAATAATAAATAACCTCCCATATAATTCAAATTCTAAACGCTCGTGTTATTATTTTCAACTATCTTTTAATCTACATATTATTCAAAAAACCTCTTGATAAAATTGTAAAATTGCGCTATAATATAGTACTAAGAAGTAGTGTGCTTTAACTCTTTTTGCTCGAACCGTTCCGGCAAAACGGTAGAGGTTAAAGCGGTGATCTTCCGGCCAAAGTATCAACACTAAATACACAGCGAGGGAATGTGGCAAAATCTAAAAATACCGCAAAGAGTGGTAGCCGGGTGTCTTTTACCGAGGGCGACCAAGTTCTTCCAATACCAAATCTAACCGAGCACCAGACTAAATCCTGGGATGAATTTGTAAAATTCGGTCTCCAGGAGGTCTTCAATGAACTCAACCCCATTGATGACTATACTGGTCAAAAAATGAGCCTACGCTTCAAGGATTATTATTTTAAGGATCCTATAGAAGATGATCGTACGGCTAAAGAAAATCTCACAACCTATGAAGCTCCGCTTCATGTTAATGTCGAGCTTACGAACAAAGTTACTGGTGAAGTTAAAGAACAGGATATTTACTTCGGCGACTATCCTTGGATGACTGACCGTGCTAGCTTTATTATTAACGGCACTGAGCGCGTGATTGTCTCTCAGTTGATTCGTTCTGCTGGCGTTTTCTTCCAGGCTGACACCGTTGCTGGCCATAATTATTATGGCGCAAAGATTATTCCAGGTCGTGGTGCATGGCTCGAATTTGAGACCGACACTAAAGGTGTTATTTATGTCAAAATCGACCGTCGTCGCAAGGTTCCTGTAACAACTTTACTTCGTGCACTTGGTCGTAAAAAGACCGAAATTGTCGCCGACTTCAAGGATGTCGACACTGGTGATGTTCATTACATCGAAAACACTTTTGAAAAGGACCCATCCGACAACCAGGGTAGTGCTTTGCTTGAAATTTATCGCCGCCTCCGTCCTGGCGATTTGGCGACCATTGAGAATGCACGTTCGATGATTGATCGCACTTTTAATGATTACCGTCGTTACGACTATTCTCGTGTTGGTCGTTACAAAATCAATCAGCGCCTCGGCTTCGATACGCCAAACGATGAAGCGCATCGCACTTTGCAGATGCAAGACTTGATTGCGATTATCCGCGAAATTATTCGCCTCAACAACACGCAGGATCCAGTTGATGATATCGACTCGCTCGCAAACCGTCGCGTCAAACTCGTTGGTGAGCTCGTGCAGCGCCAATTCCGTCTTGGCATGCTCCGTTTGCAACGTAATATTCTCGACCGTATGTCGATGAGCGATCCTCAAACGGTTACCCCATCGCAGCTAGTTAACTCTCGTCCAGTTACGGCGGCAGTGAAGGAATTCTTCAGTAGTTCTCAGCTTAGTCAGCTCATGGACGAAACAAACCCATTCAGTGAGCTTTCGCATAAGCGCCGTCTATCCAGTATGGGTCCTGGCGGTCTTACTCGTGAGCGTGCAGGCTTTGAAGTGCGCGATACGCACCCGACTCATTACGGCCGTATTTGTACGGTCGAGACACCAGAAGGCGGCAACGTCGGTCTCGTATTAAACCTTGCAACTTACGCACATATTAATGATTATGGCTTCATCGAAGCGCCATATCGCGTTGTAAAAAACGGTAAAGTCACCGACGAAATCGTTTACGCCGATGCCGCAGCGGAAGAAGACATGGTCATTGCTGACACTAGCGCTAAGCTAGACAAAGACGGGAAGTTCATCGACGAATACGTATCTGCCCGTAAGGCTCTTCAGCCAACTCAGGTTATGGCCAGCGAAGTTACGCATATGGACGCAGCGCACAAAGAAATTCTCGGTGTCGCCGCTTCTATGATCCCATTTGTCGAAAAGAACCGTGTTGACCGCTCCTTGATGGCTTGCGCCATGCAGAAGCAGGCCGTTCCGCTCATTAAGCCGGAAGCGTCTATTGTTTCTACTGGCATTGATGCAGAAGTGGCTAAGAACTTGTCACAGATTGTCTATGCCGAGGCGGATGGTGAAGTTGTTAAGGCTGATTCAAATTCCGTTGAAGTGAAATATGCTAAGGAGACTAAAACTTATAACCTCATCCACTTTATGAAGACTAACGATGACCGCTGTTATGACGAGCGTGTTGTTGTTAAGCGTGGTCAAAAAGTAAAGAAGGGTGATGTTTTAATTGAGGGCGCATCAATCGCTAATGGCGAATTGGCACTTGGTAAAAATATGCTCGTAGCCTTCATGCCATGGCGTGGCTACAACATGGATGACGCTATTGTTATTTCCAGCCGCCTCGTCCAAGACGATGAGCTTACTAGTATTAATATCCGCGATTTCGACGTCGAAGTTCGTGAAACTAAGCTTGGTCCAGAGCAAGTTACCCGTGATATTCCGAATGTCAGCGAAGCTGCTCTTCGTCACCTCGGTGAAGATGGTATCGTAACTGTCGGCTCCGAAGTTCATAACGGCGACGTGCTTGTTGGTAAAATTACACCAAAGGGCGAACAAGAACTCAGTTCCGAGGAGCGTCTCCTTCGCGCTATCTTCGGTGAAAAAGCTAAAGATGTTCGTGACACCTCTGTTCGCATGAACGGTTCTGACGGCGGTAAAGTTGTTGGAGTTAAAATCTTTACTCGCGAACAAGGTAATGAGCTTAAATCTGGCGTATTAATGCAGATTAAGATCTATGTAGCCGAAATGCGCAAGATTAGCGTCGGCGATAAGCTTTCTGGTCGCCACGGTAACAAGGGTGTTGTCGCGCGTATTCTTCCGGTAGAAGATATGCCATTTATGGAAGATGGTACCCCAGTTGATGTCGTTCTTAATCCAATGGGCGTACCTTCCCGCATGAACCTCGGTCAGCTCTTCGAGACTCATCTCGGTATGGCCGCACGTGCGCTTGGCTATCATGTTACAACCCCATCCTTTAACTCCGTATCTGACGAGACGATTTCTGAAGAGCTAAAGAAGGCCGGCTTCGAGCCAGATGGTCGCGTTACACTTTACGATGGTCTCACTGGCGAGCCGTTCGAAGAACGCATTACTGTCGGCGTCATGTATATGCTCAAATTGCACCATATGGTTGCAGACAAGATTCATGCTCGTTCAACTGGTCCATACACCATGGTTACTCAGCAGCCGCTTGGCGGAAAAGCTCAAAATGGCGGTCAGCGCTTTGGTGAGATGGAGGTATGGACACTTGAGGCATATGGTGCCGCATCGACACTTCAAGAAATGCTCACTATTAAGTCGGATGATGTTTATGGTCGCGCCAAGGCCTACGAGTCTATTATTAAGAACGAACCAATCGAAGGTCCAAAACTTCCAGAGGGTTTCAATGTCTTAGTAAAAGAGCTTCAAGGTCTCGGTCTTAAGGTTGACCTGCTCGATCATGGCGATGCGCGCGATGCTGATCATGTCATTGAAAAGACTACCGAAGAAGTTGAGCGTCAACGTGATGATTCTACTATTTATGCTCAGCATGACGAGGCGGTACCACCGGACGATTTAGGCGAAAATGCCGAAGGATTCGAGTTAGAAGACAATGAGGGTAATCCGCTCGACGAGTCGGAAATCGAGGTTGAGGAAAACTTCGATGACGAAGATATAATAACAGATTTAGGGGAGGACCTATAATATGGCTTGGGAAGACAATTTCATCAGCGCCAACGAGTTCGACTCTATTCGCCTAAGTGTTGCCAGCGAAGAAGATGTTCTTAACTGGAGCTATGGCGAGGTGTTGAAGCCAGAAACTATTAACTATCGTACGCAAAAGCCAGAACGTGACGGCTTGTTCTGTGAGCGTATTTTCGGACCAGTAAAAGATATTAATCCGAACGATCCGAAACTCAAGGGCGTTCGTTCGCGCGAAGCTGCCGTCGATAAAGAAGGTAATCTCGTCACGAAGAGTATTACTCGTCGTGAGCGCATGGGGCATATTACTCTCGCGGCTCCAGTTGCGCATATCTGGTTCATGCGCGGTACGCCATCTGCATTGAGTCTCTTGCTTGATATTACCGTAAAGAATATTGAAAAAGTTGTCTACTTTGCGTCTTATATCATCATTGATACCGATCAAGCGGAAATCGATAAGCGCCTCGAAGACCTTGAGGCACAAACTGACGTTGCTCGTCAGGCGATTCAGGTTCGTTATGAAAACGAATCCAAGGCAGAGAATGCAGACGTAAAAGCACTTGCTGAAGCGCAAACTAAAGAGCTAGAAGAACTCGAAAATGATTATCGCGAGAAGAAGGCACTTCTGACTAGCTTCGTTAAAGGTGCTGTCATTAATGAGGTTGACTATCGTAATCTCGATGAAGAGTACGAAGATCTCATCACTGTCGAGATGGGTGCTAGCGCAATTAAGAAGCTTCTTGAAGAAATTGACCTCGACAAACTTGTTGACGATCTTCATGAAGAAGCAGAGAATACTAAGGGGCAAAAGCAAAAGCGTGTTATGAAACGCTTGAAGATTCTTGAAGGCATGCAATCTGCCAGCATTAAGCCAACCGACCTCATCTTGAACGTAATTCCAGTTATTCCTCCAGATCTACGTCCAATGATCGCGCTTGCCGGTGGTCGCTTTGCAACTTCTGACTTAAACGACCTCTACCGTCGTGTCATTAACCGCAATAACCGCCTCAAGAAACTTATTGATCTTAATGCGCCGGAAGTTATTCAACGCAACGAAAAACGTATGCTTCAGGAAGCTGTTGATGCTCTCATCGACAATAACGCTTCTCGTGGTGGCCGTACCGCCAATTCTCAGAATGGTCGCCGTAAACTTAAGAGCTTGTCTGACCTTCTCAAAGGTAAGCAGGGTCGTTTCCGCCAAAACCTTCTCGGTAAGCGTGTTGACTACTCTGGTCGTTCCGTAATTGTAGTAGGCCCAGAACTTCGTATCAGCGAGTGTGGTCTTCCAAAACAAATGGCACTTGAACTCTTTAAGCCGTTCGTTGTCTCTTGGTTGATTAAGAATGAGTATGCTAACAATATTCGTTCCGCTTCTCGTATGATTGAGCAGGGTGAAACTGTGATTTGGGATGCTCTCGATGAGGTAATTGAAGGTAAGTATGTACTCTTGAACCGCGCTCCATCGCTTCATCGTCTCTCTGTCCAGGCCTTCCAGCCACGCTTAGTCGATGGTAAAGCTATCAAGCTCCATCCACTCGTCGCGAATGGCTTTAACGCTGACTACGATGGTGACCAGATGGCGGTCCATCTTCCGCTTTCTGCTGAAGCTCAAGCTGAAGCTAAGGAACTCATGGCAGCCGGCAAGAACCTCTTGAAACCAGCCGATGGCGCTCCAGTACTTTCAATTACGCAGGATGTTGTACTCGGCAGTTATTATCTCACATATGAAAAACCGTCTGCTCAAACCGAGCGCAAAGCTTACACGAGTGTTTATGAAGCAGAACTAGCCTACGATATGGGTCTCATTCAACTTCAAACTCCAATTCGCGTTCACACGAAGGGTCAAAAGCGTGATACTACCCTTGGTCGCGTCTTCTTCAACGAAGTCCTACCAAAGGAATATCCATACGATAACGAAGTTCAAAACAGCAAACATCTCAAGAAGGTGATGGCGAACATTCTGAATCAATTCGGTGCCGATGCTGCTGTCGAAGCTGCTGATGCTATTAAGGACCTCTCCTTCAAGTATGAGACCGTCGCTGGCGTTTCCACCTCTAAAGACGATTATCCATACTATCCAGAAGTTGAACCGCTGATTGCTGAAGGTGAGGGTGTAGCTGCGCAGATTAATCAACAATTCGAAGATGGTCTCATTACTGAAGATGAGCGCTATCGTCTCACTGTTGCCGCATGGCGCAAAGTTGATGATGATATTTCTAAACTCGTCAAAGATAACTTGGCTAGCCTTGATACGAACATCTCCATCATGACCAACTCTGGTGCGCGTGGTTCTGCTGGCAACATTAAGCTTGCGTCTGCAACCATTGGTATCATGGTCGACGTCTTTAACCGTGAGATTGAGCTCCCAGTTAAGTCTAGCTATAAGAAAGGTCTTAACACGCTTGAGTCCTTCATTGCTACCCGTGGTGCACGTCAAGGTCAGGTATCTACCGCCCTTCGTACTGCCGACTCCGGTTATCTTACTCGTCGTCTTGTTGATGTGTCTCAGGATGTCTTTACGGTAGAAACCGAAGCCGAAGATCCAGGCTTCCGCATCTATAAGAGTGAATCCGATATTACCGGTATCGGCTTCGGTGACCGTATCTATGGTCGCTATTCCGCTGAAGCGGTAGAAAAATATGGTCTTGAAGCTAATCAACTTATCTCTCGCGAGATGGCCGATCAGCTTGATGCCGATGAAGAAATTGATAGCTTGAAGATTCAAAGCGTATTAACTACCGAATGCAATGACGGCGTTCCGCGCAGGGCTTACGGTATCGATATGTCGACTCGTCGCCCAGTCGCCTTCCATGAACCGGTCGGTGTTATTGCTGCGCAATCTGTTGGTGAGCCTGGTACCCAGCTTACGCTCGATACTAAGCACTCTTCTGGTGTTGCTGGTTCTGGTGCTATCTCTCGTGGTCTTCCACGCGTTGAGGAGCTTCTTGAAGCTCGTACGCCAAAAGGTCAAGCCTATATTTCGACCATCGCCGGCGTTGTGTCGACTTGGGAAGAAGGTCGCCATAATATCGTTCAAGTTACCCCAGACGCAGGCAAGAAAGAGCACTTCGCCCTTGAGGGGCGTAAGGCTAAGGTCAAAGACGGCGCCTCAGTCAAAACTGGTGCAGTTATTGCCAGCAAAGCTAAGGGTGCTGACCCTATCATTGCCCCATTTGACGGTATAGCGGAGCTTACTCAAAACGAAATCGTCTTAGTCGCTAATGCAGGCGCACCACTTAAAGTATCCGTGCCAGTCGATTTCGCATTGACCGTAAAAGAAGGTGATCATGTCGAACCAGGCGATCGTCTCTCTGAGGGTTCTCTCAACTTGCAGGATCTCATGAAATACAAGGGCATCGAAGAAACCGAGCGTTATATTCTCAATGATATTCTCACTATTTACGCTGCTCAAGGTCATGAAATATCCGCTAAACACCTAGAAATCATCATTCGCCAGATGTTCTCTCGCGTGATGATTGACGAACCTGGTGATACTGGATTTGTGACTGGCGATATCGTTAGTAAGGCTGCGGTTATGGAAGAAAATGCTGCTGCAATTGCCGAAGGCAAAGCCCCAGCTGAATTTACTCAGATGCTACTCGGTATTTCTAAGGTATCTATCTATTCCGACTCGTTCTTGTCGGCCGCATCCTTCCAGGATACGACTCGTGTCTTGATTTCGAGCGCCATTTCTGGCCGCGTCGATCATCTCAAGGGTCTCAAGGAGAATGTGATTATTGGTCGCAAGATTCCTGTCGGCACCGGCGTCGAATCGCTCGCAGATTACACGGGTATTTCTGAAGAGCCAACCGCAGAACCAGCCGAAGGTGAATTGGACAATATTTAAATCGGCCTAAAAAATAAAAACACCTCCTAATAGGGGGTGTTTTTTGAAACGCTTATGCTAAAATAGTATCAGTACTTTTGGGAGGTACTGGTATGCATATAAAGCATTTGCCGTATTAACTAATG
>CAMJKD010000008.1 GCA_946406315.1 uncultured Candidatus Saccharibacteria bacterium
TAGGTTTTTGAGGAACTTTAAGTATGAAACTACCTATTTTTGTTGGCAAGTACTGCCAACTATTTTGTTGCAAAGGTCCTGGACCCTAACGCTGCTCTTGACCTTTTAAAACGTTTATGCTATATAAGAACAAAGGGTATCGCAAAAATAAAAACTTCAAACGGGGAATTCTTTTTATGAACGAGTTCGACGATTATCATGAGCGGATGGTGCGTCGAGAAAATCAAAGAAAAACCGAACTAATGGAGCAATCTGTTCGGGAACACCTCGAACCGTCACTGGAAGATTTTGACGGCTCTCCCGCACATCAATCATTTATAGAAGGTGATAAAAGATACGTCGCAAGACGTCAACGTTCTTTAGAGTCTCGCAAACCATACCAAGCTTTAGCTATCGAGCATCTTATCCAGTTTGGTATTGGTCGCGGACGCCTTTTAAGCGACCCTAGAGACTACAGATACTATGCCGAACCAATCTGGCCAACTCGCTTCGATGACATCAGCAACCGCGTCGACGCCGCTTTCTTCCTTCATAGCCCAGCCGAAGGCAATGCTTCACACCAAGACTTCAATTGCCCAGTCGCACTAGATATTACTACTAGCCCTGACGAAAATGTTATCCGCGAAAAGATCTTACTCAGCTCTAACGATACCGACTTAGGGTATCACGTTGGCTTTACCGACATTCGCTATTGCCGCGACACAGCAGGCGATCGTACGCATCAAACATTAGTACCAAAATATTGCATCGGCATGGATAAAACATCCGTCGATAATTTCCTTGAACATACTACCGTGCCAGAAAACGGCACCCCCAACTACGATCGAGGCACCGCCGCTCTTGCTTCATTCAAAATCATCTACGAGATCTCAAAACAAAACGAGCTCTTCATAGCCCCACTAGCTCACAAATACAACAACGACGAGAACATTAGCAACGAAGAACAGATAATTATGGATCGCCTCGATACCGTAGACGCCATCTACTACGCCGAGTTACAACGTCTCACGAAAGAATTACCACCATATATTAAACTTGCACTTGGCAAGCCGGAAAAAGATGGTTCCTACGATATAAACAAAATTGCCGCACTCTTTATGAAGAAAGGTGGAGATTTTGAAGATAAAACCTTTACAGCTATCGTAAACACTACAGAAAAGCTATATCAAGGCTTCGAAAAGTCTAGCCAGAAGGGGACATATCTTGCTAAACAATCATTCCAAACTGCCTACGACAAAGCTATGTCACATAAAAACAGCAATTCTGGCATCGCTCAACGCACCAGACAGCGCCGCGAAGCGGCATTCAATCGCCGTTACCCGACCTCTCCCTCTAGTGTCCTAAAACGCTAGCTTATCTCGAATTTCCTCAAATTCTTCATCGCTCAACTTGAGTGTTCTTCCGTATTCCCAAGTCTCGTCTAGCGGCATTAAATGAACATGTGCGTGCGGCACATCTGTACCGACCACTTTCATCAATACGCGACGCCCAACCACGTCTTCCATGTGTTTGGATATCTTTTTCACGCTCGCCCACAGGGCATTCCAATCTTCATCTTCCAGCTCATAAATCTTATCAACTTCAACCTTTGGCACAACAAGTGTATGACCTTTTGATTCTGGATTTATATCAAGAAAAGCATAAGTTTTATCGTCCTCGTAAATCTTATAAGATGGAATTTCGCCACTAATAATCTTCGTAAAAATACTCGCCATTACATACTCCTTTTCTTATATTATATCGTAAGAAAAACGCACCCAAAGTCATTCGGCCACCACATTAACCACTATAAGCATCATGCTACACTAATATCATGAAAACCCTCGTCTTAGCCGACCGGCGTCCACAAATTAACATTCGTCAAACTATTCTTGATGAAAACATCGAACTCGTGATTAGTCTTGGTGATTTTGCCAGAGAAGATCTCCTGCCGCTCGCCGATATTACGCATATTCCAAAAATCGGCGTTTATGGCAATCACGATAGCGGGGAATATATGGAAGAACTCGGCATCATGAATATGCATCAGATGATTTGGCATTTTCAGGGTAAAAGCTTTGCTGGGCTTCAAGGTTGCGTTCGCTACAAATCTAACCCTTACGCAGTTATGTATACTCAAGACGAGGTATACGACATCCTTAGCAACTATCCTCAGGTAGATATTTTCGTCACTCATTGTCCGCCACGCGGCATTAATGATGAAGACGAAATTGCACACCAAGGCTTTGATGCATTACTCGACTATATCGACAAAAAACCTCCTAAAGTACTCCTTCACGGTCATACATATCCCAATGAACAAAACATGGTTCACCAACACGGTCCCACTAAAATCGAATACACTTATGGTTATCGAATTATCGAACTCTAAATTTTTATGCTAAAATTAAGATAATATACACTAGCAGAATAGGAGCATATCCTCATCATGAATAACGATACTTTCGGTGCCGCAGTTCCTGGAACAACTCCGACACCTCAACCAAACCCAAACCCAACCCCAATCGCACCAGCCGAGCCTAGCCCAGTTGCACCGACTAGCCCAGCTGCGCCAGTTACAACTCCGGCCGACCCGGGCGTTCCTACGGTTCCAACAGCCGAACCGCAGCCAATCGCAACTGGACCAGAATCAACCACCATACCAGTAGCTGAGCCAGCAGCTCAATCACTAGATGCAACAGCTTCAACTCCAACCGCCGGAGCAGTCACTATTCCTGTAGCAGATACTATACCCGAGCCAACTCCTACTGCTGCTGAGGCCGTCGCAGATCCAGCTGCCGCCATTCAGCCAATGGGGCGACCAACAGCCGAAGAACTGGCGTCAAATCCATTTGAACGTCCAGGTGCTGATCCGTTCACGCAACCAACTACGGCATTTCCTGCCGAACTGGCCAATACCGAGCCTGAAGCATCCGAAATACCGAAAACCGAAGAAGAGTCAACAGCAATCGACGTAAAAGATCAGACCACAGCTACTTCCACTATAAGTGAAGCGAGTCCAACCATCGACGCCGTTAAAACCGCCGCCGCCCCCGTTGACACTCCAGCTGACCCTAATGTGCCTACTGTTCCAACCACCATCGGCAACAATCATGTTCCAGAAAAAGAACATAAGAAAAAACAAATCATTCTTATTGCTGCGGTAGTTGGCGCTATTGCTGTAATTTCATTAATTATCGTACTCTATTTTTTCGTCTTTAGCGTAAAGACTCTTAGCTGCGAGAAAACGCAAGGCAATCAAGAAATGAAAGTGACCGTTAATTTTCGAAATAACGAAGCGCAAAGCGCAAAAGTTTTCTACACCTATAAATCTGCTTCAAAAATATCAGATCTAGAGTATAACGCTATCAAAGAAAAGGCGAAGTCAGACGAGTCTGTTTATGAAAATGTCAAGGTAGAAAAACCCAACGACAACACCATTACCATAGAAATGGAAGCTCAGCGCAAACTCTTCGTCGAAAAAGGTAAATCATACGACGAAATCAAGAAATACTACACTAACGACTTAAACCTAACCTGCAAATAATAAGCAGGGGATAATTAATCAAAAAAGAGCTCCGTCAGGAGTTCTTTTTTAATGCTAATAAAAAACGAGTTCACTAAGAACCCTAATATTCATAAAATGGCGGAAGCGAAGGGATTCGAACCCCCGAGACATTGCTGCCCACACGATTTCGAGTCGTGCGCCTTCAACCACTCGGCCACGCTTCCATCTCCTATTTTATCATATTCTTATCTTATTTCTTTGAACTAGGCGCAAACTACACGTGAAAAACGCACTCAAATCTTTTATTATCGCTCGTTTTAGGCTATTTTCACCGCAAACGATAACATAACCGTTTTACGCCACAAAACGCTCCAGAAAGCCTCAGGAAGCCTCAGGATATCAAAATATTGGGCAGCTCTACTTCAAAAAGCCGTTTATAATTTGCGATTCCGCCTGACGCCGCGAAAGACCCAGCGTCATCAGCTTAATCAATTGTTCACTCGCAATCTTTCCAATCGCCGCCTCATGAATCAGCTCCGCATCAACATTCTGCGCGTCAAGCGATGGCTCCGCACTTACTTGCGCCTTATGCATAATAATCGCATCACACTCTGAATGACCGCGACATTTTGCTGCGCCGATTATCTGCGAACAAAACTTCTGCCGAGAATAATCCTGCGCCACCGAACGAGATACAATATCCACCGAAGACCCGTCACCCTTCAACTCGGCCACAATCTTACTATCTGCCGATTGTTTTCCGTGCGTAAATAAACGCTCCTTAATAACAATTCGCGCATTCTTTGCCAAATCCGCCTCCGTTAAACGCCTAGTCGAATCGACACCTTTTATCTGTTCTAACAGCAGCTCTGCGCAGCTATTTTCGCTCAAATTTAACCTAGTTGTTGGATTTAAAATTTTCTTCGCGCCCGGACCAATCCCACAATGTTTCTCAATGTAATAAACTTTCGAATTCTTCCCGACATGAAAAGTATGAATTCCATCATGTATCGAATCACTTGCGCCACAATTATAGATACCGCACCCTGCAATTATCGTAACCTCACAATTATCACCAATATAAAAGTCGTTATAAACCGCTTCTTCTAATCCGCTCGCACTGATAATCACTGGAATATGCGCTATTTCGTTCTTGGTACCATCGGCTACATAAATTTCAATTCCACTCTTATCCGTCTTCGGAATAATATCTATTTTTTCTGAGCTATGACGCCCAATCGACTTGCCATTTACACGAAAATTATAGGCGCCCTCCGGAATCCCAGTCACCCCAGAGACTTCCTTCATCAAATCGCGTTCTATCTTATCTAGGTCCATCATTGCATTTTCTCCAATTGCGGCAAAACCTTATCCGCTGAACCGCTTAGTGCAATCTTACCGTCTTTCAATAAGATTATTCGATTTGCGATTTTCATAATGCGCTCTTGGTGCGAAATAATCACGATAGCACTATTAGGCTGCCTCTTACGCATATCTTTAAAGACTTTAATTAAATTACCAAAACTCCAAATATCAATTCCAGCTTCTGGTTCGTCAAAAATATATAACTCCGCCTTACGTGCAATTACTGAAGCTATTTCTATGCGTTTTAACTCACCACCAGATAGGGAACTATTAATTTCGCGATCTAAATACAACTCCGGCTCAAGTCCAACTTTCTTTAAGTACTTATCTACTTTTTCGTTACCAGCCGCAATCATCAGCAAGTCACGTACAGTAACGCCTTTAAAATGAATCGGTTGCTGAAAAGAATAAGCCAAGCCTAAGCGCGCTCGCTCCGTACAGGATTTTTCGCGAATATCTTCACCCTTAAAGAGCAGTTCGCCCGAGTCGATTTTTTCAATACCTACAATACATTTTGCCAGAGTAGATTTGCCTGAACCATTTGGCCCAGTAATCACTATCAAATCACCCGCATTAATCGAAAAAGAAACACCCTTCAGAATACTCTTATAAGATACTCCCTTTATCTGTAACATGCCCAGATTATAGCATAAAGCATATCTATTTCTTCTCAGTTAATTCATCCCAGCCAGATTAAATATTTGCTAGAAAAAATCGCCTAGGTTGGTATTTTCTCTCTTCGAAGCGCTCGACATTGACAAAAATATTTTGAAATCAAAAAACCACAGATTGGTAGTTTCTTCGAGGGAAGCGCGCCTCTTGGGCGAGCAAACGAAAAAACTGCCAATATGCGGCTTTTGGGCTCAAAATAGCGATTGCAAAAATCAAACAGTCAGCAAACATTGACGGTAATTCTCAGCTCATTCAACCAGATTGGATGATTGACGAGCTAATAGACATAGCTCGCACATGTTGTTAACTTATTTTGGACTAGCTTTATCTTTCGAATATTTTCTAAAACACTCGTGACAAACGACTCTTTTTTGCCTTGGCTTTCTACTAGTATCTACAAAAAGTTTTTTGCAAATAGAGCATACATCTTCAGGGAAGGCATGAATATGTCTCACATGACCAGCGCAATTAATCCTACGCACAAAATCCTCGGCTTGTTTAACATCGGCAAAATGATAGATATTAGTTTCCGGCACATACAAATCATCAGTTATCGGCACCCAATCAGCACGCGTCCTCCAATCCGTGTAGTTTTTTGTTGACGCATGAGGCTCAAAACCACAGAAAATGATCTTGCGGTCAATATCATCAATACCGACTAACACAAGATTACGGTCATCCAAAATCGAGTCAATCATCTCTTGCTGCTTCGCAAGTTCGCAACCAGAACAAACATGCTGTCCGGCCTTCTTCTGGGAAAATTCAATACTGAACGGTTCGTCGCATTCATCGCAAATATTCACTTCGATTACTGCATTGTCATAAGGTAAAGCACCCCTTATTTTATTGATTTCATCCCATCCGCTAAACACTGTGGCTTTATTAAACTCAACGTTTAAAGTTAAGTCAGCAGTCTTGCTGCCGGTAGATTGAATTTTAGCCGCATAGCACTCGCCTAGTTCCGGATGATTTACGGCAAGCACATTCAATTCTTTCGCTTCTTTTACCTTACCATTACCTGTAGACGCCGATCGAGTGCTACTAGTTTTAGAACCACCAATCTTTGGTGAACGAAACTTTTTTAGTGGGTCGATAGTTACCTTATTGTAGACCTTATTATAGAGCGCACGTTTTGGATGTAGGACGCCCATTCCTTTTTTGCCGTACAAAGGGTTGACCGCACTCTTTACTTTGCGTTTAAGTTTACCAGTTGTACGCGCCTTCATACTCTTCTTAAGTGACGGCGCCCTAAAACCAATCTTCATTTTTCTCCCTCTTTTCTTAGCTTAATTTTAACATCAACACCAATCGCATACATACCTCATTCATATCAGTAGCCTCTGATGGCCCCACAAAGCGTGTTTAGAGCCGAAATGTTCTGACCCCTGCTACTAGTTCATTCGAGTAGCTTTCAACTAGATGGCAGAATTTGGCGCATTCTATTACATCGACTTCTTATGCCTACAATCTCGACAACCACTGCAAGCGCAAAGGGCATAAGTCAATCAATGTCGCAGACGCTCACGCCTTTTTCTCTGATTATCTGCACAAGATTACCCCCAAAACTAATACACTTACACTTTACAAGGAGATTATTCGCAAGAAGCCACTGAAGTATGCATCCAATGCTAAGGCCGAGCTGGACGCAGCTAGAAAACTCGAGCAACAAATTAGCAACGAAAGAACAAGAATACTAAACATGCTAGCAAGAGGAGACATGAGTTCAGAAGAGAAGGATATTTTGCTAGCCGACAACAAGAAAAGACAAGAAGCTGCCTTATTAGAGCGTGTACGGTGCGAAAAAGCATTAGGGCAAAACCAACAATCGATTGAGCAAATCTTTGACATCATAGCTAATCCTGCAAAAATGTAGAACAGTGCTAACGCTGATAGTAAGAAAAGAATACAACTAACAATATTCCCATATTCCTCCTCTACTAATTAGCATAGCAAAAAAGCCGTAGGTTGGTAATTTCTTCGAGAGAAACGCGCCTCATTAACAGAAATATTTGCTAGAAAAAATCGCCTAGGTTGGTATTTTCTCTCTTCGAAGCGCGACTTTTGGTCGAGCGAGAAGAGAAAAATGCCAAGATAGACGATTTCTTCTGCAAATATGGTATGCCCGATACGATTCGAACGTACGACCTTCAGCTCCGCAAGCTGACGCTCTATCCAACTGAGCTACGGGCACATACGTGGATAGTACCCACTTTTGCAAGTACTTGTCCACCGTTCAAAGATTAAAAGATCATCACACGAAAAGCAACTTTTTGCGTGATAAGCCATATTATAGCACATTTTTATAAGAGATGATATACTATTTTCATGGCAGAGCAAAAGAAGACATCTGGACTCAAACCAAAACTCCAAAGAGCCAAGGCAAAGTTCCTTGCTACCTACTACAGTAATCCAGGTAAAGACCTTAAAATTATTGCCGTCACCGGCGTAAACGGTCGCGACATTACTGCTCATTACATTCACGAAATTATTAAGGCACGCGACGCCAAAACAGGGCTCATCATCGACCCCAAGACTACGTCCGACCTATACAAGCAGATTTATAAAATCTGGAAGACCGGTACCGACCATGTCGTTATTTCTGTCGATAGCAGCGCTCTAGCAAACCACGTTTTCTACGGTTTACCGATTTATGCCGCCGTTCTTACCGAAGATGGCGTTGGCAATCCAGATACTAGCGACCACGACGCGCAAGCAATTCTTTTTAATACCGAACCATATTTCAGTATTATTTGTCGTGACGATAATATCAAATATGATATTTATTCCAAATATCCAACTAAAACAGCCACCTTCACTTATGGTCACGATCGTGACTGCGATCTTCACATTAACCGCCAAAAATTCTACAAGATGGGCACCGAAGCAAACTTTACTTACAGTGGTCATAGCTTCGATGTAGCTACCTATATTACTGACGAAGCTTCCGTTAACTACATGGCTGCCGCTGCACTCGCCAGCTTCGCCGTTGGAGTCGACGAAGATAATATCGTTGACGGAATTGCTAATTACGAGCCTAAAGTTTAAATAAGGAATCATCTATGATCAACCAAAAGCTCATGGTTTCTGGCGCCGACTATTTTGCGAATACCTACAAAATCAATCCATATTACAATCAGAGTAAAATTAATGTTCAAAAAGCTATAGCTGAACATAATCTAATTCTCGACTGTTTCAAGCGAGCTGGCATTGAACTGATAAAAGTTAATCCACCGCAAAACTGCCAAGACGGAGTATATACTGCCAACTGGGCCCTCGTCAAAGACGGCGTCGCCGTCATGGCTCGTCTTCCTAAGGCTCGCAAAGCTGAAGAATCGTATGCGCGCTCTCGCCTTGAAGAGCAGGGCATCAAAACCGTTCTCGTACCAGATGGCCTCCTTTTTTCCGGCCAAGGCGACTCGCTCCGTTGCGGTAAATATCTAATTGCCGGCTGCGGCTATCGCTCAGACCCCGAAGCTCAACAATTCGCCGCCGATACTCTAGGCCTCAAATTAGTGCAGCTACACGCCAAACCTCAACTCAATGAGGACGGCTCCGATCATATTAATCCAGCCACTAACCATACCGACAGTTTCTGGTACGACCTCGATCTTGCCATATCTGTCATCGACGAACATACCATCGCCTATTGTCCAGATGCTCTCGACGAAGAATCAAACCAGAAACTTGAAGCTCTTGACCTCGACAAAATTTCTGTCGATTACGACGAATGCACTAAAGGTTTTGCTAATAATTTAGTCAGCACTGGCGAATATGTCATCATGTCTAACCATGCGCCAAAACTCCAAAGCGAACTCAAAAAACGCGGTCTCATTTGTCTTACTCCAGATGTAACAGAACTCAAAAAGGGCGGGGGATATATCCGTTGCGTCAGCCTCTGGCTCAGCTGATTAGCCCCCTCCATATTATTCAAAATGTTTTAAATCCTCCGCCTGCGAAACTGACATCCTAATAACTTCACCCGACTGATTATAGTAATCATTCGCCTTCGTCGTACAGCTATACTTACTGCACTGCAATTCAAGATAACGCTTTTCGCCAGGATAATTGCTATCATAGACTCCAATATAATAATGATTAGAATCTTTAGCGTCTTGTATTAAATTAATCGCGTTCATTGCATGTAAGCCGCCGGAAAAATAAGCCAAGATAACTGGCGCTTCACGCATCCTAATCCTTGATGACAATAATGAAATAAAATCATTTGAGTTTGTCATCCTCTTCATACCGCCAGCATCAACTATCATTGAATTAATGCTAATTGCGCTACCAGAGCTATACATCTTTACCGATGTTTGACGAATTTGGCTTGCAAATATCGCATTTAATAAACTTCGATCAACGTCATTCATTGTTGCACTATCTTGCATCTTCGTCTCGCTTAAACGCGCCTTCTCCATTGAAGTGTACGAAAAACCATACTTCGCAATTTGCGTATCTGATTTAAGTGAAGGCTTATCTTTATAAAACTCATACAAACCCGTCGCCTCAATTTCTGCGCGGATACCTTTATCGTAGTTAATCGCACCATCACTCATCGTATAGGTATTTGCCAACCCTGATTCTCCAAAATATTCATAACCAATTTGTGGCATATATTTCAAAGCGTTCGTCTTTAATTTATAGTCATACAAATTCTGATAATCCCTAAAGTACGACCAGTCCAAATTGTAGCTATACGAGCTTAATCCTGCCACATTTATCGCCTCATGACGAAGCGGAATCTTTTTTGCATAGTATAATTGCGCAAAAGTTGCCATACCGTAGCAGTGTCCGTTCGGCATAATATTTGAACTATAATTCCTAAACGAAAACCCATCACGCGCCGCGATAAAACCACTATCCGCCATTACGTAGCCATCCATTTTGCCGTCACCATTAATATCGGCCAATTCATCGTTTAGTAATATTTCTAGATTCTTAAAAACCTCATCAAGCCCAGATACATCCGAGCTTGAGAAAAACCCACAGCCAGTCCTATTTGTAATTAATGATACATCCTCACTATATGCACCCCCACCAAAACCAAGCACGCAAACACGCACGTTCTTGTTTGTCATTTCATCTGCTACGGCATCCGCCTTCGCCGAAAGACCCCGCGTATCTTTACCATCAGTCAAAATTACAACCGTTTTTAATCCCGCACTAGCCGAAAATTCCTTCGCACCATTTCGAATCGCACTCGCAATATTTGTTCCATCTTCCTTAGTATAAGGATGCTCATTCATGCCATCGAGTGTTTTCTTTATTTCATCAATATTAGAACCAACTTTTTTTACTGTTACATAGTCACCACTAAATTCAGAGATACCAACTTTTACCCCCTTCTTATCAAGCTTTTCAACCAACTCCTTCGTTAGTGTAAAACGCCTACCTTCCGGGTCATTACCTTCTAATGGGTTTGGATAATCGCGACCGTTCACGCGCTTATATTGTTCATTCGTATACATACTCCAAGAATTATCAAGCACAAACACAATTTCCGGATCAGCTCTATCTAAGCTTGCTCCTTGCTTTGAACCCACAATATAATAAGAACGCAAATCTTCTAACTTAGCCGTTACGGTCTTATCTACTTGATTAACCGCCGTTTCTAGCATCTCATATTTATCGTTCTCAAAGTTATAACGATATATAACTAAATTATTCACCGAAATCTTCGCGTTAGACAATTCCAAATCAGTATAAGAAATCGTTACCGAAACATCATCCACGCTGCCAGCCGCATAAAAACTATATAACCGCGGAATTAATCCAGTCTTCTTACTCAAAGCCGCACCTTCCGTAATATCCACAGTTACATTCGCAATATCACCCGTACCACTAATCTTGACCATAACGCCATTATCTTTATAGATATAACTATTTTTTCGTGCGCCATCCTTTATGCCGTCACCCTTCGAGTCTATCTTTAACGGATCGCAACCTAGCTTAAGCTCACTTGAATCATTTAAGCCATCACCATCCGTATCCGCTTTTAATGGATCGGTTTTCAAAGTATCCACCTCATAACCATCGGTCAAGCTATCACCATCTGTATCCGCTAAGTCAGTCTTCGTATTAATAGCATTCTCGCGCTCATTAATTAAACCATCACCGTCATCGTCTGAATTTGGATCAATTTTATTTCTATAAATATCCTCCAGACCAAGATTCTCTCGCTCGACATCCTTTGAAATAATCGTAAATTTCTTCTCAATCGTTCTTAATTGATATTTTGCCTTCAAAGTACACTGACCAACACCCTCACTCAAATCCCACTTTACATCTTTGCCATCCTTTTCTGGTTGTTTTATGTTCTCATTACGATCACACTTTCCTTCATAGCTCACATTATCCAGAATATTATCACTTACATCTAAGCCTAATCTAACAACCGTCTGCGTTACATACTCCAACCCAATATCTCCGTACGCTTCCTTCCACGCAATATTGCTACTATTCATCAAAAATGCAACCGCCACACCAGCTACCGCTAAAATAATCACAATTACAGCTAATATAATCGGGATCTTCGATTTTCTTGATTCGCCAGTTTCCGGATTAATTGACTGACGCGAAAAATGTTTCTTTAATCCTAAGGCCTCATCTCCCATCGCTTTAGCTGGCTGTACTTCCATTGGTTGAAAAGCAGAGGAAGGCGTCACCAACGTAGACGTAGGCGTAGCTATTGGAGCGGAATTTAGCGCAGAACCGTTCCGCCCATCTATGAATGACGTATCTTTTGCTACAGAATTAAAGCCATCTACTGATTTTACCAAATCGTCCGACACCGCCTCTTGCTGTAATTTCTTATCTTTTTTATCAAAAGAATTAGCCGACGCCGTCGTATTTTCCGCCCCAATCTTATCACTATCCTGACTATTAGCTTCCGGATCCATCTCCACCTCTTACTGCTATTATTATATCAAATAACCATTATTATTTTGAGATGAAGCTTCAAAAAATATTCCGCTTATGCGGAATATTTTTATTAATCACCTTTTCTTCTTTATCTTTTTCAAGGCCTTTTTAATTTCATCTAATTCATAGTACGCATGTACGCCATCCGCACGTTCTATTGTTTTCTCATTGCCTTTACCAAGAAACAGCACCGTATCACCTCTTTTCGCCATCTTACAGGCTTCCAGAATTGCTGTCGGCCGATCTAAAATCTTAAACAAATCCTTGTCATCTTTTTTGCCATGCTCGCGTACGCCTTCAGCAATCTGTTCCATAATTTCATCACCCGGCGTATCGCGGTCATCCTCTTCGGTCAAAATCACAATATCTGCATTTTTCCCAGCAATCTCGCCCATCGGCCTACGCTTCGAAGGATCTCGTCGTCCGCCCGCCGAACCAAATACCACAATCAAACGCCCAACAGTCGCCTTCTTCATATCTGGTAATAATTTTTCAAAAGCATCCGGCGTATGAGCATAATCCATAATCGCCGTAAAACTTTGCCCCTCATCAATCTTTACCATCCGCCCCTCAACTTCCGCCAGAGCAAATATTCCATCTTTTATTTCTTTATCCGAAAGACCAAGACGTTTCCCAACCGCTACGCAAGCCAGGGAATTGTAAACATTAAAATTACCCGCTATCCGCGTCTTAATCTTTAAATCATTTTCCGAAGGAATCACATATTCCACCCCATCTGGCTTCAATTTAATGTTTTCGGCTTTCATTTCACCATACTGCACACCATAAGTAATATATGTACCCACATCAGACTCAAAATACTCCGCGCTCGGATCGTCGGCATTAATAATCCCATATTTCGCTTGCTTAAATAATTTACGTTTTGCGTCACGATATCTTTCAAATGTTTTATGGTAGTCTAAATGCTCATGCGTCACATTCGTCATTACCGCAACATCTATCGGAATACCTAGGCTTCTATGCTGCGCCATCGCATGGCTAGTCAATTCTAAAACAAGATATTCGGCACCCGCATCAGAAATCTCCTTAATTCTCTTATTTAAAACATGCGAATCGACCGTTGTCATGTGTTCCATCTGTTCATTGATTTCATCCACACCCCAACCAACCGTCGTCATCACGCCAGCTCTACGACCAGAATTATTTAACATCTTCCAAATCATGAAGGACGTAGTAGTCTTACCATTTGTACCAGTAACACCAATCACCTTCAATTTTCGTCCCGAAAAACCATAACGCGCTCCCCAAAAAGCCGCCCTACCTACATGATAGGGAATCACTAAGCTATCATAAAATGGAATTTTCTCTTTAATGCTCATATAGCCATCATATCACAGCGGCATTATTAACACTCACACATTAAGATACATTGCACAATAATGCCATTCTATTTTTCTGGAACCCTTTATTAACTACTAGCATTTAGCACTCGACACTTGACAGTGCTAATTAGCCGCGTTACACTAAGCACATAATAAAACATTAGGAGGAAATTCATGGCTATTAAACCCCTTGCCGATCGTGTTGTTGCAAAGAAAGACGCCGCCGTCGAGCAAACCGCCTCTGGCATTCTTCTCGGTGAAGCAAAAGAGAAGCAAAATACCGCAATAGTTGAATCTGTTGGCCCAGACGTAAAAGCCGTCAAGAAAGGCGATCGCATTCTATATCGCGATTATTCTGCATCTGAAATTAAATACAACAACACCGACTATCTTATCATTAAAGAAGAAGATATTTTAGCAACTTTGTAATTTAAGGAGTTATTATAAAAAATGGCAAAAAAAGTATTTTATGACGCTGAAGCTCGCGAGAAAATCCTCGGCGGCGCTAAAGCTCTCTACGATGCCGTTAAGGTCACTTTTGGTCCTAAAGGGCGTAATGTAATTATCGAAAAAAGCTACGGCGCTCCAACTATCACTCACGATGGCGTAACTGTAGCAGAAGCAATTGAGTTGCCGAAAGAAGATGACGAAACCCTCGGCTACGAAATGGGCGCTAAACTAATTAAAACCGCTGCTCAAAAACTTAATAAGATTGCCGGCGACGGAACAACCACCGTAACCGTACTTACTTACAATATTATCGCCGAAGCTAATAAGCTTATTGCTGCCGGTCATAACCCAATGGATCTCCGCAAAGGCATTGAAGCCGCTGGCGCCGAAATTATCAAGAGTATCAACAAAACTGCTGAAAAAATCGATGGCGATAGCCAAAAGATTGCCGAAGTCGCCACAATCTCCGCGGGTGATGCCGAAATTGGCAAACTCATTGCTGACGTAATTGAGAAAATCGGCAAAGACGGCGTTGTCACCGTAGAGCAGGGGCAAGGCCTCGAAATGCAATCCGAAATCACCGAAGGCTACACTTATGACAAAGGCTTTGCATCCGCCTTCTTTGTAACCGATGCTAACCGCCAAGAAGCCACCTTCGATAAGCCAGAAATCCTCATTACAGACAAAAAGATTTCCGCCGTCAACGACATCGTACCGTTCCTCGAAAAAATGGCTCAGACTGGTCGCAAAGATCTCGTTATCATTGCCGAAGAAGTCGAAGGCGAAGCTCTCAGCGTACTTGTCCTCAATAAACTCAAAGGTGTCTTTAATACATTGGTTCTCAAAGCTCCAGCCTTCGGCGACCGTCGTAAAGAAATTATGGAAGATATCGCTATCCTCACCGGCGCTACCGTCGTCTCTGCCGATAAAGGTATGAGTCTCGAAAATTCTGGCCTCGAAGTTCTCGGTTCTGCTCATAAGATTATCGCTACTAAAGACGAGACTACTATTATTAAAGGAGCGGGAAAACAAACTGAAGTTAAAGCTCGCATCGCTCAGATTGAAGCTCAAGCTGAAGCTTCTAATTCCGACTATGAAACCGGCGAATTCAATAAACGCGCCGCCGCCCTCAAAGGACGCGTTGCCGTCATCAAAGTTGGTGGCGCTACTGAAACCGAAATTGACGAAAAGAAATATCGTGTCGATGACGCCGTTGCTGCCACTAAAGCTGCTCTAGATGAGGGCATCGTTCCAGGCGGCGGCGTCACACTTGTCAATCTTAGCAAAAAACTTAAAGACGATAGCGCCGGCTCAATTATTCTCAAGAACGCTCTTAAGGCTCCATTTGTTCATATCACGGAAAATGCCGGCCTTAACAGTCAAGCTCTTCTCGCCGAAGTTGAAGCCGCCAAAGACGGACAAGGCATTAATGTTATGACTCCAGAAAAAGGTCTTATCAACCTTAAGAAGGCTGGCGTCATCGATCCAGCTCGTGTAACTCGCGAAGCAGTCCAGAACGCCGTCAGTATTGCTGCTACTACTATCACCATGGGTGCCCTCGTTGTAGAGCTTCCAGAAAAAGATAACGGCACAACCGCTACCGCGGGTATGGGCGGAATGTATTAATACACATCTCCATAAAAATCCTCACACAAAAATACCCCCATCGAGGGGTATTTTTTAGATTAGATAAATGTTCTTGAATTATTATTAACCTTCATTACCAATAGACATTTGGATACCAAGTTTATCAATATATTCAATAATAAATACCAATGCCTCGCCCTTGGCTTTCTCATCAATAATCATACGGGCTGCATTATAGGCAGGCTCAATGCAAGCCTTGTCCTCAGTTAGCTCCAAAATATCCTTATAAATCATAAATTTTTTCTCTGGTGCGACATCAACCTTATCTAAAATCGGTCGAAGATCACTTAACGCCATTGATTTGACTCTATCGAGATCGGCATCACCGTATTGCGCCTTCATTGATCCAGCCGGAGCAACCGAAGCCGAAGCAGCTTCCGGTGCTGCGGCACCACCTGCAACTTGGTTTTCTATCTGAGACACTACGTCCGCAGCATCGCTCGCTGGAGTACTATTATTCGTAATACTATTTATCGCTTGTTGCAACTCATCTGGAGTAGCAGAATTTCCTTGTTCCATTTTTGGCCCACCTTTTATCTAATCTTAACCTTAAACACTATAATAACACACTTATATCTACCGCGTAAATTAAACTAAATCCTTAAAAATCGCACAAGACGATCCAGTAAATCCAGCTTAACCGGCTCCATCGGCAAACGCGCACCAAAGATGTCCACAATCTGTTCGCCCTCCGCCTCTGGGAAGTAAACCGTAACGCGCATGCCAAAACGCTTTTTCGGCATTAGAATAATCGAATAGTGGTTATTGTCATTTAAGACACCGAATGACTTAAAATTGCTAAATAAGTATAAATTATTACCTTCCGATAATCCTTTATCAGTAAGAGAGTAATGTAACAAACGCGGGCTACGCATCGTATAAACCAATAGGGCAGCTACCGCCACAATAATCAACAGAAAAAATGTCCACTGCTGCAACCACACGGCTATACCGCATAGACCGACAGTGATAATTATTAATCCTATATACCACCCGGCATTCTTTTTATATTCAATATATTCGCGAGCTTCCCAGTTCACTAAAGTCTTCTTTGCCATACTGAAATTATACCATAAGAATATTTACAATATTGCAACAAAAAACGCTCAATATCTTGAGCATCTTTTGGCGGAGGGTGAGAGATTCGAACTCTCGCACCAGCTTTCGCCAGTCTAACGATTTAGCAAACCGTCCCCTTCAACCACTTGGGTAACCCTCCAATACACTCCATCTTATCATATTGGCATTATTTTTGCACACATATTTGCCATAAACTAAATAATACTATATAATTTAACTAACTTTTAAGGATAGAGCAGAGTATTTAGAAATGAAGAAAATTTTCAAAAAAACAGGGCAAGTATTCACTGGTGCTGCAGCTATGGTTACACTATTTGCGGGTCACGCTATGGCCACCACTATGAAATATGAAAACCCGGCCCAAGCCGGAGCTAATGCTGCTCGCGCAAACGGCATGCCGGCCGAGTTAATTGGCGCAACAGGAGTTTTCACTCGCATTACTAACACTATTCTCTATGCCGTAGGTATTATATCTGTAGTTATGCTTGTTTATGGCGGCCTTCGCTATATTGTCTCTGGCGGCGATAGCAAGAAAGTCACCGATGCCAAGAATACTATCATGTATGCTATTATTGGTCTTATCATCGCTATCCTATCCTATGCTATTGTCAACTTCGTCATCAGCGCCATCGGCGGTTCTGCATCTGTCTAATTTATTCACTTTTCGCTAATACTATTATTGATATGTCCTTTACTCCCACTTTTTGCAGCTCCATGCACGCAGATGTCATGCTACTACCAGTCGTTCAAATATCATCAACTAAGGCATAACTTGCTTCAGTATCTATATCAGAACACGCCGCATAGGCCATTTTTGCCTGTTTCTTACGCAAGTCCATACTCGCCCCAACCTGCACACTATTATTTTTCCTCTCAATCACTTTCCGAACTTCACCACCACACGCTCGCGATAAATCAACCGCAAGTCGACCCGTATGATCAAAACCTCTTTCTCGCACATGTTTCTTGATGGTCGGGAGCGGCACGATTATCTTACCTTGCAAAAAACCGCCAAATAAATCCCCCAACAACTCCGCAAATACCCAGCTACACGTTCTTATTGATTGATATTTATAACAATTTATTAAATCTTTTAGTAAACCGCAACGACCACCAATATAAAACTGTTCTCGAAAGGGAAGCGCGCATTTTTCACAAATTCTATTTTTTAACTTGTCCCCACAGCATAAACATTTTCAATTATTTCCGCTTATGATGTATTTTTTACAACAATTGCATAGTATTCCACCAACTTTTCCACATGATATACAGTAATAAGGGCAGAAAAACTCCCAAATTGACCTAGTTATTGTATTTTTCACAACAAAAACTCCTTTTTTTCTTGATTTTATAGATGGACATCAATATAATAAAGCTTAAGAGTGTAAATTAGTGGAGGATTTTAAAAAATACTATGGCTCGTAAACAAGACGAAATGAGCTTAGATGATGAGCTCACAGCTGCCTTTTTAGAGGGCGACAACTCTGGACTAGTTGCAGAAGAGGAACCGGTGGAAACTCCAGTCAACACTCCAGCTGAAGAAACTACAGTAGTCGAAGAAGATTTTGTCGATGACGGCGAAGGTTGGGATGACGGTGCTGACGATATTCCTGGTCAGCTCGCAGTAGATGTCTATGAGACTAACGACAAGCTTATTATTAAAGCTCGTACCGCAGGCATCGAACGCAAAGATCTCGATGTGTCTATTTCAGACAATATCTTAACCATTTCTGGCGTCCTTAATGGCGGCGAAGATGACAAAGCAACTCAATGGCACATCCAAGAGTGTTACTGGGGCGAATTTAGTCGAACTATCGCCCTTCCAGTACAGGTCAAAGAAGATGGCGTCGAAGCTGTTCTAAAAGATGGCGTTCTTACTATCTCATTCGAGAAAGAGAAGACCGAAGCGCCAAAACGTATTACAATTAACTAATCATTATACTCGCAAAAATCACAAAATCCCCGGCTTAGCCGGGGATTTTAGTTGGAGATAAAGCATCTATCCACAACATCAAAATACCCCTCGTCATTAACAAGGGGTATTTAAAACCTTTTGATTACTCGCCCGCGAGACCATTGAGCACGAAGGTCACAATTGCAAAGGAAAGCAACACCACAACAAGGCCGATGACACCATATAAAATCGTATTCTTAGCCTTCTGAACCTTATTTGTATCACCTTGCGACGTCGCATAATTAATGCCACCAATAATTATCATAATCACCGCAACAATACCAATGGAACCAAATACTAAATTGATAATCGTAGCAATCAAACCATTCAAATCCGTCTCCGCACCAGGGTTTACTGCATTCACACCATCTTGCGCATCTACACCGGCTTGACCAGCTGATTTCCCATTAGCATAGACACTCGTAGTAGAAGCCATAGCAACAGTCAGCGCCGCTACAGTTAAAGTAGCACCTAGTTCTTTCGTAATGCCTTTAATTCTGCTCATCCTTTTTCATCTTCTCCTTATCTATTGGATATAATAGCATAAACTATATAAAAAAGCATCCCCAGCAAGGGGAAGCTTTTTATAAGAAACGTTTTTTCGTCTTTTACTCACCAGCAAGAGCACTGAGTACGAAGTTTACAATTGCGTAAGCAAGAATCGCAATTACAAGACCAATAATACCGTAAAGAATTGTATCTTTGCCTTTCTTAACCTTAGTTGTGTCACCTTGAGAAGTAGCATAGCTGACACCGCCGAGAATAATCATAATAACGGCAACCATACCTACCACAAAAATAATAGAATTGATGATAGTTTTAATAACATCATTAAGATCGCTATCATTACATTGGTCAGGATTATTAGCCAAAGTACCAGCCTGAGCACAATCTGAAGAGGTCTTACCGTAAATCGCCACATAAGAGTCATTCACCTTTACGCGCTGACAGTAAACATAGCCATCGCTTGCATCCAAAGCAAGATTTGGATATTTATTTCCTTCGCCAACACAGCTATCTAGAGCAAGAATTGGACCACCAAGCAATACGACCGCAAAGGTCGCCAATACAGCTACCTTTATTAGTTTATTAATTGTTTTCATTCGTATTTTCTCCTTATTGTTAAACGAAAAAACTTTAGTCTAATTTTATCACACCATCATGCTTATTTGTATAGAAAAATCATAATGTTTTTCCTATCAACCACCATTCATGCCCGTAAGTACGAAGCTTACAATCGCAAAAGCCAATAACGAGATAACTAAACCAATCACCCCAAACAATACCGTATTCTTCGCCTTCTTTATTTTCTCCGCATCACCTTGCGACGTCATAAAACTAACGCCGCCTATAATAACCATAATAACAGCTACAATACCAACCATCGCAAACACTACACTAAGAATATTTTTTATAGTTACCTGCAGGTCAGTATCGCCGCCATCAACATTAACGACCTGTTCCGAAGGTTTAGTCGTTGCTTCGGCTAAATAATAAAAAAATGTTTCCTTCATTTTTTGTTCTCCTTTTTATCCACCAACTGCCGTCAATACTAAGTTCACAATAGCTGCAGCTACCAAAGTAATAATCAAACCAACCGCCGCAGATGTAATAGTATTCTTAGCTTTTGACACCTTTTGCGAATCACCGACACTTGTCACATATGCTACACCACCAATAACCATCATTATCACGCATACAATTCCCGCCCACATGAATGCGTGATTGAATATATTGGCAAAAAAGTTACCAGTAACCGATGTTTCAGTTATATCTACTATTGCACCAGATATTAAAGATGCTGTCACGCAAAGCGAGACACCGATCAAAGCGCGCGTAATCGTCTTCTTACCATTAGCGACCTTACCTGGATCGCCGTTCGATAACATATATAGATAACCGCCCCAAATTACAAACCCTACACTAACGTAGCCGGCAATCTGAAGAATCATCGTGACTATATTAAGAGTTATTTTCCATATCATTTCACGAATTTCTTCAGGTTTACTAGGTTGCGTACCATCGCAAACCGCATCGACGCCGTCATACCAAGCACGTAAACCCATAAAATGTTCCTCGCCGCACTGATCGGCAGCCGCATATACATCAGTATTCAAAAGCGTAAATTGCGAAAAAAGAAGTCCAACCCCAATCATTAACACTGCAAACACTTTTCTCATCCTATCTCCTTTTCTTGCCCCTTTACTTGAACCGACGACGACTCTGCGCCGTCATGTACATGCTCCGCCGCTTCACTATCCGGAATTATCAACAACAACGCTAAAGCCCCAAGAGCCCATAATACTATACCGATTACAATCTCTACCATTCGTTTCTTCGCCTTTTGAACCTGCGCCTCATTATCTCGTGCCGACATTATTAAATAGCCACATATAATAAGACCAATTGTCGCCAGCACGCCAATACCAATCGAGAGAACCGAAATTGTAAACTTAATCATATCCATCAATGCTTTTTCGCCATCAGTTTCTGCCGTATTACACCAATCCCTTAAGATTGTCGCACATTGATTTTCCTTCTCCGGATCCAGCTTTACTTTTCCGCCATCCGTCCCATCAGTGGTATTATTACTGTCAGCCCAAGCTAAATCGCCTCCAATAAAAACCAGACTCATTATCGCAGCAACTACAATAACTCCAATTTTTCTCACCAAATGACTATTTTTCATCGAAACATTACCTCTTTCGATCTGAATGTGTTAATATGTCTCAATTATAACATAAGCACTCGTGTATTTTTACAGCGTAGTGTATAATTGGCATTCCGGTCTATAAGGCTGCATACTACTTGACTAAAAAGCTTATGTGTGATATAATAAAGAGGCTATGGGTAGGTGGTTAAAAAACATTACCATATCTATTATTACGACCGCGATAAGCTTAGCGGCTTTATCTGGTCCAGTTTTTGCTGCACCTACAACCTCAACTCCTAACACCGATACTACAACTACCGCCCCAGCCAATCCCACAACTCCCGCAAATCCTACAAATCCCGATAACTCAACCACCCCAGCTAACCCTACCGATAACGACGAAGACGATAATGAAGAAGAGGAGAGCGAAACTCCAACCTGCTACGACCAAGTCGGCGGCGTTGGTTGGCTCATCTGTCCTGGTACTGTTTTTCTAGCAAACGTCATAGACGGTGCCTACGGTATATTAGACAATCTTTTACGCGTTAATCCAATCCCTAGCGACACAAATTCACCAATCCATATTGTTTGGGATTACATCAGAGGTATTACAAACCTCATTTTCGTCATCTTCTTCCTCGTCATCATCTTTTCTCAATTAACTGGTCTCGGTATCACTAATTATGGCATTAAACGCGCATTACCACGCCTAATCGTAGCCGCCATCCTTATCAACCTAAGCTATATCATCTGTACATTAGCGGTCGATTTAAGTAACGTTGTCGGCATCGCCTTGCGTAGTGTATTTCAAAATATTCAAGATATCGCCATTGCGAACGGCACCATCAATAAAATCGCTTCCGGCACCTCATCTGCCGGCATCGTTGCCACTATCTTAGGCATCGGCACCATCGGTACCGTCACTACTCTCTCATTCGCCGGCGGTCTGACTGGTATTATTTGGCTACTTCTCCCAGTAATATTATCCGGCGCCATTGCTATCATCTCTGCCGTTATTACTATGGCCGCTCGCCAAGCCCTCATCTTCCTTCTTGTCATGGTTGCACCGCTGGCTTTTGTCTGTTATCTCCTTCCAAACACCGAAAAATGGTTCCGTACCTGGTACCAAATGTTCTTCCGCATGATTTTCTTTTACCCATTATTCAGCATTCTCTATGGCGCCTCTCAGCTTGCTGGCTATATCACTATCACTTCGGCTACCAGCTGGCTAAGCGTCGTATTAGGTATCGCCATCCAAGTCTTACCATTATTCCTCACGTTTCCACTCATGCGCATGTCTGGCACCGTCCTCGGCGGTATCAGCAGCCTTATTCATCGCGCCACCGACCCAGCAGCCGGCTTATTGCGCCGTCGCGCCGCAGAAGGTCAGGCTCTCGCTCGCGCTCGACAACTAAACAGTACTAACAATATCCCGCACAACCGTCTCGCACGCTGGCTCGAACAACGACGCACTAATCGTGAATTCGATCTTCAGCAAACCGTTGCTAATAATAAAGACACTTACATGACCAATGCTGCCACCAGTATGGTTCGCGGTCGTAACCGCAAGAGTCTCAATGGTCGCGGTGTCCGTTATTATAATATGCAGGCTCGCAAGATGCAGAACCAAATCGCTCGTACTCAGTTTGAAACCGATATGGATGAAGGCTTCGACGACGGCGTAGCAGTAGGTACACCAATCGTTCGCAGTATGCGTAATGCACAGATTGCTCGCACTAACCGCGCCTTCCAAGATGCCATTATTGATGACCATGTTGCCAAGACTCGTCAACACAGCGTCGCACGTACAAATATGGAAAATCGCGCTATCCGCATTCGTAAAGCTCTTAGCGATGAGAATGATCGCGCTAACAGTCAAATCTATCGACAAGTTACCTCCGCTTTCCGTCAAAGCAACGCTCCAGTTGCTGGCAGTGCAGAAGAGCTCGCCGTCAAACGCTCCGTTAATGATGTTCTTGCCGACGCCATCGCTCAGAAACGCCGTGTCGACTCCGATATGAAGAGTAGTTATCTCGAACTCTATGATGACTCTCCAGCTGGCAAATACATTAATAACCAGCTCATTGAAGCTCTCAATACTAACGACTACAACTCCGCATCCGCCGCTATGATTACTATGGCAAAGCGTGGCGACCACGGTGATCTACTTCGCACTATGGTCGAGCATTCCGATCAAATCTCCAACAACTTCGCAATGCAAAAGAACCTTGCCGATACCGGCCTTGGCCTCAAGAAAGAGAACCTCTACCTCTGGGCCTGGTCTAAGGCTAATATGATTCGTCGCGGTATGAGCGACAGTAATGATCCGGCACATCCAGAAGAAAACGTCGCATCCTATATTGATATGGAAACCTTCCTTCGTGGTGGCACTATGCCGGGTGATGGCGCTAATGCCAGCGATAAGCTTAGGAAGGCATCACTCAAACAAATCTTCAGCGACCTTAATGGCTGGTCTGCTGTTGCTACTCAGGACCGCACGGTCTTCAAAGAAATGTTTAAGCTCATTCAAGACGGCACCATTCCAATACCTACCAACGCCGCCGGGGAAGAACAGTTCCCACTTATCTTTCCAGAAAAATACATCCGTTCTGCTGCAGTATCTGGCCTCATGGATGGTGAACAACTTAGCACACTCAATACGCTTCTTACTGGCGGCTACAAGTCCGGCGCCGCTCAACAGAGTCAATGGTTCTATGACCATCAGGGCATGATCGAGAATCAGCTCATGAGCTACGTAAATAATATGGTCGCTAGCCAGCTCGTCAGCTCCAAGAGCTCTACGATTAAAGATATTAACGGTGCATTACTCGAAATTCATCCAAACGATTATGTCGAAAAGACTGTTAACGGCCAAATTATGCGTGTCAGCACTCAGCTCTATAACGCATTCGACGCCGAACGCGCCGCTCTTAATAAACCAAGCGCCATTAACCAACGCAACTCGATGAATAAAGAGATTCGCGAGATGTTCGATATTAGCCTAAATTAATCTAGAAATGGACCTTATGCTGACAATTATTATTAACGATTATGCTAAAATATAATCATGGCGCAGTATAAGGTCCCTCAGGATGTAGAGGCCGAAGATAAACTTCTCGGACCTTTTACCTTTCGCCAATTTGTCTACCTCATGATTATAGGTGGCTTAATTGGCTTAGGTATTTTATTTTGGCAGTTTTTTCCACCCTTAATAATCGTGCTCATTCCACCAATCCTCCTTCTTGGCGCTCTCGCTTTGCCGCTCAAGAAAGATCAGCCTATGGAAACATATCTTTCCGCCGTTGTCTCCTTTTATCTGAAACCGCACATTCGCACCTGGGAGCCGGGCGAACCCGAATCTACTATTATCATTACAGCGCCCAAAAAAAAGGAAGAACAACGCACTAAAGATCTTGATCAAGATGAGGCTATGCATCGCCTATCTTTCCTTGCCGACATTATCGATACTGAAGGCTATGCCATTAAAGGTGTCATGCCAAATACCGGTATTAAAGACGAAGTCTACGCTGAAGCAAGTGATACCCTCGATATGTTCGAAGATTCAACCGCTAGTAGCACTTCTATAAATCAGACTCTTCAGAACGACGCATCCGAGCGTCGCAGTCAAGCAATTAATCAAATGCGTGCCGCTATTGAAAATAATGCTAATCAAGCAAAAAATACTACCATAACTCATAATAATCGACAGATCCAGCCGACCATAGCGCCTATCGCCAATACCACTCAACAGCCGCAAACTATTCCGCAACCACCAGCCCTCCCTCAAAGCGAAACCGCCAATATGCCTATCCCTAATCAAGAAGTCCAGGCAACACCAGAAGCTACAACCATACCTCAGGCTATCGAATTTGAAGACCCTCTCAGTGATGAGATTGTTAAAAACAATGATACAATCATAAAGCCAGACTCTATGATTGCGGAAATTGAATCCGAAAAAGCCGAAGAAGCCGAACGCCAAGCTAAGGAAGAAGAGCAACGCAAAGCCGAAGCCGAAGCTAAACGTCAAGCCGAAATGAAAGAGGTTAAAGAGCAAACCGACCCCAACATTATCAATCTTGCAAATAATACCGACTTCTCCATTGAGACCATCGCTAATCAAGCAAAACGCATAAAAGAGAAGAAAGACGACGAAGTTTATATTTCATTACACTAAGGAGTTAACGTGCAACCACAACAACCACAGACAATACCAAATCAAAACCCACAACAACCCGGCGCCACTCCACAACAAGGAGCTATTATGAGTCAACCCGGCACCGCACCTCAGCAAGGAACCACCACAAACCAGCCTGGTGCCACTCCCGGACAACCAGCTCCAGCTACTCCGCGAAAAGAAAATCCAACCTCAACGCAAGCCTCTCTGATTATTTCTGAGTTGCGCGACTCGATGGTTATTATGAAAGATGGCTCCTTCAGGGCTGTGGTTGCCTGTAAGTCCATCAACTTCGACCTTATGTCTGAAACCGAGCGCGAAGCAGTTGAATATTCTTATCAAAACTTCCTAAACTCCCTAAATTTTACAATTCAAGTCCTCATTCGCTCCCAACGCGTCGATATTGGACCATATCTTGATCGCCTTACCGAGCTTCGTCGCAATAACGACAACATGCTTCTCGGTATCCTTATGGACGACTATATCGACTTTATCGATGAACTGTCTCAAGAAGCAAACATTATGGATAAATCATTCTTTATTGTTATTCCATATTACACTTCATCTGAAGCCGAAAAAGCCGTTACTCAAACTAAAAACTTCTTTAAGTCATTCAGTAATACCAAAAGAGCAACTGTCACGCGTATAGATCGCGCCACCTACGACAAAGCGGCCACGGAAATCAATAACCGCGTTGAAGCCGTCATATCTGGTCTTTTCCAAATCGGCGTCCATTCTGTTCGCCTGAACACCAAAGAACTCGGTCAACTTTACTATAACTTTAATAATCCAGATACTGCCGTCCGCGAACCGCTCGGCGACTTTAGTAAACTAGCACACTTATACGTTAAAAAGGGTGAGCCCGGTACAGAAGGGAGTCAAAAATAATGGCAAAGAAAAAACAGCTCAGCGCCGCCGACATTGCCGCGCAAGCACAACTCCAAGAAGAAGTTGAGATTCAAAAAGCATTTGAAACCGGCATTACTACGCTTCGTGATCTTATTTCGCCATCCAGTATTGAAATTCATTCCGATTATTTCCGTCTTGGCACTAAATATGGTCGCACTATCTACATCTATGGCTATCCTCGTATGCTTTATACTGGATGGCTTAGCTCTATTATTAATATCGACGAAGTTATCGACGTTTCCATGTTTATTTACCCAGTCGATACCAGCGTTATCATGAAAAACCTTACTAAAAAAGTAACCCAGCTCGAAGCTAGTATGAATATTAATAGCGAGAAGGGGAAAGTACGCGACCCAGAGCTCGAAGCCGCCATCTCAGACGCCGAAGATCTTCGCGACCAACTTCAAGTTGGTGCCGAGAAATTCTTCCGCTATGGCCTATATGTTACTATTTACGCCGACTCTCTCGACGAACTTCAATTTGTCCAGCATAAAATCGAAAATATCTTAGGTCAACAAATGGTTTTCAGCAAAGTTGCCAGCTCTCAGCAAGAGCAGGGCATGAATAGCACTATGCCTCAATGTTCCGACCAACTCCAGATTCGCCGCAACATGAACACTGGCGCTATTTCCACTAGCTTCCCGTTCACGTCCGCCGACCTAACCCAGGAAAAAGGCATTCTTTATGGCGTCAATATGCACAACAACGGTCTTGTCATTTTTGACCGATTTACTCTCGAAAACGCCAACATGGTCGTCTTTGCTAAGTCCGGTGCCGGTAAATCATTTACCGTCAAGCTCGAAGCCCTACGTTCCATGATGGTTGGTACTGAAATTATCATTATCGACCCAGAAAACGAGTATCAAAAGCTTTGCGATGCCGTAGGCGGCGCCTATGTTCGCTTAAGCCTCAACTCCGACGTTCGTATTAATCCGTTCGATCTCCCAAAAATCGTCGATACCGAAGACGCCAACGATGCACTTCGCGCCAACCTTGTCACACTCCATGGTCTATTTCGCCTTATGCTCGGCAATGGTGTCGGTCTCTCCCCGACCGAGGAAGCCGACCTCGACCAAGCTCTAATTGATACCTACGCGCGCGCTGGTATTACTAATGATCCATTAACCCATACCGCTATTCCACCAACAATCATGAACCTGTTTGACACCTTACTCCATATGGGTGGTTCTGGTCCTAGTCTCGCTCAACGTTTACGCAAATATACCACCGGTAGCTTTGCCGGTATCTTCTCACAACAGTCAAACATCGATATTAATAATCAAATGGCCGTCTTTAATATTCGCGACCTCGAAGATGAGCTACGTCCAGTAGCTATGTACATCGTCCTATCGCATATTTGGAACATTGTTCGCGCCCAGCAAAAACGCCGTCTCCTCCTCGTAGATGAGGCTTGGCAGTTAATGAAATATGAAGATTCCGCCAACTTCCTCTTTAGTCTCGCTAAGCGTGCTCGCAAGTACTATCTTGGACTTACAACTATTACACAAGACGTCGAGGACTTTATGTCGTCAAAAATGGGACGCGCTATTGTCGCAAACTCATCCATGCAGCTTCTCCTTAAGCAATCCGCCTCTGCAGTCGATGTTCTCTCTGATGTATTTAAGCTTACCGACGAAGAGCGCAAGCGTCTCTCTAACTTTCCAGTCGGACAAGGTCTATTCTTCGCCGGTCAAAATCACGTTCACGTTCAAATTGTCGCATCCAACACCGAAGAAGACCTCATTACAACTAACCCAGTTGAAGCTAAAAAATAATACATTTTTATCTAGTTTATATTCGACATTTTTATAAAAATATTGTACAATATAATTATCTATGGTCTCCACACCACGTAGCAGGCATTATCGTAGAAAAAACGATCCATACAATGCTATGGAAGAGGCGATTATTCGCCCATCAAATATTTCTAAACAGCAGCTTTCTGATGCTGAAAAAACTGCTACAGTCATACCAGAAGACAATCTCAATATCGAAGACCCTTCCTACACTGGACGAAATCGCCGCGAAAGCAACTCTGATGCACTCCGTCGTCGCGAACGTAATCAACGCAGCAATTCAACAACCCAATTAACGACCAACTTTCGTAATTCCGTCCAAGGGCGTAATCCAAAAACCAGCAAAAAAAGCAAAGGCAAAGGCAATCTCTTTAAGAAAATTGGACCAATCGGCGCTATTACTGGCATCCTTTTTGGTGGAGGCTTTTTCTTCTATGCATCTCAATCCATGTTAGCACCGCATATTTCCGCACTTTATACTCAAGCAACCGACCTTCAATATACTTCATATAATATGCGCAACGCACGTATTATGTCCTATATGATCGATGGCGGCAGTCAAATTAAAATCAGTAATTTTACTAAAAAATATACTTTTTTTACTCCATATCTTCAAAAACGTCTTACTAATAACGGTATTGAAGTTGGACATCTAAACACCGATGGCAATTTCGAAGCCGGTCAAGCAATTATCGGTGGCAAAACCGTGCTAAAATACGGCGACAAAGTAATTGACGCTAATCATTTCCAAGACGAATTCGCTTCTAACGCAAACTTTCGCGACGCCTATTACAACGCAAAACGTGGTCGAATTGCTGGCTTCTTTGATAAATCATCGGAAGCCTATTATAAGAAAAAGGGTGCAACCCGCGATATTTTTAATGAATATAAATCTACCGGCGATGAAGATGCCGATATGGAAAATTTCAAAGAAACTGTATCTGATCGTGTAGTAGGCAGCGACGGGTCTATCAATACTGTCCGAACCGAAACAGACGAAGAAACCGGCGAAGATACCGTTCGCGAAAATGGCGAAGATATTACCACTCGCAATATTGACGGCGCCACCCCAGAAACCAAAGCTCGTGCCATGGTTAATAATATCGCCGGCAAAGTTTCAACGGTCGGCGTACCAGTCTGTTCAGCCTTACGCATCGCCAACATCGCTGCCGTCGCTGTATCCTCTTACCAAATTTATCAATCAATCGCATATTTTCTTAGTTTCATGGAACCAATTAGCAAAATGATGGCAGGGGAAGGTACAGCATCTGGCATCAACGAAACTCTCAACTTCATGACCCAACAAACCACTAACGATATTTCATATGTCAATAATAATGGCGAAACCACCACTAAGACACTTACCGGATCAATGCTAGAATCATCTGGCACTAAACTCATAATGGGTAATACTATTTCACCAGAATCCGCCGTTCAACCATTTTCCTTTGATAATATCACCAAAGCCGCCACCCGTATCGCTATTAGTGCAGGCGCTACCACCACAGTCTGTTCTGGCGTTCAAGCCGCCTCCGCAATCGTGTCTCTAGCTTCCAATGCTATCCCGGGCGGCAAACTAGCCACTTTTGTAGTTGGCGCAATCGCTCAAACCGTTGGCGGTATTGTTATGACCGGTATTATATCTGCCATCATAAATGCTATCATGCCATATGTTGCAAAAATGTTTGCTAGCAATATTTTCGAGACTTACACTGGCATCCCAGCTGGCGAGCTATTCTCTCAAGGTGCCGCGACGGCGAACTTTTCTCTCGCATCTCAAAGTAGCGCCTTTATGCCATCCTCGGAGGATGCCATAAAAACCCAAAATAAACACACTAGCCGCGCTATTGCTCAAGAGGCTGAAATTGATCGACTTCATCGTAGTCCGCTTGATGCGTCAAGCCCTAACACCTTCCTCGGCTCTATTATGGCAAAATTTTCATATTCATCATTCTCAAACCCATTCACTGGCAGTTTGGCTAATATTACACGCGTAGTTGGTAGCTCAATTAATAAACTAAATCCTGTCGTTGCTGCAACAGATGACGTTAATCTCGAAGTCGACTACACTACTCAATACTCAGAATGCAATAACCTCAAAGGTACTATATGCGATATGTACGGTTACCCAATTCCAAGTTCCGATTACTCAACCATCGACATCGCGCCAGATGATCCAACTTATCAAGCCGTCATTGAACCAAATATCGAATACACCACCGGCAACTCATCTACTAGCTCATCGACTGGCAGCGCCTATAGCGGCAAGGTATATTCTGGCCAAAAATATAATCTCACCGATGCACAAATCTCTGGCTTAATCGCAATGGTTAAACATGAAAACGGCGGTAGCCTTGAAGCTATGCAAACCGAAGCAACCCAAATGGTAAATCTATTTGAATATAAGAAAAAAGATACCCCACATACAGCCGACAACTTTATTGATTATATCGTTAATAGCGGTTGGTATGCGACAAGTGGCTACTACAATACTAGCAATAATGACTATACTCAGACCGAATTCAACGCTATGAAAGATATTTGGGTAAACGGCAAACGCATCATGCCACCACAAATCGTCGAGCATGACTGTATAAAGTGTGGAAATACCTATGATATCGTCTGGGCAAAAAATGATGGCGTATCGTTCAATGTCGATGATCGCGAAAAATATATTTCCGGCAAAACTCTACTACACAACCGCTACGGTTCGACATATGTCTTCTATAAATTCGCAACCAACTCTACCCGCGAAGGCGATCCATTTGGTTATTTTCAAGATAATCCACCTACCGAAAGCGGATCATCCTCATCAAATAATTCAAGTTCATCAAATCCATCAAATGCTGGCTCAACAGAAAGAATTAAAGATAATTCCGAACTCGCTAAATTCATTAACTTCTGCGTCAATCGCGAATCTCCATGGGGCGTAACCGACGCAAACATTCTCAACGCTCTCCAAACCGACGGCGGAATTATTGTTAATAACTTACCATTCGTAAATGATATTATCGACGTCGCAAATGCTATCGAAGACACCGCAAATCAAAAATGGGCCACCGGCGAAATCTGTATTAATTCAAGCGACAACCCACGTTGGAATTCGGAATTTAAATATTATCAACGCTATATCGAGGATATGCGTATCGTTTACGGTATGAACAATCCGGAATCTGGCGAAAAGAGCCCCGTCGTAGCTTATCAAGAACGCTACGAAGCCACTCATCCAGTCGATCGCAGTTTTAAGGGAACTCTATCGCGTATTTCCGGTCTCAGCATGGACGACGTCGCACTTCTAATTGAATTTATAGATTACTCCACTCAAATTGCCAACTATGACCCTTCTACTCGTGACAAATTTGGAGATTATAAAGAAGCAGAAGTTAAACCAGGATTTACCCAAACCGATACCCCATCCATTAATATTCTTTCTATTATTTCCGAACCATTCTTTATTGATCGAAGGAATTATATCGTATGAAAAAAATAATAAGATTTCTCAAATCGAGCTTCCTTATTGCTGTAGCTATTATAACTACTCCAACTTACGCCGCCTTGCCAAGCGATGATGTCCTAGACATGTTTAACAAAAATGGCATTTATTATTACAATCCAGGAGGAAATGAAGACGATTGCAATACTAGCTCAACTACGCTTTCTGGCAGCGATACTGCTGAAAAAATCTGGAACTTCTTTATTCAACAAGGCTTTAACGATGCTCAAGTCGCCGGTCTACTTGGCAATGCGATGGCAGAATCTAGTCTTATTGCAACCGCATCAAGAAACGGCTCTTATTTTGGGCTTTTTCAATGGGGTGGCGGACGCAAAGATAAATTATTTAAAAAACTTCAAGAAGCTGGTCTTAGCAAATATACTTCATTAGAATATTGGGGTCATGATGCCGATAAAAAAATACCAGCCGCAGATTACGATAAGATCATTCAGTTAGAACTAGAACAAACCATAGAGGAAAAAGATCTTAATTGGCAAGAAGAAATCAAAAAAGCCAATAATCCAGAATTAGCTGCAGAAATATTCCTAACCCTATTTGAACGCGCCGTCGGCGGCGACTCTGAAGTTTTATATTACGCGCCATATGCCGGTAGGCTATATCAGGGCACTAAAGCACGTCGCGATTATGCCAAGGAATTTTATAACAAATATGCCGGCAAAGGGATTCAAAGTTCCGGCAAAGCAAATGGTAATGCAGAAAATGGTAAGAATATCACCATCATCGGCGATTCAATTACTGTTGATTCTAAAAATGCTTTAATGAAAAAATTCTCAGATATTTCCGAATCAGATATTAACGGTCGCGTCAGTCGTCCATGGGGAGAAGGCAATACTGTCGCAAAATCAATGACTTTAAAAGATATTGTCGTTTTTGCACTTGGAACAAATTCGGCTGGACTCACTAAAGCACAAGTTGAAGAAACCATATCCACTCTCGGTGCTAATCGCACAATCGTATTCGTCACGAACTATGATGGAAATAATCAAAATCAATTCACTTCAAATAATAATCTTTTCAAAGAACTTGCCAAATCTAATTCAAATATCATAGTCGCCGATTGGGCGGAGACGGTTGCCCAAAACCCCGAAACATATCTTTATGGCGACAAAGTTCATCCAAATTCAGCCGGTGCAGAATTATTTGCGGAAACTATTTGGAAAGCTATCAATGCTAATACTAACGAAAACGGCTGTAGCGTAAATGGCGAATTTCAGGCACTTGTTTTGGGATATGCTTGGCCAGAATATCACGCACCGCCTTGGCATGATCGAATGCCAGCCTACGCCGAAGCAGTAACTCAATCTATTAGCGAAGGTCGCTACGTCGGCGGCTCCGTTGCTGGCGTTCCCGGTATCGACTGCGGAGGTTTTGTTACTATTCTTGTCCAAAATTCCGGTCTCGAACCAAATTACAATGACACTAAAGGCGCCACGGACACCCAGGAAGCATGGGTAAAGTCTCATAACTGGCAGCTAATTAATAGTTCAGCCAGCACAAGAGTTGACACTAGCCTACTTCAGCCAGGCGATGTCGCCTTCTCAAGCGGCCATACCTTTATTTACGTTGGCGAAATACCAGGTTTCGATAGCGTTATCGCCTCCGCATCGTATTCAACCCACGGCTCCGGTCGTGCTCCGATGGCCGGAAGGGAAGATTTAACCTTCGGTAATGGCGTCATCGTTCGCTGGTATCGTAACCCTAATTTCCATCCAGGTGAAACCCCTTCTTCTATCGCCAATCATGCCGCTGGCAACGTCTCTAATAGTGCACCATCTGGCGCGACCCTACTCGATAACCACCACATTACTTTCTACGGCGCTGGCGCTTCCGAAAACGGCGGCAACACTGGCCGTAACGCTAGTTCACAATACAACAACGGCAACCTCGCACCAGGACAAGCTGCCAGTAATTATCTGCCACTCGGCACCGTCGTATATGTTAAAACTCAACCTAGCGGCGAAGCAAGTTACGCAAACGGAAAATATTTCCTCATCACAGACCGCGGAGCAGGGAAGATTGATGGTGATTATAACCTCGATATTTTCCATGACGTCGCACAACCATCCGACAATAATTATCCTCCATACGGCTCATCGTCTACCGCAGAAATCTATAAAGTCGCTGAAAACGTTTCATGGGATACATTTAAAGCAAAATATGGGTGGTAAAAATGGAATTTTTTAAGAATCTCAATCAAAAACAACGCTTAATATTTATTATTTTTTCAATCCTTATATTAATTGGCACTGTAACGTTTATCATCATCTTCGCAATGCGAATTGGCAAGGTAGAAGTTACCATTCAATACGCTCCATATAGTGCAAAAATTACCCTTAATGGCACAACTGTAAATAACAAGTCAAAAATATGGCTTGAGCCAGGAAAATATACCGCCAAAATCGAATGCGAACATTTCGAAAGCATTGAACGCACAGTAGATATAAACAAAGATTATAAATACCTCGTCGGAACCCTTCATGCTATCGATAATGAAGCTGAAGAATATATCAATTCGCACAAGCAAGAATTTGTTGAAGTTGAAGGTTTAGTTGGACGTGCATTAACCGAAGAGGGAATTGCAGTTAAAAAACAATATCCAATCCTAAACTATCTCCCAATAAACAATCAACTCTTTTCGATTAGTTATGCCTATACGGATGAAAACGAACCAATTATTACCGTAAAAACTAGTCCAGAGTTTCTCGATGATGCTGTCGCTAAAATGAAAACTCTCAAAAACGTTGATCTTACAGCCTATCAAATTAACTTTACCCCGAGTAATCCTTTCGCTATTTATAAGGAATCCGCCCAATCTAAACCAGAAGACACCATCAAATCTACTTTTAATTTAGATAAATATAAATTATCTAAAGGCCAAAATATTGCTGAAGAATATTATGCTGCCACAATCTATACCTACGATTACGACCGAGACCTAACCTATAATCACTACCGCGTATTGCTCAAAAAACAAGATGATAAATGGCATCTCGTTACCACACCGCAACCACTGCTCACTAAACAAAATACACCCGATATCGCCGTGGACATTCTCAATTCAGTCAATTCGCTCGCGCCCTAATTATAACTTTTTATCCACGCGCATTTCACTCGGTACTGCCGTACTGGTAATTACCATCTGATAATCTTTAAAATTATCAATTAAATGTTTTTGACGCACCTCATCAAGTTCCGAAAAAATGTCGTCTAATAACACAACTGGTTTTTTCCCAACTTCACGTTCTAAAATTTGTGCTTCAATAAATTTTAACGCTAAAATCATACTTCTATTTTCGCCCCGCGAAGCCGAACCGTCTGCTTTTTTATTATTAAACATGAATTCATAATCATCACGATGAACGCCAAAAGTGGTATAACCTAATATTCTGTCTTTATCATAGTTCTTTTCTAAATTCTGCAAATATTCATTTTCATCTACTTTAGTACCAAGATATTTAATTGTGCAAATGTCTTCATTTTTTGCTATATTTCGATAAGTGTCTGTTAACTTTTCATTTATTTTTTCTAGATTATTAATTCGCTGCCTTATTAATTCTGTCCCATAATTAGCACACATTACATTCCAAGAAAACAAATCATCTTTATTAACTATTTCTTCCTTCAATAAATCATTTCTTTGTTTTAAAGCTTTATTATATTTACCTAAAATTACACCGTAATTTTCATTTATTTGTTTAAATAATTCATCAAAATAATCACGTCTCCGCGATGGGGAAGATCCAATTAAATAAATATCATTCGGCTCAAACAAAACTACTGGATAACGATCGCTTTTTGATAATCGTGAACTTTTCTTACCGTCAATTTCAAATTCTTTTTTAGTTCCATCAAAACGAATTATTATTTTCTTCGCATCAACCAAATCTATCTCCGCCCGATAATAATCAACATCACGTTTCAATATATCCTTGTCGGTACCTTTAAAACTTTTTCCGCGCAAAGCCAAATAAATCGCTTCTAAAATAGAAGTCTTGCCGCTGCCATTTTCACCAATTATTAAAGTTGTCGACTCATCGCAATTCAAGTCAAACTCACCATGGCAGCGAAAGTTTTTTAAACTAACTCTTTTTACAATATTCATTAGCTTTTGAGTGGCATAATTATATGCGTATAATCATCACTTTTAGCATTTTTTATCGTAACCGGCGCCAGTTTTCCACTTAAACCAAAAGTAATTTTACCTTCAATTGTAGAATTTAAAGCATCCAATAAATAACGAGAGTTCAATATAACCTTTCCATCTTCGGAAACCCTCGCTTCCATTGCGGCTGTATTTTCGCCAAGTTCCGATGCTACTGCGCTAACCGAAAAAGTACCTTCATCTTTTTTCGCTTCACAGACAATTGAACCACCACTCTCTCGCGCGAACAATGATGCTACTTTTGTCATCCTAATTAATTCCGCCTTATCGAGTTCAATTACACTCGTGCAATTCTTTGGTATTAATTGACGATAATCTGGAAAACTAGCATCAATTAATTTTGAAGTAATCTCTATTTCGCCCATTCTAAAACGAATTTGACTGTCGGTTATTAATACTTCTATTTCATCCATATTATCTGAGATTGAGCGAATAACTTCTTGCAGCGCATTCGTTGGTACAATTGCTTTTATTTCGCTCTTTACTTTTTCCACAAATTTTTTATCTGCCAAACGATAGCCATCTGTTGCGGCTATATATAAGGACTCATCAAATGAATTGAAATATACACCCGTTAACGCCGGACGAGTCGTATCGTTACTAGCCGCAATTATTACTTCATTAACGGCTTCTTTAAAAATATCTACATTAATCTTAAAAGTTACTGCTTCTTTTTCATCTATTTTTGGCAATTCCGGAAAATCATCTGCCAAAATACCGTTAATAATAGATTTATACTTACCAGCCGAAATTGTTAATTTCTCATCCTTCGTTTTAATTAAAACTTCTTCTTTCGGTAAATTTGCCACAAATTCTGCTAATAATTTAGCTGGCACTGTAATTGTTCCGTTTTTTACAGCTTTTGCATTAACATATTGCACCATCGCCATTTCCATATTTGTGGCCGTTAACGTTAATTGATTATCCTTAGCCCTCAATAAAACATTACTTAAAATTGGCAACCCTGCTTTTGTACTAGCAGCCACTCTACTTACAGCGTTTAATGCTTTTGCAAGTCTATCCTGTAATACATTTACTTCCATCATCTTCCTCCACTAAAAGTTTATTTCCTTATTATTTAAAAGAGTAGTAGTATTAGTAGTTCTATGTGCAAAAAGTGTAAAACTTGTATTTAACAGATTAAAAATAGTATTTTTTAGTGTGCAAAACCTGTCTATAAGTTTTTGTATAAAACGTTTATAACTCGATTTTTGTGTAAAAAACATCAGTAAAGTATAAATAGAATTCCACATTTTCATTTTATCCACATTTAGCATCCACATTTTTTCAACTAACTTTTCTACATTTTTATTCACCATTTTTTCCACATTTAGATGTCAACTTGTGTAAATCTTTTGTCTTAAATCGGTTATCTGTTCGCGTAAATTAAAATCGGTCTTTAGATTTTCTTTTATCACTTTAATACCGTGCATAATCGTAGTATGATCTTTGCTTAATTCTCTCCCAATCTCCACCGTACTTAAACCTAATTCTTCCTTCATGAGATACATGCCGATTTGGCGCGCAGTCTTAATATTTTTAACGCGACTCTTTCCGAGCAAGTCTTTTGCATTCAAATCGTAATATTTTGCTACCTTATCTATCAATTGTTTAGTAGATATTGTCTTACGTTTTGCCTGAGTGCTTGTTTGAGCAATATAGCTGTCGTCTATTAGTTCGTATGTCGGTACGCCGCGTAACTCTGCCAAGGCTAGTATTTGGTTTAATTTACCTTCAAGATCTCTAATATTACTTCGTATATTTTCTGCAATAAATTCTACAGTCTTATCGTCAATTTCCGCACCGAGTAACTCCGCTTTTGATTTTAGAATTGCGCAACGTGTTTCGAAATCTGGCATCTGTATATCAATCGGCACACCCATCATTAAGCGAGAAGCTAAGCGCTCATCTATGGTTGCAATTTGGGCCGGCAATCTATCACTACCAATAATAATTTGTTTATCGTGTTGCTGTAACTCATTGAAGGTGTGAAAGAATTCTTCCTGGGATTTTTCCTTATTTACAATAAATTGAAAATCATCCACAATTAGGACATCGACTTTTCGGTATTTTTCCGCAAAACCATCTATCTTCTTGCGCATTGCTTCGACAAACTCATGATAAAACTGCTCAATCGTTACATATAGTACACGCATATCCGGATTGCGTTCTAATATTTCGTTTCCGATTGCCTGTATTAAATGTGTTTTTCCGAGACCTGGTCCACCATAAATGAAATACGGATTATAACGCAACCCAGGATTTTCAATTACAGCCTGAGCAGCGCTCACGGCTAAGTCGTTATTGCTGCCAACTACATAATTGCTTAATCGATATTTAGGATTTAAACCATTATTATCAATCGAAAAACGTTTATGATCGCCATAATTCACAATCGGATTAACATCTGCGCGCGAAAAATGATTGCGTACTGTACTAATTGGCTTATTGTTATCTAGTATTTCCACGGCGCGCTTTGCAGTAGTTTTATTTTCATTACCATCGATAATAACTTTTAAATTTGTAAAATTCATACCAGCATTCTTTAGCGCATCTAATACAGTATTATGGTATTTGCCTTCAATCTGGGTTTTTATAAATACATTCGGCACCGAAGTGGTCAAAATACCATCTTCGTTAGAAACGAAGAAGAAACGAACGAAGTATGCCTTATAGGCCATTTCGGAGACGTTATTTTTTATCTCATCCAACACAGTCTGCCATTCGTTCGGCATTTTACCTCTGACCTCCTTCCTATAGGAACAATTATACGACTTTTCCACAGGTTTTTACAGGTCGAAATAATATTTTTTAATATAGTTTACGACTAACAGATTAGAATTTTCCCCATTTTTAACTAAAACAGGGAAGCAGCCATGTGGAAAAACCCTTGAAAAAAGTGTAAAAAATCAGTATAATAGACACAATTCTTTTAATAAAACAATAATTATAAAGTCAGGAATAGATTCATGCCAAAACGAACTTACCAACCACATAAACGTCAACGCAAAGTTGAACATGGTTTTCGCAAACGCAACGCTACTGTTAATGGTCGCAAAGTTCTTGCTCGCCGTCGTATTAAAGGTCGTGCTCGCCTAAGCGCTTAAGTAGATGTTATCTAAAAAATATCGTTTTCATTCTAGGGGTGGGGTGCGATATACCTACCAAAATGGTAAAACAATCCGGGGATCTAAAATATCCCTGGTTTTTGCGGATAATAGTAGAAATAAACAACGTTACGCCGTTGTTGTTAGTAAGAAGATTCTAAAATCTGCGGTTGGGCGAAATCGGATTCGCCGTCGTGTTTATGAAGTAATTCGTCTCGAGCTGCCAAAGATTCAAAAACCAGTTGATTGTATTTTCATTATTTATTCTAAAGAAATTCTTAGTATCGATTTTAAAGAAATCCAAAAAAACATCAGAGATTTACTTAAAGAGGCAAATATCTTATAATTAAGAGTATCAAAGGAGTTATATGTTTGCTTTTCTAGATATGATTATCGTCCGCCCAATCGTTAATATCCTTTTTGTAATCTATTCTCTTGTTGGCGACTTTGGTCTCGCCATTATTTTATTTACGATTATTGTTAAATTACTTACTTGGCCACTCATGAAGCGTCAGCTTCATCAAACTAAGGCGATGCGCGAGCTTCAACCAGAACTTGCCGAGATTAAGAAGAACTGCAAGGGCAATCGTCAGCTTGAATCTATACAAATGATGGATCTCTATAAACGTAAAAACGTTAAACCGTTCCGTTCTATGTTGATGCTCCTTATTCAATTTCCAATCTTTATTGGTCTCTTTACGGCTATTAATGTTGCGGTTCGCCCTCGTATAACTAATAATGATGAATATACCGTTCAACACTCTGCCTATTTCTTCGTTGAGCCGATGAATCATATCAATGACCTTATTACTCAGCAAAACACCTATCTCGCCCAGGTTAAATCTGGCGTAAAAGATGCTACCCTTGAGTTTAAGCCTAAACTATTCGGCGTCATAGATCTGTCGGTTACTGCTGGTTTCGATAATCTTAGTACTACTATTATCTTCTTCTTTACCGTACTGTCTGCCGTTATGCAATTTGTAATGGCTCGCCAACAAAATCCGACGTACAAGAAGGATAATAAAAGTCGTACATTCCGCTCGCTCATGAAGGATGCTGCGGATGGTAAAGAGGCTAGCCAAGATGAAATTAATGCTGTAGCGCAAGGTCAGATGACTTGGATGATGCCGCTCATGATGTTTATGATTATGGTTAATCTTCCAGGTGCACTTGTATTCTATTATCTCTTAAATAATATAACCACCATCGTTCAACAAAAAATAATCCTCAATAGTAATTATACCGAGATGGAAGCCGCTGCTGATAAGCAGATTCTCAAAGAGCTAAAAGAGGCGCAGGAGGCTGTTATCGTCGACGATCGTACTACTAAGAAAGAAGTTAAAACTACGCATTACGCGTCGGATAATAGACAAAATAAAAACGAAAAAGTACACATCACACGAATAAAAGCATCGGATAAAAAGAAAAGGAGATAATTATGAACACCGATGAATCAATTCGTTTTGCTACGAAATACCTTGAGGACCTCTTATCCTTCTTCGGTATCAATGTAGCGGTTTATTCAACTATAGAAGACGATGTAATTCAGTTATCTATACCGTCGACGAGTATGAACTCGCTCCTAATTGGTAAGAATGCTAACAATCTTCGTGCACTTCAGCATATTCTCATGATGACCTTAATCGCTCGCAATGCTGAAGTTACTCGCGTCAATATTGATATTGCCGATTATAAGCGTCAACGCGCCGACAAAATTGAACATCAAGCAGAGAAGTGGATTGACGAAGTGCGCCGTACTGGTCGCGAAAAAATTCTTGATCTAAATGCTGCTGATCGTCGCGTAGTTCATCGCTATGCTAGCGACTATTCCGACATTGAAACCTTCAGCACCGGCGAAGGCCGCGAACGTCGTCTTCATATTGCGAAAAAAGACGCCTAATTAATTAGATACCCAAATACATACTCCGTATTATGCGGAGTATTTTTTATGGCAAGAATAGGGCAGTTATCCACAGGATTTAGATAAAAAACGCAAAGTCAACTACGGACTAACAGATATGTATAATATTTTCACGCTTTGTCAATTATTACACATCACCAAGTATGTTGAAAACTATTAGGCTATTGTGTGTAACTAATTATTATCGTCAAGTAATCCTTACCAAAATAGCGATATCTGCTAAAACCATAGGACGAGCATCTGTCAGCTTGGTTAGTGGTTCCCAGATAAACAAAAACCCTCCGCCGTAGAAGGTGGAGGGTTTAAGTCGCTACGCTATTAACTACTTATTACCGATTATTACAATAAAGTCCGCCTCGTATGTCTCCAATTCGTCAGGTATTTTTGTTTGAAGATCGACATTATAATGCTTTTTAAGCGCCTTAGCGGTCTTTGTTTTATTATCACTAATTTGGTACACTTTCACGCCATCGAAGCCACTCTGACTCTTTGGTGCATTTGTAGTGTCTATTACTTTATAGCCTAGGTCTTCAAGGTTTGTCTTTTCGCTCGCGGCTACACCGTTCGCTTCCGTGCCATTCATAATGATAATAGTTGCTTCCTCGGATATAAAATCATCACCCCTCATTACATTCTTTAAATAGGTATTAATGGCTCCATATTCATAAGTGCCGCCTATCGGAACAACATAGGATATACCGTTAATATACGCAGTGGTTAACAGATTCGCCTTCGTTAAGGAAATGGTCTCGAGATTTCCCGTATCTAAAGTAGTAGCTAACTTAAGAAGTGTTTTTATTTCTGTATCTTTAAAGTTTGTTCGAACGTTATCGCCTAAGGCTTCTTTTAGCTTTAGAACAGTTACAAGATCTATATTCCTTTCTTTAGCTTTCTTCGCGATTGCTTCTATGATGCGTTGCTGGAAATATTCGCGACTAAAGTTACCTCCAGAGGCGCCGTATCCACCATGTGCATTCCTAGCGCGAGCTACCTGTAAAGCCTGATAGCCAACTAGGTGATACTTAGTATTAGTTTCATAGGCAAAATAAGTCTTCCCAACGCTATAATCATATTCCGAAAGACCTTGAGGGTCGGAGACTTCTATGCTAGTCGTATCACTGGAGCAACCATTCTCTTTGTAGTAGAAACAGACATCGATACCATCGAGCGCGTCTACAACTCTAATTAGCACCTTCCAGTTCACGTGTACACGATAATGAACTTTTAATCCAGTTACCTCTTCGAATTTAGCGGCGAGCTTTTCTCCACCTGCTTTTTCCGTCTCTTTTTGTAACTCGGGAGTCTTATCGTTACTATTTAAATAATTAATATACTCACACCAATAGATTTCATTCATCTTTGATGTAGATGTACATGTTTGCTCAGTTTTAAGGTCGCGCGGTAGGCTTACGGCTTTTATGTCGCCTTTATCTTGATCGATACTTAATATCATCATAGCATCAGTTAGCCAGCCACCATCATATTGCGGGTCGTCCATGACATATCCTTCGGTGCCAAAGATGAGAATATTTGTACGGCCATTTTCATCTTTCTCTAATGGTGTGTCTGGGTCGGAAAATAGGACGTTTAGGATATTGCCATTGTCGGTAACCGTAGAGATGAAGTTGTTCAAGTAAAGAAACGCTCCGCCGCCAGCTAAGACTAATAAAATAACGACAGCAATAACAACTCTTTTTAACACTTTATGCTTCTTTTTTGTCCGTTTCTTTGACTTTTTCTTTTGTGGAACCTCGACTAAATTCGTCGGATTTACATCTTGAATTTCCGATAAATACTCCGTTACTAATTTATCGCGTTTTTCTTCTTTGACAGGTACAACTTTACGCTTAGGTGCCTTCTTACGATCTAAGCCAAGCGTCCTGCTTTCATTATTAACAGTTTTCGAAGCTCGTGTCATCGAAACTGCTGCTTTATTTGTTTTATTACTCCCACTTCTCCGTTGAAGTCCATCTATAGACTTATTACTCATTACATTATTTTATCATATCTTATATGGTAAAATATATGCATGAAGAAAATCTTAGCTACGGGTGGTACAGGGTATATCGGCTCCCATACTGTTGTTGAGTTAATTCAATCTGGATATGAGGTAGATATTGTTGATAATCTTTTCAATAGTAAAGCTACAGTCATTGATGAGATTTTTAAAATAACGGGAAAGAAACCAAAATTTTTTAAGGCCGATTTACTAAATAAAGAAGAGATATCGGAAATTTTCGCTAACAATCATTACGATACTGTGCTTCATTTTGCAGGCCTTAAAGCGGTTGGCGAATCGGTTGAAAAACCATTATTATATTATCGCAACAATATTGAGGGTACAGTTAATTTATTAGAAATAATGCAGGCGCACGACGTTAACGAAATTATTTTTTCTTCGTCGGCTACCGTATATGGCGTACAAGAATCTCCGGAATATATCGAGACAATGCAAACTGGAGTCGGTATTTCAAACCCATATGGTCGCACTAAGTATTTCATTGAAGAAATCATTAAGGATCAGGCAATTGCAAACGATAACTTCAAGGCTATATTATTACGATACTTCAATCCAGTTGGTGCGCATCCGTCTGGTTTAATTGGTGAAGACCCGAATGGTATTCCGAATAATCTTATGCCAATCATCATGCGCGTTTCAGACGGCAGAATTCCTGAGTTATCGGTCTATGGCAACGATTATCCGACTGAAGACGGCACGTGTCGCCGTGACTATATTCATGTTGTAGATTTAGCAAAGGGCCACACAGTTTGTCTCAATCATCTTGAAAAAGGAGTAAAAATCTACAATCTAGGTTCTGGTGCTCCGAATTCTGTTATGGAAATAATTGCCGCTTTTGAAAAAGCAAGCGGAGAAAAACTTCCATATAAAATCGTTGGGCGTAGAGCGGGTGATTTAGCGGAATTCTGGGCAAATGCAAATAAAGCCAATAAAGAACTGAATTGGTCAACAGAACTATCAATCGACGACGCTATGCGCGACACTATTAATTTTTTAAAAAATAATAAAGGTAAATAATATGAGTACAAAAAAGAATAATTATTCATTCACTATTAAAGACTATTTCAAATACCTAAAAGTTTATCGTCTATTTATTATCATTTTTGCATTAATTGGCATAATTGGTGGTCTTATATATATAAGCATTAATAAGGCAACTTATTCTGCAACCGCAAAAATAATCGTCTATAACGCTGAAATTGACCAGGGTAGCCCCGCTTCGCCATATATGCAATTTAGGGACATATTTATGAGTGATATAATTCTCGAAGAAAAAATCGGTATCAGTGATGCTTCGACTCATCTGGATGTCAAAGAGCTAACTCGCGGCGTTTTTGTTATTACTGACACGGAGTCGAGTGCCGATGAGGCAGTAAATAATATTAAGAAAATTAGTGACAATATCGGCGTTCTAATCCAAGAGGTCTATAGTGATTATGAGGCATATGAAATATCAATCTTATCACTAGACGATCAAGCCACTCCAAGTACTTCTGTTAAAAAGAATATCTTCACATGCATAGCTGCAACTTTAGGAATGGTATTCTTGGCTGCGATTATCCTCTTTATTAAATTTGATTTTGCCGTGGAGAAATAATGTCTGAGAAAATTCTTTCAATTTCTGTAGCAGCCTATAATCTCGGAGAGATGATAGAAGATAATCTGAAATCATTTTGCGATTCCGGCGTAATTGATGACATCGAGGTTTTAGTTATTAATGATGAATCGACGGATGATACGGTTAAACGTGCCGAAAAATATGCTAAAAAATACCCAAAATCAATCAAAGTAATTACGCAGAAAAACGCTGGCCCCGGCGCTACGGTTAATAATGGTATTAAAAATGCCACCGGTAAGTATTTTAGAATGGTGGATGGCGATGACTGGGTTAATCCAAAAGATTTTGCAAAGCTGATTGAGAAACTTAAAAAACTAGACGTCGACGCAGTGTTCACGAACTACACGCCATTCCATCAACGTAAGCAAAAATACCTTCCCACTGTTAAGACGGATAATATGATACCTAATGTGGTTTTTGATTTTAAGGATTATGAATACCATTGGAATCCGCCTCTTCGTATGCATCACTCAATTTTTCGTACTGATATTATGAAAAAACACGTCAAACTTGATAACGGTTTTTATACTGACACCGAATATATGTTTTATCCTACGCCGTACTTAAAGAAGGTGATTTACCTTGATTTGGATATCTACCAATATCGTGTTGGTATGCCGGGGCAGAGTACCAGTCCAGAAAAAATGCGCAAAAATCGCGCCAATCATCGCAAAATTCTTGACAAGGTCTTGCAGTTCTACGAAGATGTTAGCGATAAATTGGAGCCAAAAGTTGACTACTATTTAGCGCGTCAAGTTGCTGGTCTTATTATTAATCATTTAGACATATTGTTACTTATTCACGATAAAACCATGACGCAAGATATCAAGTACCTTTATGCGGAAATTGAAAAAGCACATCCAGAAATCTACAAAGTTTTACGAAAAGACATTAAGTCCCGCATTATTGCTGGAAGCGGATATTTATTAACGCAGCCATTCTCATTCTATCTAAGAGAAAGATATAAACATATCTAATTATGACCAAGAAAAGCGTCAAGAAAAACTACATCTACAACCTTGCTTATCAAATTTTATTGGTAATTGTACCTTTTGCTACTATTCCGTATTTGTCACGTATTCTTGGCGTTGAAAATATAGGTATAAATAGTTTCACTCTATCGATCGTGTCTTATTTTGTTATGCTTGCAAATATCGGCGTATGGAGCTTGGGACAACGCGAAATTGCACTTCATCAAGACGACCGTAAAACATACTCGAAAATCTTTTGGGATCTATTTTCCTTCCAGACTATTGTAGGTATAATATCAATCTTAACTTATGCCATTTATGTTACGTTCTTTGGTAGCTACCCGAACGTGCAGTGGATTATGATTATTAATATCATTGCTGCTGTGGTCGATATGGCTTGGTTCTATTGCGGTCTTGAAGAATATCGCTATATATCTATTCGTAATATTTTCATTAAGCTATCTAGCGTAGTAGCAATCTTTGCCTTCGTTCATACGAAAGACGATTTACCTATTTACGTGTTAATCAATAGTCTTTCTTTACTTATCTCGTCGGCTCTGTTATGGATTAAATTCCCTAAGGTTGCCGATAAGCCAGTCTTGAAAGAAATCCGCATTTTTAAGTATTGGAAAGACTCAATTATTTATTTCTTACCACAAGTGGCTACATCTATTTATACTGTTCTAGATAAAACTATGCTTGGTTTTATTACTAACTCGGAAACGGAAAACGGCTACTATGAACAAACCTATAAAATCATCCAATTATGCCTCATTTTAATTACGTCACTTAATGCCGTAATTGCTCCGCGCATGGCCTTTCTCTATGGCAAAGGAAAGAAAAAGGAGATGCAAGATCGTATGAAAACATCATTTCACTTTATTTACCTAATTGCGTTCCCAATCGTCTTTGGATTGATTGCTATTGGACCCGCATTTTCGGCAGTATTCTTCGGTGATGGCTATGAAAAAGTTCAGACTCTCTTACCGTTATTTGCGCCAATAGTATTAATAATATCCGTTAGCAACTGTATTGGCGGCCAGTTCCTTGTTCCGATTGGTAAACGGGTTCAGACCGCAGCCTATCTATGGCTTGGGGCGGGCGTTAATATTGTTTGTAACCTTATTTTTATACCTATGTATGCTAGCTATGGTGCGGCGATTGGGTCGATTATCGCGGAATTGGTTATAACTATTTGCTATATTAATATGCTTAAAAAGTATATGCCATTAAATAATGTTTTCAAGCCGATGCTGAACTATTTCTTGTCCGGTGTATTTATGTTTATTGTCTTAATGCTCATTAATCATTTCTGGCCTGATGGTAGTTTATTAGTGGTTATTTTAAAGATTGCTTGTGGTGCTGTGGTATATTTTGCGGTCTTATTATTAATATTGAGGGACGGTTTTCTTATTAGTGAAGCTGAGAAGACTCTTGGTAAAATAGTCCGTCGCTAAATACCTCTCTTTGCTATAATATTCCTATGAGTGTGAAGGGAGAAAAGAGAGCTAAAAAACTCTCTTTAGAGACTGAGACTAGAGATGGCTACCGCATATCAAAGGAAATGAAGGGAATCTGGCAGGTTCAGCTCGACCTACTCGAGAAATTCATCGATATTTGCAACAGGCATAATCTTGACTACTCATTGTACGCCGGGACTGCTATCGGTGCAGTGCGTCATAAGGGCTATATACCTTGGGATGACGATATTGATGTTGTTATGATGCGCGACCAATATAATAAGTTTTTGCAATATGCAAAAACAGAACTTAAAGAACCATACTTTATTGAAAACGAGGAATCTGAACCAGATTTCTATCGTCAATATACTCAATTGCGCCGTTCGGATACTACTGCCATTATAGATATCGACCTGGAGTATAACTATAACTGCGGTATCTCAATAGATATCTTCGTAATGGATAAGGTTCCGAACGATCTTAAAAAACGAGAAAGATTTATTAGAAATATTGACTTCATGCGTAAATTGTTCCTTTTTCATCGTGGCAATAAAGTAAAAAAACTGATTCAGGCCGTTATAAAACCTCGCTATGTAATCAAGAAGTGTGCGAAATATATTCAAAAATATAAAGACGACCCTAACGCTGAAAGGTGTGGTATTATTGGTTTTCGTCCGCACGATAGATATAGAAAAACCGCTTGGTTTAGAAAAGGTAATTTTAAAGAAGTACCATTTGAATATCTGACTGCTAAAATAACTAAGGACTATGACGAATATCTTACTTTTGTGTATGGTGATTATATGAAGCCGCCAAAAGAAAAAATGAGTGGCGTCGGCTACGAGCGTAGTAAAACATTTTTTGATACTAAAAGAAGTTATCTTTACTATCGAGATAAAAAAGAGGAAGTGCGCAAGTTATTATCATGACCAAAACTCCCATCGATTTTAAAGTAACTAAACAACGTCGTGCTGTCTGGCGTACTGAGCTCGAAATGCTCGAGGAATTCAAACGAGTCTGCAAAAAGCATCACTTGCGGTATTTTGCTTTTGGCGGCACTATGCTTGGCGCCATTCGTCATAAAGGTTTTATTCCGTGGGATGACGATATTGACTTAGCTATGTTGCGTTCGGATTATGATAAATTACGCACGGTTGCTAATAAAGAGTTTAAGAAGCCGTATTTCTTTCAAACCGATTATAATGATAGACTTTTCCGCGGTCACGCTCAGCTTCGTAAATCCGACACTACTGGCATTATGATTGAAGAGATGAATTGCAAATATAATCAAGGTATTTTTATTGATATCTTTCCGCTAGACGAGTATCCAGCCGATGACGTATTGCGTAAAAAACAACAAACGCGACTATTCTTTATTGGCGGTACGCTTCGCAATTATTATCGAAATACTGGCAAGTTTTTCGAAAAAATCGACCATATTTTAGCAGGCATAATCGTTTGGCTACATGGTGGCCCGGCAAAATTCTTTGCTATATATGAAAAAATTGCCCGCCAATATAATGACAAAGGAAATGGCATTGTTGGTGCATTAAGTGTCAATTATGGTAAAGAAGTAGATTATATGAGGATCGAAGACCTGCAAAAGTTTAAAGATATGCCTTTTGAAGATACGAATATTAGTATGCCGCTTACATACGACGAAATTCTCACTCAGCACTTTGGCGACTACATGAAACCAGCCCAGGTGCCAAATACGCATGGTGATGTTTATTTCTCAACAAATATCCCATACGAAACATTTATCGAAAAAGTTAAGAATAGAGAAATAGAAGCGGAAGATTATTTACTGTAAAGGAGTAGAATGCTGTATACGTTATTGTTAGCCGGTGGAAAAGGAACACGTATAGGAAACACGGGTGTTCCAAAACAATTTATGAACATTAAAGGTCAACCAATTATTGTCCGTACGCTCAAGAAGCTCTTAAAGCAACCTAAGATTAATAAAATCGTGATAGTCTGCAATAAGAGCTATTGCGCCTATTTGACAGATTTGTTGCAAGAATATAGTTTCAATAAGGATATTTATGTTACCGAGGGCGGCGAAAATCGTTTTGATTCAATCTTTTCTGGTATTAAATATATCAATAAAACCTTTCATCCAAATTCTTCCGATAGTTTTATGATTCACGATTCGGTTCGTCCATTCATAGACGATGAAGTTCTAAGCAAAGCGATTGACTCGTCTGAGAAGTATCCAGCCATTTCCGTCGCAAATCCCCTCGCTATTAATATTATCTCTTCTGACAATAAAGGTAATATAGTAAAAATCTTTCCGCGCGAAAACCTATATACCGATGAATCTCCGCAAATCTTCAATATCCATACATTTATGGAGTATATTAAAAAATATACACCAGAAGAATTAGCAGAAGTCTCCGATCTCTCGTCTATATTTGTAGATAATCAACATCCAGTACATATAGTTGAGGGTAATACGGACAATATTAAAATTACTACCAGCAAGGATATTGCCATAGCTGAAAAATTAATAAGTGAGGAGGATTAATGGCGCAAGAATACGATTATTTAATTGTTGGCGCTGGTCTATTTGGTGCAACTATTGCTCATCGTGCGAAAAAGCAAGGCAAAAAAGTTCTCGTTATAGACAAGCGTAATCATATTGCGGGAAACGTATACACCGAAGAAATTGAGGGCATTAATGTGCATAAATACGGAGCACATATTTTTCATACCGACTATAAAGATGTCTGGGATTTTGTAAATTCATTTGTAGAGTTTAATCGTTATACAAATTCCCCAGTTGCGCGTATTGGCAATGAAATCTACAATATGCCATTCAATATGAATACCTTTGCAAAAATTTGGGACGATGTCTTTACGCCGGAAGACGCTAAACGCCGCATTGAGGAGGAGCGTCAAGAAATGGCCGGTAAAGAACCCAAAAACCTTGAAGAACAGGCGATTTCTTTGGTCGGACGTAGTATCTATGAAAAACTCATCAAAGGCTACACTGAGAAACAATGGCATCGCGATTGTACTGAATTACCCGCCGATATTATTAAACGCCTTCCGGTACGTTTTATTTACGATAATAATTACTTCAATGATCGCTATCAGGGCATCCCGATTGGCGGCTACACGAAGCTAGTCGAAGGCATGTTGGATGGCGTAGAAGTACGACTTAATACTAACTTTTTCGATAACAAAGAAGAATATCAAAAGATGGCTAAAAAGATTGTCTATACCGGCATGATTGATGAGTACTTTGGTTTCAAACTTGGCCATCTCGAATATCGCTCTTTGCGTTTTGACACGCAAGTACTGGATGAAGAGAATCATCAAGGCAGTGCGGTCGTAAATTATACGGGCAGAGAAGTAGACTATACGCGCGTTATCGAGCATAAACATTTCGAATCTGTCGAAACGCCAAAAACCGTCATTACCTATGAATATCCGGATGATTGGGATGACCCGAAAAAAGAAGCCTACTATGTCATAAATGACGAAAAAAATAATGTGCTTGCTGATAAATATCGCGCCTTAGCAAAGAAAGAAAAAAATGTTATATTTGGCGGACGTCTCGCCGAATATAAGTATTACGACATGGACGATGTTATCAAAAAAGCTTTAGACATAGAAATCTAAAATAATAACCCCGTCAATTACGGGGTTATTTCTATTCCATTTCAACTTTCGGATTGAAGAATCTTCCAGCAACTTTTCCTTTAGTGTAATTCCAAATTCTTTTCGCTTTATGGTCCTTTGAGAATCTTAATACTCCAATTACATTTAGGATGTAGTTATAGCGGAAATTAAAATGATCGCGCATTGGTATATGTTTACGTAGAATATATCCCTCATTCCGATACTGCATATATAGGCGTTCGATTTTATTTTTATCACAATAAATCACCGAAGACCCCTGGTTAGTAGGTGATTTATGTGTCATGACACTGTCGACATCAATGTAGGATGGTTTGATTTTGTTTAGACGTAGAGAGTATTCATTATCATCGAAATAAATAAAAAAATCTTTAATTGGTAAGCCGACTTGCTTTACAACTTTCAGATTTGCGAAAAATGAGACGAATGATGCTGTTTTTACTGGGACTAGTCCGTGGTTTATTTTTTCGAAATTTTTATCCCAATTTTCATCCAAAGTCTGTTTGTTTAATTGGCAAATTTTTCCATCCGTCCATTTTACAATACTAGAAAGAAAAGAAAAATCATCTTTCAGAAATGCCGCTTTGTCTACCAATGATTTCAGGGCATTCTTATCCTCCGCAATTGAGTCGTCATCCATTAGCCAAGCGTAGTCGACTTTGCGTTTTAAAGCTTCGCGTACGCCATAATTAAACCCGCCAGCACCGCCAAGGTTCTTGCCAGTATTAAAATAGAACACCTTCTTATTATCTACTAAGTCTTTGATGTGCTTTTTTGTACCGTCCGTACTAGCATTATCAATCACATAGATTTCATTATTTTTATAGTTTTGTTTTAGGAGTGCATTTATGCATTCTTTTAGCATTTCCTTGCGATTATAAGTTACCACGATGGTTGCTACAGTCTTTTGGCTCATTCTACCCTCCTATAATATCGTAAGGTATTAATTGATTTGTCCCCATTATGACAAAAGCCAAAATAAAATACGCTATTGCAACCGCATACATAATTGCTACTTTTTTCAGTGGTGTTTCTTTTGTTTCGGATATTAGTTGCCACAACATTAAGATTGCAAAAGGCCAAAAGAAATCCGCTAAGCGACCAAGATAGCCAGAGTAGAAGCCAATTGCCGAGTATGCCACGCCGACCATTAAAATAATCAAATTATGTTTATTTAAATGATTATTATTCCTATGATTTCGATAATGTAAAGCACTAATAAAAGCTAAAAAGCCACAAATTAAGAAGTTAAAGTTTAACAGTGAGCCTTCAGTGTTAATAAAAGTCGCAAAATGTTTTGGCGATAGTACTCCAGCGGACGATAATATCTGCAGAGCAGGCTTATAGAGTGTAACGATTAATATTGTCAAAAAACCAATTATGTAAAATGTTTTATGATATCCGAATCTCCTTGTAATATATGGGACTAATAGAATTGGTAGTAGTGCTATGGAAGAATAATGTAGCGATATGGCGAATAGGGATAATAACATAATTTTTACAGCACCGACGCGCCGTCCGTCTATTACGGATCGAATAATTACGCTTAATACGTATGACAGGACGCTCATGGCGGCCATTTGGCGCATTGTATTGAAGCTATTTGGGTAGACCATTAATAGACATACGCCATACAAAACCCAGTAGTACTTTTCATCAAGCTTTCGTGTTGTCTTATATAGGAAATAGACTGTTATTAATGCAAATACCGCAAACATAAACCAGTCGCCGACACCAATAAAACCACCAAACATTGCCGTAAAGATAATGAATGGCTCCATTTCGCCGCTTTTGAGACGATCGACGCTGCGCTGGACAGTCGAAGTGCTAACTTCTTCGTAAAAAGTTCTATATGTTGCCGTATCGGTGCCAGCATTTAGTCGAAAAGCAGAGAATAGCACTACGATCAATAAACCCAGCATAGTAAGCGACTTTAGTTTCTTCTTGTCGCCCAAGTGCAACAGCACGGCCGATAGTGCAAATACTATAAAGTATAATAATACACTTGTAAAACCATCAAATATCATATATTTCTTCCAGCTTCTTCACGGTCTTTTTAATATTATATACTTGTACTGATTTGTCTTGAAGATGCTTTAAGCGGTCATTAGTTGATGCTTGTTCTTTCAATAAATCAACCCACTTATTGATTTCGTCTAACGGCAGAAATACGCTGTCGTCTAGCATTTTTACTTCGGTCGAAACCTTATCGCTAAACAGGCACTTCAAACCGTTTGCCTGCGCCTCAATTCCAACCGTCGGTACGCCTTCAAAGAATGACGGTAGAACGAAGAAATCCGCCAATGAGTAGTATTCATTTATATCGTCACGCGCCGATAATAGATGTATTTTATTTTTTAGATTCAGTGTTATTATTTGCTTTTCTAAGTCATCGTGTAAAGATCCGTTGCCAAGAATAAATAAATGCGTGTCAGAGTCGGCAAAAAAATCATGCAATAAGTCAATCAAAAACTTATGGTTCTTAACCTCTTCTAATCTACCGACCGAAATCCATACAGTGGCAGAACTTTTAATTTTATATTTATCACGCAGTTTTTTGCGAATTGTTTTATCGAACTTAAATTTGTCTATATCTATACCGTTTGATACTACCGTAAAAGGCTTATTGCCGAACAGAAATTCCCCAGCCGCTTGACCACACCCAATTCTATGTGTAGCCAACTTATTTAGGCGCCTTTTTAGGAATATCGATACCGCACGTTTGATGGGCGACTTCAGGTTTGCGTTGTTTGTATTATGGCTGTGCGCTATACGTTTTTCTGCGCCACCATTTTTTGCTCCCGCCAAAGAAAGCGCCGACATAAAATCAATATGACTATGTACGATATCTACGCCACGCCTTCGCACTATATTTTCAATTTGTTTTTCAAAATCGCGCGGTTTTGAAAAACGCGTATCGCGCAGGCGTATCAGCTCTACGTCTAACGTATTTAATTCATCCTCGAATACGTATTTTTTGCCGTCTGCTGGCTCAATAAATGTAGCAATAATAAAATGATATTTACTGCGATCAATATTACGCAGAGTATTCATGATGTAGGATTCTGCACCGCCACGATCCATTCCGCCTACTATATGTAAGACAGTTTTCATTTTAAAAACTCCTCATAAATGTCCTTCATTTCAGTCAACGATGAACGTAACGAATATCTCTCCGGAAATTCTAAACGGTATTTCTCCAGATTCTTTATTGCGTCTCGTATTTTTTTCTCCAATTCGGAATTATCGCCGAGCTTAAATAGGTATTTTTTATTATCATCAACTATGTCGCGATGACCGCGGTTATCAGATATTAATATGCTACAACCGCAAAGTGCAGCCTCTAATACTCCAAGACCAAGACCTTCACTTTTGCTCGTTGAAACGCATAGATTACAACATTGCAAAACGTTATATACGTCGTGGCGATAACCTAAGAACAAAACCTGATTTGCAATTCCCAAGTCTTCAGCCAGCTTCTTTATTTTTTCTTCCAAGACGCCCATACCAAGCAGCACTAGCTTGATTTTGCTATTTTCGCATAAGATTCCGGCAACGCTTTCGAATAGCATTTGATGATTTTTGCGATCGATAAATTCTGCAACATAAACAATTGCAAAATCGTCTTTTTCTAGACCGATTTCCTTCTTGAGCTTTAGTTTGTCTGTCTTATTTAATTTAGTATTAAATTTAGTCGTATCAATTCCAACCCCGTCAATCATTTTAACTGGGCATGGGAAGTTCTCGTCGGCGCGCTTAAAATCCTCACGATTTATTGTTATTAGCAGGTCTGTATATTTAGACATTATTTTTTCCGCTCGGTAATATAGTAGCCAATTAATCTTCGCGGCGCCATCGTAAAAATGAAAACCATGACAAGTATAAATAACTTTTAAGCCGTTCTTTTTTCGGAAGGATTTTGTCGCCATTCGCGTAATTATTGAGCCAACTGGCGTATGTGTATGCACAACGTCGTAATGATTGCTTCGTAGGATTCTCTTCAGCTGTCGATAAGCTTTTATATGTTTATCGATTCGGAAGGGGCTGCGCGCAAAATCTACCGTAAAGACACGGTCGGCGTCATATACTTTTTCTTCATTTGCGCATGCATAATCTACCTCCCAGTTGCCGATATTTAAATCTGCATAGGGTTCTTCTAATTTACCACGCCACATACGCATTAAGGGGCGGTTGAATTTATGAAAATTAGCCGTGTGTGAGGTAAATAATATCTTACGCTTTGTCTTAGCCATTATGTCTATATTTTAACAGATGTAGGCTATTTATTTTATCTTTTGATAAGGTTATATGGATAAGTATTAATAAAACGATATAATCACCAAGAATATTTATTTGTTTTAGTGTTGTAGTAAAGAACACCATTTTGATATTTCTGATAAATGTAATTATCAGAAGTCTTTACATTGCTAAGTGGAAAGCCTAGCCTGCCGCTTTCGTGACCAGTCTTACTCCAATATTCGCGCAATTTTCCAGTTGATTCATAATAACCATATTTATCATTTCCAACAATATAGCCATTCTGGAATTGCTGCCAGTAGATGCCGGTATTCGTATTTGTCTCAATATTACCAATCGGAAAACCTAACTTGCCACCCTCGAAGCCAAAGCTGTGCCATACTTCGCGTATTTTGCCAGTTGATTCATAATAACCATATTTATCATTTCCAACAATATAGCCATTCTGGA
>CAMJKD010000009.1 GCA_946406315.1 uncultured Candidatus Saccharibacteria bacterium
TCGATGATCCAAGTACTACTCCCATTGAAACTCGTCGAGATTTCTACAACACTGCTTTTGCTGCCGAACGAGGACTAACCGCTACTTCCAATACTGTTCATGCTTTTATTGGCAACTCTAGTGCTACGCTATATGACGTTACTTACGCATATGAAGGTAACATCCCAGCCGGTGCGCCAACTACTCCTAGTGAAGAATCTTACGCCCAAGATTCCACAGTACCAGTAAATGCTAATCCGGTACTTGAAGGCTATACTTTCTCTGGCTGGACTACGACTGATGCTACCGTTACGGACGGAACTTTCCCAATGCCAAATCGCAATGTCCGTCTAGTAGGTCTCTGGACGAAAAATCCAGAAAGTACTAAATACAATGTTACCTACGTTATTAATGGCGAAAAACCAGCAGACTTTATGCCACCAGTTCAGAAGCAATATGAAGCTGGCGTTAGCGTGCCATTAGATTCTACGGAAAAAGATGCTAATATAGATGGCTATAGATTCTCTGGTTGGAGCACATCTGATGCTACATTATCTGAAACTGGCTTCATTATGCCAAGTCAAGACGTAACTATTGTTGGTTCATTCCAACGTATTTCGTACAGAGTCTGCTATGCCTTTGAAGGCGCTATTATCCCAGCAGGTGCAAGTGTTCCACCATGCGAAGATCATTATCCAGGTGACACAGTTACGACAGCCGCTAATCCAGTAGCAGCAGGTTACGACTTCCTAGGCTGGTATAAGAATGCAACCTTCACCATGCCAGAAGAAGATGTCACTATCTATGGTGAATGGGCAGAAACTCTTGGCAACTTTGCGCCACAGATAAGCAAGAGCCTTGTTGATGCTCAGACGGAATACATCTACGGCGAAACCGTAAAGTTCAAGATTACAGTTCATAATCCAGAGTCCTTTGCTATTAAAGATGTCTATTTACAAGAAGAACTAGATGGTGCAGTCTTTACAGCTTCAGCTAATAACAGTTATGAGCTGAAGACTAATACTATTGTTAAAATTCCAAGTATCCCAGCTAATTCTAGTGTAGACGTCTATGCTGAATACAAGGTAACAGAAAACCGAAGCCAAACGCTTACTAACATTGTAGAGCTAACTGGTGCTCTAGCAGATAACCATAGCTTAGATACTAGCCAAGAATACAAGGCAACCATAGATTTCAATATTGTTCCAGAACCAGTACCACTTACGGGCATTATCTTTAATGCTTTACCATATATTGGTTTAATTGTATTAGGGATTGGCATTATTTTCATACTTATCATATCTTCTCGTAAGCTTAAGATACTAAATAAACTGAGCACAATTTCAAGTAGCATCAATCCGCGAAAGATTTTCAAATACTCACTCCCATGCTTTGCTATTATTGGCATTCTAATTGGCGCTACAGTAATTAAGAATGTTGCAGCAGGGCATTATACCGAAGTTATTAAATCCATTGAACTTACTTCACAGCATACTAGCTACGCAAACAACGAGCCAGGCTCTTGGAATGTGACGAAAAGCGCAAAATGGATTGAACAGGGCAAAGCCAGGATAACATTTGATGTAGATACGGTAGCCAAAGTAGCAGAAGGCACACATACGGACATTGTTATGGTACTAGATAACTCTGGTTCTATGAGTGGAGATAAAATAGCTCAAGTTAAGCATGATGTAACTGAACTTATTGAAAGTGTCTTATCTGATACTAATAACCGTATTGGCTTAGTGAGCTTTAACTCTACCGCAACTAAACTCAGCAATCTCACCTCAGATAAGACTACACTCATAGATTTAGTAAATGGATTAGATACTCCAGGCTGTACTAACTATTATGATGGCTTCCTTAAAGCCGAAGAAATACTTGAAGGCTACCAAAAACAAGATAATCGTAAACTCATCATGCTATTCCTCACTGACGGTTATCCAAATGAACAAACCCCAAATGAAATCCCAGAATACCAAGCCCTAAAAGCTAAGTATCCATATATGACCATTAATGGTATTCAGTATGAAATGGGCGATGAAGTACTAGACCCTATTAAACAAATCTCAGATAAGCAATTCATTGCAAATATGGACTCATTAAATAACGTATTATTTGAAGCCTCAATTTCACCATATATCTATGAGAACTTTACTCTAACGGATTACATTAATGACGAATACTGGGATGTAGATAGCGTAGACAAGCTTAAAGCCTCCATTGGTGAGACATCACTAACCCATGAAGACGCAGTACCAGTTGTAACCTGGACGATGAATGGGGCATTAATGTCTGGCCATTCCGCACAGCTTACCATAGATATTACGCTCAAGAACACGGGCGCAATTGAAGAGGGAATCTTCCTACCAACCAATGACCATGAAACTGCACAAAGTAGCCTACCTGATACCATGGACGAAAACATCTCTAGCGAATTTACGCCAGTTCTAAAGACCAGCTACGAAGTAAGCTATGAACCGAACTTGCCAAGTGGCTGCAGTTCATATGAGGGTACACTACCAGCAACACAGAACTACCCACCAATGACTATAGTGCAAATGTCTAGTAGTACGCTTACTTGCGATGGCTATAACTTTGTAGGGTGGGATGTAGCCGAAGGCGATCCGAAGCCGATTAACGACGATTACTTTAAGATTATTAGTGACGATGTAGTTTTACGCGCCATTTGGTCTAAAGTTTCTATCTCTAAGAGTATGGATGGAGAAGTAAAGGAAGAAGTAATGGCAATCCTAAACACTGGACAGAACATAAACGTGGCATTGAAAAAGCTTTCTGGTCAAACCAGTGCACACTATTCGTCTGATAACACCACTATTACAGCCGTAAAGCCTGCTTCCACTATGTCTTCTGCACAACAAGCAAGTGCTTCTATTATCTCTGCGTCCGATTCTCCTGTACCAATATATGCCTGGTTTGATAATACCGATGGCACTATCTATATTTATTCCGAGGCAGATAAGATTAAGGCGGGTACTTCCTTGAGATGTTTATTCTACTACTTTAAGAGCCTAAACGATATCTCTGCGCTCGTCAGTTGGGATACTTCTAGTGTTACTAATATGGGCGATATGTTCAGCGGCGCCTCCAGTCTTACGAATATAGATGGTGTAACTAATTGGGATACCTCGAATGTTACTAATATGAGCTATATGTTCAGCGGCGCCTCCAGCCTGACGAACATTGATGGCGCCTCTAACTGGAATACTTCGAGTGTTACTACTATGCAGTCTATGTTCAGCGGCGCCTCCAGCCTTACAAATATAGACGCGTTAGTCGACTGGGATACTTCTAGCGTTACTAATATGAGCTATATATTCTATGGCCCCTCTAGCCTTGCGAACATAGATGCCCTTTCCAATTGGGACACCTCGAATGTTACTAATATGAGCTATATGTTCAGCTACGCCTCCAGTCTTACCAATATAGATGGCGTAGCCGATTGGAATACTTCGAGTGTTACTACTATGCAGTCTATGTTCAGCGGCGCCTCTAGCCTCACAAACATTGACGGTGCGGCTGGTTGGGATACTTCAAGCGTGACTACTATGAACTCTATGTTCTACAATACTAAAATTACAAATATAGACGCGCTTAGCGATTGGGATACTTCAAGCGTGACTACTATGAACTCTATGTTCTACAATACTAAAATTACAAATATAGACACGCTTAGCGATTGGGATACTTCGAGTGTTACTACTATGCAGTCCATGTTCTCTGGTGTCTCTAGCCTTGCGAACATCGATGGTGCGGCTGGTTGGGACACTTCGAGCGTTACTGCTATGCAGTTTATGTTCTATGGAGCATCCAGCCTCACGAATATAGATGGCGCATCTGGTTGGGATATTTCTAAAGTCACCAATATGCAGGCTATGTTCTACGACGCAAAAGCCCTGACTGATATAGACGGTGTGTCCGACTGGGATACTTCGAGTGTTACTTATATGAGCAGCATGTTCCAAAACGCATACAATCTTACAAATATAGATGGTGCAGCCGGTTGGGATACTTCGAGTGTTACTTCGATGAGCAGTATGTTCAGTGGCACTAAAATTAGCAATATAGATGCGCTTTCCGGCTGGAATACTTCGAATGTTACTAATATGAGCTATATGTTCAATGGTGCCTCTAGTCTTACAAATATAGATGGCGCAGCCGGTTGGGATACTTCGAGTGTTACCAATATGAGCGGCATTTTCTCTGGCGCCTCCAGCCTCACAAACATCGGTGGTGCGGCCGATTGGGATACTTCAAGTGTTACTAATATGTATGCTATGTTCCATAACGCAAAAGCCCTGACTAATATAGATCGCGTTTCTAATTGGGACATTTCGAGCGTTACTACTATGCAGTCCATGTTCTCTGGCGTCTCTAGCCTTGCGAATATAGACGCGTTAGTCGACTGGGATACTTCAAGTGTTACTAATATGAGCTATATGTTCAATGGTGCCTCTAGTCTTACAAATATAGATGGCGCAGCTGATTGGGATACCTCTAAAGTTACTAATATGAGCAATATGTTCGCCGGCGCCTCCAGCCTTGCCAATATTGATGGCGCCTCTAACTGGGACATTTCGAGCGTTACTACTATGCAGTTCATGTTCTCTGGCGTCTCTAGCCTTGCGAACATCGATGGTGCGGCTGGTTGGGACACTTCGAGCGTTACTATTATGCAGTCCATGTTCTCTGGCGCCTCCAAACTTACGAATATAGACGGTGCGACTGGTTGGGATACTTCAAAAGTAACCTATATGGGCTCTATGTTCTCTGGCGCCTCCAGCCTTGCAAACATAGACGGCGCATCTGACTGGGATACCTCTAAAGTTACTAATATGAGCTCTATGTTCTCTGGTGCCTCCAGCCTTGCAAACATAGACGGCGCAGCTGGTTGGGATACTTCAAAAGTAACTGATATGAGCAGTATGTTCCACGGCGCCTCTAGCCTCGCAAACATAGATGGCGCGGCTGGCTGGAATACTTCAAAAGTCACTAATATGAGCTATATGTTCGATGGCGCCTCTAGCCTTGCTAATATAGATGGTGCTTCTAATTGGGACACCTCGAGCGTGACGACTACATATTATATGTTCGGAGACTGCAGGAATATTACCTCATTAAATCCGATCTTTAATTGGGATACGTCAAGCCTTACGAATAAGAGCGGTATGTTTAACGGCGTTCCATCATCCGTAACGCGCCCAGGATGGTATTAGGAGGTCGATTCCTTATCTCAAACGTTTCTCCCAACCCCTGCGTTAACCTTAAGGATGCGTGCAATATGTTTGGGAGGTTGATTCTGAGTTAATACGTAGCTATTAACAAATTATAAAAAATATGATATAATATAAAACATATGCTCACTTTGATTGGAGGTGATAAGCGTGAGTCGTATTTTTAGAATTTCCGGTAATTTTATGCAGTTCGGAAAATGGTCAAAGCCCAACCCATCATTTTCGGGTAAAATTATTGCGGATGAAGAGGGCAGATTTTATGGTTACTGTGAAGAGCTTTATGACGGCGCGTCGGACGCAAGCCGAATCCAGTATATCGCTGGGGCTTTTGCGGAAAATAACCATAGAAGACGGCAGGGCATTGCTTTCTTCAAGATGTCGAATGATCCAAGCCAAGGCCCTCTCGCATATATTACGCTTGATTTAGAAAATCCAGAGAGTGGTTCATGGTCTGAATTATCTACCCTTGGACGCTTTCTGAGGCGAGGGAGAACAAGAATTGTTGTCGAAGAGGAGGCATTTTCTGAGAAAGTCGAGAATAGCATTAGAGCCAAATATGGCACTCTCGATAAGAGCATTAATGGGAACGATAAGCTCCTTAAAGAGATATATAGCCTTGTAAGCGCCGTTGTGCACTCTGCAGCATAAGACCGGAAAAACCAGGCATTTCATGTCTGGTTTTTTGTACTCTAGTCCTCTATTAGGTTAGTGGATGCTTTTTGCGCAACACTCGGCGTAAAATAGGATTAAGCTATAAATACTTTAAATCCTCAACTTCGTCAAAATCTATAGTTAAATTAGCGTCATTATATTTCAATAAATCTTCATTCAGCTCTTTGTTGTCCATCCTTGCTATAAAGGAGTTTTTGTAATTTATATTTTTAAAATAGTAACTCCCTTCTTTACTATTGATGTCTGCCAGTAAGCCCGCCTGTGGGTCCATGATATATATTTCACTATTAATATTTAGTAAAATAAATTCATGTCCTCCAGAAGAGTTTTTCCAGTTCACATGACAATAAAATCTTTTTCCCTTTAAGACCTTTCGTATTAATTCGTTTTTATTGCTAAAATGCATCTTCCTAGCATATTTAACTATGTTTGCATTTGCGAACTTAAAAATAACATCTCTCGGGGAGTATACCGGCCTAGGCAAAACATCAATATGTCTAAATTGAGCTTCGGCGCACCATGTGCATAGTAGGCAATTTTGGTTACCGGTTGGTTTTCTCTTGTCTTTTTCGACCTTATTTTTGATTTTTCTCGATATTTTTCGCGCCAATTGTTTGATGTCATCAGATTCTTTCATGAAATTACCTCTCTTAAAGCCCAGCTGTTAGTTAAGTATTTGGTACTCTACTATTCTCTATTGCCTATTACATTTAATTTAGTATTTCCACAATGCTAATTGGGGCTACTAATTTATTGCGGGCATTGTTAATAGCGCCCAGGATAAAATTTTCAGACCTAAGCTGTACTTTTGTTGACGATAATTCTTCATAGGAGAACCATTTGGCGTCTAGAATCTCATTAGAATCAAACTTGATATCATCACTAAGGACTTTTGTAGAGAAAATTATCGATACAAATAGGTCGTCTTCTAGCTTACTATTTCCAATTTGGCAAACTCCAGTCAATTCTACGTCTAAACCGCTTTCTTCTTTTATCTCTCGTTTGACCGCTTCGAATATGGTTTCGTTGGAGTCTAAGCGACCAGCTGGCAGATTCCATTTGCCGTAAAATTTTTCTTTGGCTTCTTGGACAAGGAGGTATTTGCCGTCTTTTTCTAATACTCCGCCTACTACTATTGCCATTTCTATTCCTTTGGATGTAATTTTATCATAGTTTTACTGGCAAAATTGTAGGACACTTAACTATTAAAACATAGAAGCGAATAACCATTTTAGTATATTTTTACTCACTATTTTGAAATTATTTTAAAGATATTTGAAATTCATTGCATGAAGGCAATTATTACTACCGCAAAAGATTTATCTGCTAATTAATTTGAAAAACATGGGTGGGATATTTTTACGACGAGCTCCCCGAAGATGATATGTATTATAATACATTTTACTTGCGCAATTCATTCAATGACCAAAATATATCATCTCGTGTAAAAAGTATGTTGAGGATGCTTTGGGAATATTCCATTATTCAAAGAGCATAGATAACATCACTTCGTATGAACAGATGGAATCATTTGAAGATAAATATTGTCAGTTCATGAAGTATTCCGATTATATGCCAAACGCGTTCCTATCTTCTGATGGTACATTTTTAAATGGTAAGCATTTGGCTAAAAAACGCATCTTGCACGTGCTAAAGATATTTATTTTAACGAAGCGAACTTCGATGATGACTATATTATTCAAGACTTGATGGACATTCAAGAAGAATTGCGCGTTTATGTGATATTTAATTATTTAGTCGAGCACGGCTACTATATGACTGGTTTCGAACATTCCTGGTGTGTCGATCGGTACGGAAATATCATTGATGTATACCCATGGGGAACCATTGGCGGCCCTATATTGATTGCGAGACCCGTTGCGTCTTTTCTTAGGAGGGATGAATCGGAGAAGAAAGGATTATATAAGATCAACGACAATCTAACAGTTCTCAAAGAACGTCAAACGCGCGATGATGCTGATATTGCAAAAGCGGAAATTGTTCAGCTTCTTAAAACCTACAAAGCGGTGTAAAGCACCGCTTTTTTTATAGCTTCGGTAGTGCTTCTAGCAACGGACGGTAGAGATCCATTTCGGGCGGAATTTTGAATCCATCCATCGAAGCGGTGTCGCTAAAAACGAGCCCCGTGTCGCCGCGCACGATGGCAACTGGCGTGCATTCGGAACTTTCCCCCATTTCTCGAACTGCTATCGCGGCTAGCGGATCAATCAGGTCGACTTGGGTGAGTTTCATTTTTCGATTAAAAATATCGTTTTCTCCGCGAATGTCTTTCAGCGGCTCAACTCCGGAAAGTCCAATCGCTAGTCCTGTTACGCCCCATCGGAGAGGCATGGTATGAGAATCAGTTGCAACCACGCCGAGACGTTTTAGATTGAACTTCTTCATCAGGCGTGCTCGGATTTCTCGGCAAGCTTCGTCGATTTTTTCTGGCCAGAGGACATAATAACCGTCAGCATTACTCTCATCAATCCCCGCCGCGGGAATTAAAACCCCATGCGCGACAGTTAAATTAACATTAAAATCTCCAGTTTCGTTTTTATACGACAGCATCTTCTCGGCTTCTTCGCGCATTAAATCAGTTTTTTCTACTTCGTCAGTCTTTCTAGTTCGTCCTTGATGGATGGCAAGAATTTTCGAGGTGATAAAAACAATGTCGCCGTCTTTGACTTCCAAACTGTCAATTATATCTGAAATATCGTCTTTCGGTGGTTTTACGATTCGCGTCTTTATCGGTAAGATTTCTAGTTTCATTAATTAATTATAATTCAATCTGGTTTCATTTCAGTCAAAAACATATTACGAAAAAGCTTCTTGCGAGAACTTTACTTCATTGAGGCTGATGACTACGACGACCGCACTACTGTCGCGAAAGCATTCGCAAATTTTTGGAAAGAATCCAACGACGACAAGCTTGAAATTCCCGAAAAATACAAACTGGGCGGCAAAGTATTTGGACGTAAAAGACTCAACGACGGTGATGAGATTTTTACTTCGAATATTAAATTCGTAGAGAGAATCGAACGCAACAGTCATGACGGCATTTCGCACAATCTCATGTGTGCCACAACCATTTCTGGTAGTAAGATTACTTCTACTTGGATAATTACAACGCCTATATGTACCTGATGCTGGGCGACTTAATCCATACTAGCAAACTCAACCAGTGTCGCTACTTCTATCTGAAGCGCGAGTTCCATGAATCTATACTATCTAAAAAAACAAAAAGCCTCCGACAACCAGTCGGGGTTTTGCTAACCTACTCTTATAAGAGGACGCCAAAATATTTACGGTATTAACGGATGGTTTTTATAGGGAGTAAAAATGTGCTTTTGGGCGCATTTTTGTGCAAAATCGGAGTGCGGTAGCATACTAGAACCAACAAGGTAATTAACAGAGATTTATCACTAAAAAATCGGCCAAAATGCCGAATTATATAAAATCTGGTGGGGGGGCGAATTAGGCAGGCATTAGCAATCTATAGATATGAAATAAAAAAACAAGCTAGTCAATCTATAAACTAATATTTAGAATACGTCAAATATCATTAATTGGGGTGACTATTCGGTTTTGTCGACCCTATTTTGACAAAAAATGTCGTATTTTACCCCTGTTACAATTCTTCTATTGTTATAGTATTGACAAAAATAAGCATATGTGCTATAATCTAACCATAGTTAGTAAAGCTCAAAGACTAACTAAGCACGTTATAAAGTCGAGTAGTAAGCATTGTGTAGTTTTTTCTATCCCATGCGACCAGTTGTATCTACTGTCAATTGCGAGAGTAGGTAGACCTGGTCGCATGAGGGGGACCTCGCGGCAAAATGTAATTCTATCACCATTTTTGCAAGCGGTAAAAACGCAGAGAGGAGAACTACTATGAAGGATTTTAGCAGACTTTTTGTCATTAAGAACGGCGAGTGCGGCGGATGGACAAGTTCCACGAGGACGAGCTTCGTCATCTCCGTTAAGAACGACGAGCTGTCCGTTAAGGGCAAGTCCGGACGCGACATGTACACCGCCGAGATCAACACCGCTTTCGGACGCTTCCTTAAGGAGTATGAAGCCGAGTTTGGCGAGAAGGTCGCTCTCTATGAGCGCCGGAACCGCTACCGCTTCTGCTTCCGTCAGGGGAGCTCCGGTTGCCAGGACACCTACATCGAGATCGATATGGGCGATGGTTTCCCGGTCAGGAAATTCATGATGCACGAATCTTGCTTCGGCAAGAGCGGTGGCTTCGGCTGCTTCGTGTACGATTTCCTCGACCTCTGTGTCGCTGCCGGATTCTTTGTTGTGGAGGACGGCTTCTATGCCTATCCCGAGGACGAAGACGCCAATTCTGGACTCGAGATGCGGGTTATCAAACCTCGCCTGATCGAGTACGAAGAAGGTTGGACTTCCCCTTGGGAGAAGCCGGAAGGAGTTGTCTATCTGAGGACGGTTCGCGAAAAACCGGAAGATCCGGAAGAAGCGGATGATGAATCCAACGATGACGACGCCTCCGAGGACGCAGAGGAGTAATCCCTCCCCGAAACCCGCTAATCCCTAGCTTACCAGACGACAACGCACATAGAGACCCGCTTCGGCGGGTCTTTCTCATTCAAAAGCTTAATAGTTTTTATTATAGACCAAATTGTTTAGGGTATTAACAGACGATTCTATCAGGGTAAAAATGCGTTTTCGGACGCATTTTTTCTGCAAAATCAGTATAAAATAGCACCCTATAATTTTCAGGGTACTTAACAGAAAATTACTACTAAAAAATCGGCCAAAATGCTGAGTCATATAAAATCTGGTGCAAGTGTCGTAGTTATTTACGACTTTTAATTTAGAATTCTTGATATATCAATTTCTTTATTGTTAATTAAAAATATAAAATCTTTATTTAAGTAATTTGACACTTTATATGGAATAGTAATTGCTTTTGGCCAATTATTTAATATATTAATATTAAAATCATCATAAGTTGTATAGCTTACTATAAGTTTATCTTCATTAATTTTAATATCAACATTTCTTATTTTTTGTATTTCCTTATTCATTACATCTTGAATGCTAGAATTTTCAGTTCTATGATAAGTAACATCCAATTTATCTGCTAATACCAGGGCAAGACCAACTAAAGATTTAATGTTATTTCCTTTAGAATGATCCATAATAGCCTGTCTTAAAATTTCCTCTTCATTCTGTGTAATATCATTTTTATCAATAAAATTAACAAATATTTTACTACTCACTATAGCATGATCAACTTTATCACCTTTAATTAAACCAATATCATGTAAAAGTGCAGCAGCCATTCCTAAATCAATTGTTCTTTTATCAGAGTTTAATTGTAATAAAATCTTATTTACATACTCTGCAACTCGTTTATAGTGACCTAATCCATGTTCCCAATCCCACTTACCATCAGTTATAAATTTAATATTATCTATTTTTTTAGCTGTATCTAAATATTCACTATTGTTTAATATTTCATTATACAAAGTCATAAGTTTTTCCTCCTAATGCAATTTTGACATAATTTATATTTTTTAGCAGATGTTTTACTATGGCAAATTATTTAACCCCCTAGGTATTTTGACATTAATATCAAAATACTAGTCGAAAAAGAAAAACAATCATTTTTTCAGATTGTTCACTTATCTTAAAGTTCGAATAGTTCGAACAGATGCGTCACTGGTGGGGGCGAATTGGGCAGGTTTAACAATTTATAGAGAGTCAATTTGAACTTGTTTGCCTTTTTCGCAATATTTATAAAAATCAAGACACGATAGGTTTTCCTTTGGCGCATCGTATTCGTAAATGACGAGATTTTGCGGATTGTATTTGTCGCCAAGTTCATTATCGATGAATTTATTGCGAATATCGGAAATCGCAGTTTTGAGATTATCATATTTATGTAGGCCGCGTAAAACAGCCCAAGCGTGCTCATACCAAAATGTTTTGTTATTGTGTTCGAAAAGCATAAATGTATGAGTGGGGCATTTATCTTCGTCGTAATGAACTATAAAAAATGAGCGTGTAGCTATGCCGACATCGGCGAATAATTTTCTTTGTAGCTCGATTTGATCCCAGCAAACACCAAGCTTGCTTTCTAGTAATTGGTCTGGCATCTGTAGCATATATTTTTCGGCATAGTGTGCCATGTCGGTATGTTTGACTCCATTTTTATCAACCCAACCGTATTGAATTGGGGACATTTTTACATCGATTCCTTTTATGAAGTCCATATTCATATTTTAACATATGGACCTAATTGTTTTAGGGTATTAACAGGCAATCTTATAGGTGTAAAATGGCGATTTTTGCCCCATTTTTCGTGCAAAATCAGTATAAAATTGCATACTAGGACTTCAAAGGTACTTAACGGATATTCATTATTAAAAAATCGGCTAGTATACCGGTTTAGATATGTCTTGGTGGAGGCGAATTGGGCAGGTATTAACACTGTATAGAGGAGAAATAAGAGATAGGTTAGCCAACAATCAATTATTATAATACACGCCATGTTAGATGCAGTAAAAAGCCCCGACTGGCGGCCGGGGACTTTTCTGCTTAGATGTGGGTGAGGGGTGAGATAATCTTTGGGTTCATGATTAGGATTGAATCGCAATCCCAACCATAAAGTCGCCAATACAGACCATCTTTATCCCAATTCTTATCCGTACTTGAAAGATGGAGTTCGATGGCATCCCAGCCATCTTTCGCCATCTGTTCAAAGTCCGGATAGAATCCATTCCATGAATCAAAGCAGTCGTTACAACGTGGCAGGCGATCCAAATCTTTACTTGTGTAAAGATGAGCGACCTTTGCGGCAGGAGTAATTAGAAAACGAAAGTAAGTATTCAGGTCTTCAAGCCTGAATTCTCCAACTTCGCACCAATTGCGCCAACCGAGTTTTGCATCAACGCGAGAGGCCCAGAGTCCGCCATAAGGCTTGTTCCAGTGATCTTGGTTGGTGACCTGCTTAAAGTAACGGGGGTTGAAATATGCGGAGCCGTAGTGGATGTAGAGTGCCATAATGGTACCTCCTTTTGTTTGTGTTTGTTGGTAATTTTTCTCTCTGGACTCAAATAAGTCTTCTCATGAACTAAAGGCTTTTAATTCTTCTAGGACAATTCTTCTTTACCAAATCTTTTCAACACAAACGTTCGGATTCTCCGCAAACATTGTTTTAAAATGCACTACTCACAGTTTCAAGCAGTATTCCCATTATAGCATACTTAATATTATTTGTCAATACTCTTTATGCTTTTTGAATATCTATTATTTTGACCTTAAAGATAACCTTTAAGTGTGATTTTACTATTGACATTTCATAGTGTTTGTGCTATAATGTAAATATAGGATCATTAAGATTCCGTATTTTAAAAAGGTGCTTGCTTAACCGCGGATCTGAGGGCTTAATTCTTTAATTCAGCCCTGATATCTGCGGTTAAGGGTGGCTCTCTTTTCCGTAGTGATACATTGTGCAATGCTGATCTAATTGAAAGGAGATCAAAGCCTATGAGTGAGAAAATTTTCAACATGTCCGCAAAAGAATTTTCTGATTCCAGTTATTGGATCCAGAAGAGGCTCTTGCCGAAGTTGGAACCGAGAGAAACTCCTAGGAGAGTCGATGACGACGCAAAGACTCCCGAAGAAAGACTTCTCGATGCTTTTTACTACGAGCCAAAGGTATTCTGGACGCTCGGTGGTAATGGCGCAACGATTCGGCTTTTCACTGATCTTGATGAGAAAATCAGTCTTTTCGATCTTTCGTTCTATGAAGATCCTAAGAATGATCCAACCGTCAAGTATCTGACAGAACACTCTATTGACGAGATTTTCGCCGGCAAAAACCCTGATATGATACCAGACAGCGTCTGCGTCGTTGAGGGTGGTGACGGCATCATCGAAATCAATTTCAGATGTTCTGAAGAGCTGAAGGCTGCTGGCGTCGATGAAAGTTTTCTCTTGAACCGTGATCTCGATGAGGCCAGATTTGGCGTCATGGTCAAAGGTCACGGTTCTGAAAAACATCTCATCGGCTACACCAAGAGCGACAAGCAGGAACCCTACATCAAGACATACTATGAAAACGGAGTTACGAGTCAGATGACTTTTGACCTCGTCTCAAAGTATTGATTGATCACACAACACCTTTAAAAAGTCCCCGGCAGCCAGTCGGGGCTTTTTGCTAACCTACTCTTGTAGGGGGAATATCAAAATATTTAGGGTATTAACAGACATTCTAACAGGGACAAAATGCATGTTTCTTGCAGTTTTCTGCCGTAAAAATGCACAATTTTTGCGCCCTATTGTTGGCAAGTTACTTAACAGAATTTTACTACTAAAAAATCGGCCAAAATGCCGACTCATATATAATCTGGTGGGGGCAGCTGGGTTTGAACCAGCGACCAATCGGTTATGAGCCGACTGCTCTAACCACTGAGCTATGCCCCCGTGCTTTAAAGTATATCATATCTTTGAAGAGACATGATTAGGATATATTTTAACTATAACGTAAGCATAATTAAATATGAAAAGATTATCTCTATTCCGGCGCAGTTTTTTATTATCTTTTCGCGCCGCTCGCAACCAAGCAGCCTAAGGAGAAAATCGACTTTTTTATCATGCAACAATGACCGTGTATAGTCAAATAGCATTAGTGCTATAATATTGTTATGTGGCTGAAAATCCAGACCTTCTTCAATCGTATCCGTTACTATGCAAAACGGGATATTTTTACCCTTCGCAATATAGTTACAGTTATCGCTATTCTGATTTGTTTTTATTGGGCGGTTGGCGCTATTAACTCCACATCTCGTAACTGGGGTCTAGAGGAAAAACTAAAAGGCAAACAGCTTGAAGCAGCTAAAATAGAGCTTGAAGTAGAGAAAAATCAGCTTGAACAGCAATACTATCAAACTGAAGAATATCAAGAACTCATGGCGCGTATAAAGCTTGGCAAAAAAGCCAAAGATGAGACGATGGTAATCTTACCAGCGAATTCCGAAGATGCTCGCACGCGATATATCAAAATCGAACCGCAACAATCTGAATTCCGTAGCAACTTCTCTCAGTGGCTTGACTTCTTGTTTGGTTAGGAGTAAAATTAACAAGTATCATCGCGGGGTAGAGCAGCCTGGTAGCTCGTCTGGCCCATAACCAGAAGGTCGTTGGTTCAAATCCAACCCCCGCCACCAAGATTTCAAAGGCCATCAGGCCGTTTTTTGTTGTTTCTAAATCCTTTCGCAGGCCTCGCGAATCAAGGCGTTCCAGTCATTTGCTAGGTGTGGTACTAGAGCAACATTGTCCGCCGTCAAGTCATAGCAAAGCGCAAAGGCTAATTCCTGGGCAAGTACACCTGCATTTGGCGCCATTACTGTTGCGCCTAGTATTTTGTTAGTCTTTTTGGCGACAATAATCTTAACAAAACCATTATGAGTATCCGAAATGTTTGCCTTCGCTACGGTATCCAGTGGGACGACGACTTTCTTGATTTTTTTATCGCTGCGAATGCAATCATCTTCAGTTTCGCCCACCTGCGCAACCTCTGGATAAGTATCCGTTACACGCATAATGCCACGATAATCAGCAATTGCCTTCGATTTACCAACAATATGCATCGCTGCCACGCGTGCTTCTATCTCGGCTTTTTCGGTTGAACTATGACCGCCTATGACATCACCGGCAGCATAAATATGCTTTTGCGAGGTACGCATCGTAATATCAACGCTAATACCAGTATGATTAAAATTCACGTGTGCATTTTCTAGACCGATATCTACGTTTGGCGCGCTTCCTGTGCACATTAATATTTCGTCTACGCGAATCGATTTTTCTTGACCTCCCCTTAAGAATATTACTTTCTTAGTTTGATTATCTTTTTCTAACGCAATCACGCGCGACTGTGTTAAGACTTTTATCTTATCTTTGCTGAAGATTTCGTCCATAACTTGACCGACTTCTTCGTCTTCGCGCGGCAATAGGCGCCCCGCAATATCAGCAATTACAACCTCAGTGCCAAGTGTAGCGAAATATTGCGCCAACTCACAGCCAGTCGAGCCTGCACCGATAATAAATAAACTCTTCGGCGGTCGCAAGATATTCAAGACGTCTTCTGGTAGCCAGTAATCGACATTTTCCGGAATTTTAATGCCTGTATCGAGAATTGAGGCGCCAGTTGCAATTAAATAATTCTTCGCCCGAATAATCTCTTCGCCGACCGCTAATTCTTTTTTCGAAATGAAGCGTGCTTTTCCTTTTATGCAGACAATACCTGCTTCTTCAAAATCGGCCTTACCATTCGCCTTTGCGCGGCGCATAGCGGTATTTTTCCAACTATTAATTGTTGGATAGTTATAGCGTAGGCCGTTACTAGAAATACCAAACTTACCACCTTCAAGGGCTTTTTTATAGATTTGGGACGCATGAAATAGCGCACCTAAAGGTACGTTACTAACATTGAGGCTAGATCCGCCCCATTTATTTGCTTCAATCAAGACTACACGCTGTCCTGATTCGGCCGCAATTAAGGCCGCTTTACCACCTGCATCGCCACTCCCTATGACGGCCAGATCATAATCGAAACGCTTACTCATTTTATATTATTTTATCATGATTTCGATAAGCGAAAGCGATATCAGGGCTAACTTCTTCTAGCTCCTTACAAATAAAATTTTGTAAATCATCCTCGGTTACAATATCTTTATCTTCAATCCACGCATCGGTCGCCTTTGCGATACGCTCGGCGAGTTGCTCGCCCCAGCCTTCTGGCAACCGCAAGGCTTTCGCGTGTCGAAAAACACTATCTTTTATAGCATCGTGCGAATATTCATATGTTATACGCGTTTTTTTCATCACAATACCCAAAATGCCACCACGAATAATGCTAATACTACGAAGCTGCTACCAGAGAAAAGACTTGCGAATCTTTTATTCCTAATGCGCCATTTTTGCGCCGCAACTACGTTTTTGCCTGCTTTAATGCTGAATTTTAATACAATCATTGGTGTTGCCACAATGAGAATATATAATAGTGCAGCCAGTAACGGAAAACGTGCGTTTAGTAAACAGTTTGCTACTATGAAATAAATTGCTACAGTAATTGGCAATTCCGCAAAAGCACTGAGCATACCCAGCGAAAATGCCTCGATATTATCATTAGTGTGTTTTGCGCGTCGCGTAATGTAGCGCGACAAACACTTTGGTAACCACAATTCCGTTCCATTGCCATCGCGAAAATAGCCCAACCACATGACTAATGAGCAAGCTATGAGCGCGCCTATCGAAATTAGCATCCATTCTTGCGAAACGGCGACGCCTAATAATTGCTGAATAAGAAATGCTATCGCACAAACGCAAACAAAGCTAATCGTACACGCACCCCAAATATAACTCTTTGCTAGATAGCGAGTTTTACGTCTTTTATGCTGACCCATACTAGAGTGATACAACAAAACAAGTCCACCCAAACTCAACTGCAGGGAAGCTTGGACAATGCCTGCTAGTACAATCGTAGCGATACTTAATAAATCGCTCATGGTTTCAGTTTAGCACGCTTAAGAAAATATTGCACTTATGCTTTGGATATAATTTCGCCTTTTTTATGCTAATAATATGAAAAGAATTATTATTATAACTTGAATAATTATTAACCTCCTCGTGATGGCTGTAACTTCTCTAGTCTTTGCCGAAGAGCTACCAGCTACACCATTGATGCGCTTCTATGCAATCAATGCCGGCTATAAAGATGACAATTCCTCCCAGAATTATGATTTTATCGAGCTAGAGCGTCTATCTGAGTCGGAGCTTAGTCTTGCTCCGTATCGCATCGTGTATACCAATAGTTCAGGAAATATAGGAGGGGAAATTAGTTTCGCCGATAATTTAGTCTTAGCTACTAATCGTTTAGTTCTTGGGGCTAGCGTTAGTCCTCAATTTATCGCAGCAGAAGGGAGTGTTTATCTCTATAATTTTAGCAGTTCCGGTCTCGCTTCCACGGCTGGAAAACTTGAATTATATCAGGGAGAGAATAAAGTGGACGAAATTTGCTGGGGAAAGCTTGAATGTGCTGATAATTATGCGAAATTTGCCACGAAAATTGAGGATAATTATTCGTTAGTCCGTTGCGCGGAGGAATCATGTTCGGATAGTCATTTTTACGAGCCGGCGAAGTATTATCCCAGTATAAATCTCAATAGCATTCTTGAAGTAGTTTCCGAGCGGGACGAAGAGGTCTTGGCACTAGATGAAAATGATTGCGAAGGGGTAATAATCAGCGAGCTTTACAGTTATTATGTGGACGATGCCTCGGAGCAGTTTATAGAGTTATATAATCCCACACCAGAGCGGATTTCTCTTAAAAACTGCTCAGTAAGTTACAAAAACGATATTTTCCCCCTTAGTGGGGAAGTGGAGCCGGGTAGTTATTATGTTTTCAAAGATCAAAATCTTAGCTTAACTAAAGATCCTTCCAGTTCAAACACAGTTTCTGTGATTAATGGAAAGCGTGATATTAAGACTCAAATAAATTATCCTCACGGCCAAAAGAAGGGCGCGTCGTATGCTCTATTTGATATATCTAGTGTTAATCCATTCTGGCGGCAAACTTATCATGTTACTCCCGGAGAGGCGAATGTATATCAAGAATTCCAAACTTGCCCCAATGGAAAAACTATCAACCCTAAAACAGGTAACTGCGTCAAAGAAGAAGTGACCAAAACGGAAACTGTTACCTGTCCTGAAGGAAAATATCTCAATCCATTAACGAACCGTTGTAAAGCTATCGAAGCTTCAACCTCTTTGACTCCTTGTAGAGAAGGGTATGAGCGCAACCCAGAGACGAATCGTTGTCGCAAAATAACAAGCGCATCTACAGAGCCAACCTCTTGTAAAGAAGGCTACGAACGTAATCCGGAAACCAACCGTTGTCGCAAAATTCGAGAAAACACTGGCGAAACCGCTGATTATGCGCCAGAACCAGTAGAAGAGCAGGAATACTATAATCCGAAGATATTTATTGCGACTACCGCTATTGTTGTTGCCGTAGTGACGGGGCTTAGCTATGTTGTCTATCAATATCGTCAGGAAATACGCAAAGCTATCCGCAATCTACGCCTCAAGCTTCGTAAGGTATAATAATGACATGTCTACGAAACGTGTATTAGGTGTCGATCCAGGAACTGGCATCTGCGGCTTTGGTGTTGTGGAATTTACAACACATAAACAACCTCGCATGGTTACCGCCGGCGTTATTGCAACTCCAGCTCACACGTCTCTCGCCGATCGTTTGTTGGATATTTACGAATCTCTCGACGAAATCATCAACGAAACTCATCCAGATGAGTTCTCGATTGAAAAACTATATTTTAATCAGAATATTACTACCGGTATTACCGTAGCAGAAGCACGCGGCGTCTGTATTCTCGTTGCAAAACAGCACAATTTGCCAATTGCTGAGTATACTCCATTACAAATAAAACAGACTATGACGGGCTATGGTCGTGCGAAGAAAAAAGATATGCAGGAGGCGGTACGTATCTTCTTAAAAATGCAACAAGTCGTTAAGCCGGACGATGCTGCCGACGCGCTCGCGACCGCAATCACACACGCCCTCATGACACGCATATCTTACATATGACACTTAATATGAAATATTGCTACTTTAGTGGCACCTTTTTCTTCCTCTTAAATATTTGTATAATATCCCTATGATTGCTCATGTTCGTGGTCAAATTGTCGAAAAATTTGCTAATTCTGCTATTATCGACGTTCAGGGCGTAGGCTATGAAGTTACTCTCACGGCTATTGATTTTGACAACCTTAGCCTCAACGACGATATTAAACTTTACACTTATCATCATGTTCGCGAGCAATCGGAAGAATTATTTGGCTTCTCTAGCCTTGCTGCCAAAAAACTATTTGAACTGCTTATTACGGTGCAGGGAATCGGCCCAAAAGCCGCCATGGCTATTCTCGGTTTAGCTCCCGTAGAAGAAGTCCGTAATGCTATCGCGAATGCCGACTCGGTCTATATCTCTAAGGCTAGCGGTGTTGGCAAAAAATCCGCCGAGCGCGTTATTGTTGATTTGAAAGAAAAAGTTGGTCTTCCGACCTATTATGGCCGCAAGGCTGAACCAGAGCAACAAAAACTATCAGAAAATGATGATGCTCTAGATGCACTAATGTCCCTCGGATTTACGCTTGCAGACGCCACGAAGGCTTTAGACGGTATAGATATTAACATGCCAGTCGAAAACCGCATTAGAGAGGCTCTCAAGAGGCGCTAGGTGGCATAAAATTTATGCTTGAATCCCCACATTTTCTTTGCTATAATGCATATTGTCGCTCGAAAATCCGTTATATCGGTTTGGGGATAAAGGTCGTTTAGAGCGATATATTACTAAGCAGGAGAAAACCATGAAAAAGCGTACTCGTAAGGGGACGCTGCGAGTGGATACACTTCGATGGAATGAATACATCGAAATGTAGTAATAATCTAAAAAATCTCCCTTCTCGGGAGATTTTTTGTCGGTAATTGCAAGGCTATTTTTTATCGCCGCCGCTATCTTCTTTAAGTCCGTCCTCGATTAGCTTCTTAATATCATCCGCGATATCGTCGAAAGTTTTATCTTTATCAGTCATATCGATAGCTTTGCCGTTAATGAAAATTGCAGGCGTAGCTTCTACGCCGGATTTATCTTTACCGATGTTATAGTCGAAACTAATTTTCTTATCAATTTTAGGATCGTTCATGTCGCTACGGAATTTATCTTCGTCGCCATCAGGGGTAATTTCTTTAAAGATTTTCACATAAATATCCGTACGATCTTGACCAGTCGCATAAAGCCAGTCTGAGCGCCTTGAATAAAGCGCCTCGAGCATTTCCCAATAATGACCTTGATATCCCGCACTTTCGACTGCGGCGGAAGCGGAGCGTGAGTTCTGGTGCGCCTGAAGCGGGAAGTGGCGGAAGATAAAGGCTACCTTATCGCCATATTCTTCGTATAGCTTTGATATACGTGGCATCATACTAGCGCACCCAGGACAAGACATATCTGCATACTCGAGCACTATTACTTTAGAGTCGGCCTTGCCGCGCACATGCTCTCCAATTAGTCCATTATCGTCGGTAGCCTCAACGACTTTATTTGCGTCATATTTGCTGAAATCTATATGCTCAGCTTTGTTATTTGTCGACCAGATAATAAGTCCACCAAAACAGAGTATAATAATCGCAATAGCCACCGCTGTGAATTTGTTCATGAATAACTCCTAATTCCTCACTTGATAAGATGTTATAATTATAGCACGAGGAACGGAGAATTATATTATGGCAAATCGGAATAATCAGAATCAGTCATTCTTCCATAAAATGATGGTAAAGTTCACGGCTTCAATCGACCCGAAGCTTGAAAAGTACCGTCCGCCAAAGAAAAAAGAACCGCCGTTCACGCCTAAAACCGAAGAAGAATTAATCGGCGTCATTAAGCGCACGCCAAAGACGCTTCTTGATGCTAAAACGCGTAATCTTCTTGCTAGTGCCATGGCTTTTGATAAGATGGCTGTCTCGGTTATTATGTCGCCAAAGCACGAAATGGAATTCTTGCACGAAACAGATTTTCTTGGTCCGCTAACTTTTGACAAACTTTACAAATCGGGAACTAATCGTTTTCCGATTCTAGACCAAAACGATCAAGTATGTGGCATTTTAAATACCGACAATGTCGACCCGCTCGCTATTACTGAAGAAACTCCAATTACTAAATATATGAGTACGGATGTATTTTTTGTCCGCGCGGATTATACGCTCGAGATGTTACTTGCCACCTTCATTCGCACGAATAGTAGTTATTGTATTGTTGTAGATAAAGATGCAAAAATAAAAGGCTTCGTCACTCTCGATACGCTTATGTTTGTCCTATTCGGTCGCGAAATAGCGGACAGCTTCGATAATGACTCTTCTGCATTTGCGGTTGCAAAACGCAGCCAAAAATAGTATTACGCTTGTGTTAAAATATCCTTATGTGGTGGTTAGTTCTTCCTGTTGCTGCGTCCGTTTTCTACTGTTTTAACGGATATATTCAAAACTATCTTACTGACGTAGCTTTACCAAAGAAGCGTGCCGGCTCTCTAGCCGTTATGCATATACTGAGCTTTTTTGTCTCCATTGTGTTGCTTATTTTAGTATTTGGCCGCGCAGTATTTATGATGCCGCTCGGCAATGCGCTCGGCCTAATGCTGGCTGGCGCAATTAATATCGTTGGCGCAGTCTTTTATTACAAAGCTATTCAAAAAGGCGATAATATCGACGTTGCGATTTTCGGTCAAGTTGCACCGCTGATGTCTATTGGCCTCGGCGTTCTACTACTTGGTGAATCTATTAACGCTAATCAAGGACTTGGCTTCGTGCTCATCATGGGCGCTACGCTTGTTGTTATTTTTGGCACTAGCAGCAAACGCGAAAAACATAGCCCAAATGTTGATGTCGCGCTTACTACTATCGTGTATTGCTTCTTCTCAATCTTATCCGATATTGTTTATGCGTACTTTATTGGCGACCGTATTGCAAATTTTACGCTTTTTGCGCAGGGATTCTTCTTCTTTCAACTTGGATCGCTCGTTACCGTGATAATGTGTTTTATCTTTTTTGACTCTTGGCGCAAAGCCCTAAAAAAGACCTTTCTTACGCGCAAAAAACACAAATTCTATCTTGTAGCTGCGTTGGCAGATAACCTTACATTGATGGGCGGGGAAATTATTTACAAATTTGCCCTTATTGTCGCCCCTGTTGTATCGCTCTTGTCGCCAATTATGCGCGTATCTAATCTCTTCGTATCGTTCATTATTGTTCTCTTGCTCGGACGTGCTTTTCCGAAGTTCATTACCGCAAAACGCATGACTAAAAAGATTATTCTTTATTATGTTGTTGCGGCGATTATTATCACGGTAGGTATTATACTAATGAGCTCTTAGCACTCTTGACCTATAGACTGCTAAAATATATAATCTAATCTATGAGCAAAAGAGACTATTACGAAGTTCTCGGCGTCAAAAAAGACGCATCTGATGATGAAATAAAAAAGGCTTTCCGCAAGCTTGCTATTAAATATCATCCCGATAAAAATCCAGGCGACAAGGAGGCTGAAGCAAAATTTAAAGAAGCGAACGAAGCTTATTCGGTTTTGAGTGATAAAACCAAACGCCAACGCTACGATCAGTTTGGTCATGCTGGCGTAGGCGGCGCGGGTGCTGGCGCTAATGGTGGTAACCCGTTTGAGGGCTTTAATTTCAACGGCCAAAGCTTCAACTTTGACTTTGGTGGCGGCTTCGGCGGCCTTGATGATATTCTCGGCGCTATGTTTGGCGGCGGTTTTCGCGGGGTTCGTCGCGGCCGCGACTATCGCACTAGTACTACAATTAATTTTGAAGAAGCTATTTTTGGCTGTACAAAAAATATTACAGTTGATGGTGAACAGATTAAACTTAAAATCCCTGCTGGTATTTATGATGGGCAATCCATTCGTCTAAACGGCAAGGGCGGTCCCGCTCCACAAGAAGGTGGTCAACGCGGCGATCTCTATGTTGAAGTTCGCGTTCGTGCTCACAAGCGACTTACGCGCGAAGGCGACCTTATCTTATCTGAAGTCACCATCTCGATGGTTGAGGCTGTACTTGGTACGGAAGTCGATATTGAAACCGTTGACGGCGAAGTAACTATGAAAATTCCAGCTGGTACGCAGCCAGGTACCAATTTTAAACTATCTGGACACGGTGCCCCTCGTCTTGGTTCCAATGAACGTGGTCCGCACATTGTTACGGTGAATGTCGAAATTCCAAAGAATCTCAGCCGAAAACAGAAAGAGCTTATTCAAGAATTTGACAAAGCCAAAAAACGCTCAATCTTTAGTTAAGCCGTGCTTCTTCTCTCGGCTTTTTATTCTAAATCTAAATGTTTCTTTGCAATATCTGTTACTACACGACCGCGCGGCGTACGTTGAATCATACCAATTTGTACCAAAAATGGCTCCAAATAGTCCTCAATCGTCGAAGCCTCGTCACCCGTTAAGGCTGCAATTGTATTTAAACCAACTGGCCTGTCGCCGTATTTCTCATACATCAAAGTTAGCATATTTCGATCAGCCGGATCTAAACCTAATTCGTCAACTTCTAGCATTACTAGAGCCGAAGTTGCGGTTTGTTGATCAATTACGCCATCGCCATTTACGTCTGCATAATCTCGCACGCGTTTTAGCAGCCTATTGGCTATACGCGGCGTCAGTCGTGAACGCTCTGCTAGTAATCTTGCCGCACTCGGCTCGATTTTTGTGTCCAAAATGTTTGCCGAACGCTCAATTATCTTCTGGATATCGTCATTTGCATAGTATTCCAAACGATACGAATGACCAAAACGATCGCGTAATGGTCCTGCTAAATTACCCGCTTGTGTCGTCGCGCCAATCAGCGTAAAACGCGGTAAATCCAATTTTACGCTACGCGCGGCCGGCCCTTTACCAATCACAATATCAAGTTTGTAATCTTCCATTGCGGAGTAGAGAATTTCTTCTACGGCTCTACGCAAACGGTGAATTTCATCGATAAACAAGATATCTCCATCACTTAAATTTGTCAGAATACTAGCAAGATCGCCCGCTTTTTCTATTGACGGGGCAGAGGTGGCACGAAAGTTCGCACCCATCTCGTGTGCGATTACGCCAGCCATCGTAGTTTTGCCTAAACCAGGCGGACCGTAGAGCAGGACATGATCCATTACGTCGCCGCGTTTTCTAGCGGCGTCAATTGCAAGTTTCAAGTTCGTCTTTAAACGGCGCTGACCAATATATTCTTCAAAACTCGTCGGGCGTAAAGAAAACTCCACGGCGCGCTCTTCGCTGTCTTCTTCGTGTAGGCTCGTGTCAATTACTCTCTCGATTGCCATATCTGTATTATAACACCAGTGTATAACAGTATCATTGAGCGTGACTCTAGGAATTATACTCGGCGATTCGCTAAACAATACATAAAACAGATATTTCGCAAAAAACAGAGACCAAAGTGTTATAATTAAATTGTCTTAAATCAATTTAATAATTTGCACTTAGGCTACAATTCTGCACTTGTGCCGAGTTTTGAATAAAGCCCGTAAATCCGGGAATATTCATCGCTCCGGTTAGGCTGTATTCAGTCTAAGTGCAGAAATTGATTTAAGACATCATGCGGTGTTATGTTCCCGGATTCATGATGTAACCGGCAATTTGATTTCGAACAAGGCATCGCAAGATGTCTTATTTTCTTTTTGAAGTTGTGGCGCTAAGAGTCAGGAGGCGCCATAGCACGTGAAAAATTCGCTAATGCCAGTCATAGACAAAAGTATGGCCAATTTTTTTCGCCAGAAAAGTTAGTTAATAAGTGTATTTCGTTAATAAAAAATAAAAACGGAAGAATACTAGAACCGTCTTGCGGGGACGGTGCTTTTAGTAAAATTCAGAACAATAACTCGGTATTTATCGAAATAGATGAAACGGTTGTAAAAAATGACAACGTTTTAGTGATGGATTTTTTTGATTATCCTACAGATGAAAAATTTGACACGATAATTGGAAATCCACCATATGTTGATAACTCATTATTCACGCCGAAACATAAGACTAAGATAAAGGTTCAAGCGAATTTATACCTATTTTTTATAGAAAAATGCATTAATCACTTAACTGAGCACGGTGAGCTAATCTTTATCGTTCCTAGAGATTTTATCAAGCTAACATCGGCAAAAGTCGTTAATAGACTTTTATATAGAAACGGCACCATAACAGACTTTTATGATTATGGCGACGAGAGGTTATTTGACGGGGCTTGTCCGAATATATGCGTCTTTCGTTTCGAAAAAGGCAATTACACGCGCAAAACTAACACATTTGATGGGATATATATATTCACAGAAAACGACGGTCTAATATCATTCATCGACGAAGACCAAAAAGACAGGCTAGGCGATTTCTTTGATATTAAAGTCGGAGCAGTTAGCGGTGCTGATAAATACTTCGAAAATGAAAAAGGCGTAGAATTTGTCTATTCAAAAACTCGCGTTAGTGGTGAATTGAGAAAAATGATTTATCAAAAATACGATAAATCATTAGATAAGTATAAAGACAAACTAATATCGCGGGGGATTAAAAGTTTCGATGAGAATACGTGGTTTATGTGGGGGCGACCAGTTGATTTTCGCGAAGGGAAACCAAGAATATACGTCAACTGCAAAACAAGGGTAGGTAACCCTTTCTTTATTAACAGTTGCGATAGATGGGATGGATCGCTACTGGCATTATTTCCAAAACAGAAAATGAACTTAGAAAAGGCCGTAAACGCGTTGAACCAAATAGATTGGAACGCATTGGGTTTTATGACCGGAGGTCGTTATATTTTTGCACAGAAGTCATTATTGGAGGCGCCTATCGATGGAAAGATATTTGGATAGCATCGTTTCTTGGCTTCAACGAAACCCCGTTGCTCTATCGAACAATGATGCTGATGGTAGAGTAAACTCGGGTGTAAACGAGCATGAAATTTTAGACGCACTTCAAGCATCTGAATATGGCAGAATTATAGAATTGCCTCCTCCAAGGTGTTGGTATGATTTTGCTATAAAAAATATGTATGGCGAAATATATGTAAACATAAAAGTTTCTGACCTAAATAATAGTGCAGCTGATAATTTATCGTCAAAACAAGGGATGGGATATGCATTAACTGGAATTAAAAACATTCCCGACAATTGGAGAGGTTTTAATGAAACCATAGCCAATAATATCAGAAATGGCTATGATTATTATTTCCTAGTTGTTAATAAGAATAATGCTAGAGATGTCTTTTGGACGTCATTGAAGCGCATCCAGAGATTGCAGCCGAACGGAAATAATTTACCTTTTCAGTGCAACTGGGCAAGCAATAGGGAATGGTCAAATAGGACTGAAGAAGAATCAATAAAGTATATATTAAAAATATATCTTGACAGTTGGGACAAGAAAATTAATGGGTATCCAGGAGAAATAAAAGCACTTCTTGATAGGGGGGAGATTCACTCCATGATGCACTACGGTCACTGAATTTAATAGTCTTTACATTCTGTCGCTCTATATGTACTATTGTATTAAGCAAGTAATACAATAGAAAGGATGCTTATAAAGTTTGTTTTCGACAACGAACGCCCCATCTATATTCAGTTAGTAGAGCAATTGCGGCTAGCAATTGTGTCAGGGCGGTATGCGGCGAGCAGTCGACTCCCGTCCGTACGTGAGCTTGCGACAATCGCGCAAGTAAATCCCAACACTATGCAAAAAGCTCTGCAAGAACTCGAAGAGCAACAGCTCATTTTTACTGAACGTACCAATGGCAAATTTGTTACTGAAGACAAAAAACTAATTGCAAAATACAAAAAGCAATTAGCTGTCGCATCGGCAAAAAACTATCTTGCCGATACGCAAAAAATAGGCGCAACTTTCGATGAGGCAATTAATATCTTGCAGGAAATAGGAGGCGGCAGATGATCTTGCTAGAATGCAAACATCTTACAAAAATATTTGACCGCAAAACCGTGCTCGATGATATAAATCTCAAAATCGAGCCAGGAAAAATTTACGGTCTGCTCGGCAAAAACGGTGCCGGAAAAACAACATTGATTAAACTTATTAACGATCTACTTACGCCCGACGGCGGAGAAATCAAGTTCAAAAAGAGACCTATTGGCGTTTATTCTAAAGCGCATATTTCGTATTTGCCCGAACGTACATATCTAGATAAAAATATGTACATAAACCAAGCCATCAAAATGTTTGACGAGTTTTATAAAGATTTCGATTCCGAACGTGCATATAGATTGTTAGAGGATTTAGATCTTGATGTGGATTCTAAAATCTCCAAAATGTCCAAAGGTATGCAAGAAAAATTGCAACTTATCCTTGTCATGTCGCGTGACGCAGACTTGTATATTTTAGATGAGCCCCTTGGCGGCGTCGATCCAGCTACTCGCGACTATATTCTCGATACGATTTTATCCAACTTCAAAGAAGGATCAAGCGTAATTATCTCTACGCACCTAATCGCCGATATCGAACGTATTTTGGATGAAGTTGTTTTTATTGATAAAGGTAAAATCGCGCTTTCCGGCAACGCCGACAAATTGCGCAACAAAGAAAAAGCATCTATTGATGCAATATTTAGGAGGATGTTCCATGCTAAGAAAGTTAATTAAATATGATTTTTCGTGGATGAATCGCAATATGGTTATCATTTTTACTATAACTGCTATTCTTTCTATTTTTACACGCATAGCTAGCAACTATACAGGCTCTATTATGGGGGATTTAATCTTCGGTATTCTGCGCGGCTTTACGATTGCAGCCTTTGCTAATACTGTTATTAATTCTGTAATTCGCATTTGGGAACGTTTTCGCCAAAGTTTATATAAGGACGAATCGTATCTCATCCATACTTTACCAGTTAGTAAAAAGAAGCTTTATGATAGTAAGACGATTTCTGGCATTGGTACCATTTTACTGTCGCTTGTGGTTGTAATCACTTGTTTCTTCATTGCCTTCTGGGATAACGATATCTACGAATACTTTCGCGCTATCTTTAAGGATGGCGATATGACCTTCATTCTACTCGGCATTCTCGTCACGGCTATTTTAGAGGCTGTATATGCTGTCAATGTTGGCATATTCAGCCTAGTTGTAGGGTATCGCTCTAACAACGCTCGCATCGTACGATCGGTCATTCTTGGCATCTTCCTGTATTTTGCCTTGCAAATTTTATTGCTCGGCATTATTTATGCAATCGGCATGTTTAACGATAGCATTAAAGCTATGTTTGGCGATACGTCTAATGTTGTTATCGAATTCTCAACTTATCGTACGCTCATTATTACAGCAGATATTATCTATCTTATCTTTACTATCGGTCTCTATTTTGTCGGTAAGAGACTCTTTGCGAATGGCGTTAACGTCGATTAGCGCCATAGCGTCAGCGTCAGCAGCGTAATGATGCTGATTTACCACGTTACTGAATATGAATATTCATTGTCTGCGACTGGGCGCTTTTGTGCGACAGGGCAGGTCGCTTCAATCATCTGTCCGTCCCCAGCGTAAATTGCGACATGGCGGAATCCTGTAAGCCTAATATTCGAAATGTCACTTCGGCGCCCTACGTCATCATACACGATAATATCACCCGCAGTCATGTCTGAAACTGTACCCGTCGATGTCACGACTGGCGCTTGCGTCATTTGATCGATGGATCCTTTCGGTATCGTAAGGCCAGCCGCATCATATGCCCAACGCGTTAGACCATTACATGCTAGCTGTTGATTCGGAATATCATTAGTCCAAGACCCTCCACCGCAAGCGTTATTTGGACCGTAGTTATATGGTGTGCCAATTTGAGTCTCGCTAAATTCTACAATCTTTTGGCGCTGCTCAGCCGTTAACGATCCCTTTCCGCCAGTATAACCAGCACCACCACCGCCACCACCAATAGGGGAACTCTTTTCTTTAACAGACACTTGCGCTGTCGCCTCTATGCCGTTGCTAGTTTTAGCTGTAATGGTAGCTTCTCCAATATCTATTCCTTTTACCTTACCCTTACTATCAACGATTGCAATTGCCTTATCGCTACTGCTCCAGGTGACTGTCTTATCGGCGGCATTTCTAGGTAAAACAGTAGCGGCAAGCGTGCCAGATTTTCCTTTAATCAATGCAAGACTAGTCGGATTTAAGACGATCGAAGTTGGTTGTACTATTTCTTTTACGATAACCTTCGTCGTCGATTCGACTCCATTATTTGATTTTACGGTAATCGTTGCTTCGCCTGGCTTCTTAGCTTCTATTTTTCCGTCAGAACTTACGGTCGCTACACTCTCGTTATCTGAAGAAAAAGTTAATGAGCGATCATCTGCATAATCTGGTACCACGGCAACCCTTAACTGCAACTCTTGTCCTTCAGTAATGGATGTCGTTGATACTGTTCGTATCTGTCTAACCTCTACCGGTTTTTTGCCGCCCCCTCCGCTCCCTCCACCTTCTCCTTGAGAGCTATCGCTCGTCGTATTTCCATCGAGCGCATTGATAACTAAAGTCGTCATAGCAAATGCAGATAAGGTTACTATAAGACCAATAATCGAGTAGGTGATTGTCATTTTTGCGCGTCTTGCTTTCTCTGGCTCACCTTGAGCGGTCATATATTGAATGCCGCCAATTACAGTAACGACTACCGCAATAATACCAATCCATAAGTAAATCGTATTTAAAACGGATCGCACGCGACCCTGAAGCTCAGCTTCTTCATTTGAGCCCTTAGTACCACAGATAAGCGGATCGTCAAAACCGGCAATTTCGCAGGCATCGCTTTTTTCGTACGACTGTTTCGCAAAAGCCATATCTGGGATTAACGCACAGCTGAACAAAACACATATGCCCAATAAATAAGTAAGAATCTTCTTCATGTTCATTTATAATTATATAGCCCCGACGTGGGCTATTTCAAGTAGGTTTAACTCGGCGCCGATTATGAGTTGCAGGGGTAATTTTGTTGTAATGCTATTTATGGCATAAAATTAAATTAATATGCCATCATTTAAACTGCGGCGCAAAAACAAGTTTCAAAATACGCCCAAAATAATCAAAAAAGAGGAACGCGATTTATATGACCAGAATCACGAACTGACCGGCAAGACTATCGTCGTCGGTGATTCTATCCCGAAGGGGTATTATGTTCAGGTTGTCATGGTCTTTATTCAAAATTCCAGCGGACATTATTTAATTCAAAAACGTACTAAACAGCGCAATGGCATGTATGCTACGACTGGTGGACACCCAAAAGCCGGACAAACCAGTTTGCAAGGCATAGTTACAGAAATTGAAGAAGAGCTAGGCATTAAAGTCGATCCAGCACGTTTGCAATTATTTTATTCGGGTCGCTCCGATGAAGAACAAGTGTTTTTCGACGATTATTATCTTGAAGCGAATATTCCACTTAACAAATTAAAACTTCAAAAAGAAGAAGTGCAATTTGCGAGCTGGTTTATGCGTAGTGAGATAAAAGGCCTCTTTAAGCGCGGCAAGCTGATGTCAGATCATTATGAAGAATACTTACGCTTGCAGGATTGGCTCGAAGAATGTCAAATTGCGAAAAGAATTATTCGCAAAGAAGCTAAACATATCAATAAAGACCAGGTAATCTAGCCAGTATCAATATTTCGTAAAAATGTTACCCCTTTTGCTCCATGAAAAGTTTTGTAAATGAAAGATTGGCTTACGCGTTTGTTATTAGGGGTGACATTTTAATAAAACAATCTACTATGACATTATTGCGAGACAACAATAAGTTGCGGTATGAAGCTTGTGCTTACTTCTAAAGTACGCTACCATATAATTAGTACTTTTGGGAGGTACCGGTATGCATATAAAGCATTTGCCGTATTAACTAATGCAATATATAGGAGTTAATTAGTGTCTAGTGGAATATTCTCCAGAAAACGCTTAACGCAGGTAGATAGGATTCAGAAAAATATTCGTATTTTTGCAGTGCTCATTTTGGGCGCTATTTTAAGTTGTATTGTTTTTAAGTCCTTTGCTGAAATTATCGATGATGTCCGTGTTGATGTCGATGCAGATCTTACCTATTACTTAAACGTCAAAGAAGACGGTATTGATGCTACTGGCATAGAATCTAGTGATGCCCAAATTGCCAATGTACTTGGTGGTAGGGTAAATGTGACAGACAAAATCCCAGAAGGTCTAGTATTCCAAGGTTTCGTTACTACTTCTGATGGTACAATCGGTGCCGTATCCCGTGCAGATAACTCTATCCAATGTCCAGGTAAAGTCATTGACGATACTAATGAAGAAACTGTAGATACTGGTACTTGGAATAATGACCATACAGAATACTACTACCATGGTCTTCACTACAATGCTAATACTCGTACCGTTAGCTTTTCCGCTGAGAAGATTAAAGCTGGCTGCCAATTAACAGTAGGCATTATTACTAAAACCCCAGCCACCATAGATGATCCAAATACTACTCCCATTGAAACTCGTCGAGACTTCTACAACACTGCTTTTGCTGCCGAACGAGGACTAACTGCTACTTCCAATACTGTTCATGCCTTTATTGGCAACTCTAGTGCTACGCTATATGACGTTACTTACGCATATGAAGGAAACATCCCAGCTGGTGCACCAACCACTCCTAGTGAAGAATCTTATGCTCAAGATTCCACAGTACCAGTTAACGCCAACCCAGTACTTGAAGGTTATACTTTCTCTGGTTGGACTACAACTGATGCTACTGTTACGGACGGAACTTTCCCAATGCCAGGACGTAGAGTACGATTAACCGGTATCTGGACGAAGAATCCAGAAGGTACTAAATACAATGTTACCTACGTTATTAATGGCGAAAAACCAGCAGACTTTATGCCACCAGTTCAGAAGCAATATGAAGCTGGCGTTAGCGTGCCATTAGATTCTACGGAAAAAGATGCTAATATAGATGGCTATAGATTCTCTGGTTGGAGCACATCTGATGCTACATTATCTGAAACTGGCTTCATTATGCCAAGTCAAGACGTAACTATTGTTGGTTCATTCCAACGTATTTCGTACAGAGTCTGCTATGCCTTTGAAGGTGCTATTATGCCACAAAATGCTAGTTCATTTTTGCCTCAATGTGAAGATCGTTATCCAGGCGATACAGTTACAACAGCCGCTAATCCAGTAGTAGCAGGTTATGACTTCCTAGGCTGGTACAAGAATGCAACCTTCACCATGCCAGAAGAAAACGTCACTATCTATGGTGAATGGGCAGAAACTCTTGGCAACTTTGCACCACAGATAAGTAAAAGTCTAGTTGATGCTCAGGCAGAATACATCTACGGCGAAACCGTAAAGTTCAAGATTACTGTCCATAACCCAGAATCCTTTGCTATTAAAGATGTCTATTTACAAGAAGAACTAGACGGTGCAATCTTTACAGCTTCAGCTAATAACAGTTATGAGCTGAAGACTAATACAATCGCAGTAATTCCAAGTATCCCAGCTAATTCTAGCGTCGATGTCTATGCCGAATACAAAGTAACAGAGAACAAAACTCAAACACTCACTAACATCGTAGAGCTAACTGGCGCCTTAGCAGATGACCATACTTTAGATACTAGCCAAGAATACAAAGCAACCATAGATTTCAATACTGTTCCTGAACCAATACCACTTACGGGCATTATCTTTAATGCTTTACCATATATTGGTTTAATTGTATTAGGGATTGGCATTATTTTTATACTCATCATATCTTCTCATAAGCTTAAGATACTAAATAGACTAAGCACAATTTCAAGCCGTATTAATCCGCGCAAGATCTTCAAATACTCGCTCCCATGCTTTGCTATTATTGGCATTCTAATTGGCGCTACAGTAGCTAAGAATGTTGCAGCAGGGCATTATACCGAAGCCATTAAGTCTGTAGAATTAACATCGCAACACACTAACTATTCTAACAATGAGCCAGGCTCTTGGAATGTAACTAAGAGCGCTAAATGGATTGAACAGGGTAAAGCAAGAATTACCTTTGATGTAGATACTATAGCCAAAGTAGCAGAAGGCACACATACAGACATTGTAATGGTGCTAGATAACTCCGGCTCTATGGATGGAGGCAAAATAACCCAAGTTAAGCATGATGCAACTGAACTCATTGAGAGTGTCTTATCTGACACTAATAATCGTATTGGTTTAGTGAGCTTCAATTCTACTGCGACTAAACTCAGTAATCTAACCAATGATAAAGATTCATTATTATCCTTAGTGAATCAATTAGAGGCTACTGACAATACTAATTATTACAGTGGTTTCCTGAAAGCGGAAGAGGTGCTTGAGGGGTATACCAAACAAGAAGATCGAGAGTTGATTCTATTATTTCTCACTGACGGCTACCCAAATGAACAAACCCCAAATGAAATCCCTGAATACCAAGCCTTAAAAGCTAAGTATCCATATATGACCATTAATGGTATCCAGTATGAAATGGGTGATGAAGTCTTAGACCCTATTAAGCAAATCTCAGACAACCAGTTTATTGCTAATATGAATTCCCTAGGCAATGTACTCTTTGAAGCCTCAATTTCATCATATACCTATGAGAACTTTACTCTAACGGATTACATCGATGACGAATACTGGGACGTAGATAGCGTAGATGAAATTGAAGTCTCCATTGGTGAAACGAACCTCACCCATGAAGGCACAGTACCGGTCGTAACCTGGACTATGAACGAGGCATTAAAATCTGGTCATTCAGCTAGGCTAACCATAGATGTTACATTAAAGAACGCAGATGCAATTGAAGAGGGAACTTTCCTACCAACCAATGACCACGAAACAGTCCAAAGCCACTTAGCAGATACGCCAGATGAAAACATCGCAAGCGAACTCACCCCAGTCCTAAAATCTAGCTACGAGGTTAGCTACGAACCAAACTTGCCAAGTGGCTGCAGCTCATATGGAGGCACACTGCCAATAGCGCAGAATTATCTACCGCTCTCGATAGTGGGGGAGTCTAGTAACGTATTAACTTGCGATGGCTATAACTTTGTAGGGTGGGACGTAGCTAGCGGCAATCCAAAGCCAATTAACGACGATTACTTCAAGATTCTAGAGGACGACGTAGTACTACGCGCCATCTGGTCTAAAGTTTCCATCTCCAAGAGCATGGATGGGGAGGTAAAGGAAGAGGTAGTGGCGATTCTAAACACCGGACAGAACATAAACGTGGCATTGAAAAAGCTTTCTGGTCAAACCAGTACAAGTTATTCGACTAATAACACTACCATTACAGCCGTAAAGCCTGCCTCTACTATGTCTTCTGCGCAACAAGCAAGTGCTTCCACAATCTCTTCATATAATTCTCCGGTACCAATTTATGCCTGGTTTGATAGTACCGATGGCGCTATTTATATCTACTCCGAGGCAGATAAGATTAAGGCGGGTACTGCCTTGAGATATTTATTCTACAACTTTAAGAACCTGAACGATATCTCTGCGCTCGTCAGTTGGGATACTTCTAGTGTTACTAATATGGGCGATATGTTCAGCGGCGCCTCCAGTCTTACGAATATAGATGGTGTAACTAATTGGGATACCTCGAATGTTACTAATATGAGCTATATGTTCAGCGGCGCCTCCAGCCTGACGAACATTGATGGCGCCTCTAACTGGAATACTTCGAGTGTTACTACTATGCAGTCTATGTTCAGCGGCGCCTCCAGCCTTACGAATGTAGACGCGTTAGCCGACTGGGATACTTCTAGCGTTACTAATATGAGCTATATGTTCTACTACGCCTCTAGCCTTGCTAATATAGATGGCGCTTCTAACTGGGATACTTCGAGTGTTACTAATATGAGTCATATGTTTAGTGGAGCCTCTAGTTTGACTAATATAGATGGTGCATCTAATTGGAATACTTCTAAAGTAACTGATATGAATGGTATATTCTTCGGCGCAAAAGCCCTGACTGATATAGACGGTGCGTCCGACTGGGATACTTCTAAAGTAACTGATATGAGCTATATGTTCTCTGGCGCCTCTAGCCTTGCCAATATAGACGGCGCTTCTAACTGGGATACTTCGAAAGTTACTACTATGAGCTGTATGTTCTATGGCGCTTCCAAGCTCACGAATATTGACGGCGCATCGGGTTGGAATACTTCGAGTGTTACTGCTATGCAGTCTATGTTCAATGGCGCCTCCAGCCTTGCAAACATAGACGGCGCGACTGACTGGGATACTTCAAATGTTACTGATATGACCAGTATGTTCAGTGGCACCTCTAGCCTTGCTAATATAGATGGCGCTTCTGGTTGGGATACTTCGAAAGTTACTAGTATGGCCTCTATGTTCCGCAACGCCTCTAGCCTGACGGATATTGATTCGCTTAGTGATTGGGATACTTCGAGTGTTACTAGTATGTATCAGATGTTCTACGACGCGAAAGCTCTCACGAATATAGACGGCGCTTCTGGTTGGGATACTTCTGGTGTTACTAATATGAGCTCTATGTTCCGCAGCGCCTCCAGCCTTACAAATATAGATGGTGCATCCGGTTGGGATACTTCTGGCGTTACTAATATGAGCTATATGTTCTATGAAACTAAAATTGCCAATATAGATGGCGCATCCGACTGGGATACTTCAAGTGTTACTAATATGAGCTATATGTTCTATGGTGCCTCTAGCCTTACAGATATTGATGGCGCATCTAACTGGAATACTTCGAAAGTTACTGATATGAGCTTTATGTTCTGGGTTGCCTCCAGCCTTACAAACATAGATGGCGCATCCGACTGGGATACTTCAAGTGTTACTAATATGAGCTACATGTTCTATGGTGCCTCTAGCCTCACGAACATAGATGGCGCAACTGATTGGGATACTTCAAGTGTTACTAATATGAGCTACATGTTCCGTAACAACTCTAGCCTTACGAATATCGACGGCGCATCGGGTTGGGATACTTCTAAAGTTGCTAATACATCCAATATGTTCAATGGCTGCAGCAGTATTACCGCATTGAATCCAATCTTTAATTGGGATACGTCAAGCCTTACGAACAAAAGCGATATGTTTAATGGTATTCCATCATCCGTAACGCGCCCGGGGTGGTATTAGGAGATTGATTCCTTATCCCAAACGCCCCCCTCCTTGCATTAACCTTAAGGATGTGTGCAATATGTTGGGAAGTAACTATACTACCAACCACTGTCTCCTATCTTTTATTACTCCAATCGTGATACGCTATGGATGCGCTTAGTAACTGGAATACTTCGCAAGTTGCCGATACGTCCTTCATGTTTTTTCAATTGCTCTCATATAACGTCTCTCCAACCCATCTTTGATTGGAATGTCTCGAGCTCAACAGATAAAACCGATATGTTCTACGGCATACCAGCATCTGTGCAACGTCCAGGGTGGTTATGAAAATAGTTAAAAAACTATGAGAGGTACAATCGGTTTCTGGCTATTTTAGCACTAGGCAATCTGTCCGGTCGTCATATTTTTAAATTATATTTAGGGGTGACATTTTAATAAAACAATCTACTATGACATTATTACGAAACAACAAGACCAGGTAATCTAGCCGGTTTTTTATGGGCTAATAATCTGTTAAAATAGAAAGAATAAAGGAGAATTATATGGCAAAAATCAAAGGGACTAAGACCGAGAAAAACCTCAATGCCGCTTTTGCTGGCGAGTCTCAGGCGCGCGTTAAATATCAATTCTATGCCAGCAAGGCGAAGAAAGAGGGCTACGAGCAAATCGCTGCTATTTTTAATGAAACTTCCGACAATGAAAAAGAACACGCTAAGATTTGGTATAAAATCCTTCACGATGGCGGAGTGCCGGATACTGTCGAAAACCTCAAAGACGCTATCGCCGGTGAAGAATATGAAGAAACTGAAATGTACGTGAAGTTTGCTAAAGAAGCACGCGAGGAGGGGTTTGAGGAAATCGCTAAACTTTTCGAAGAAGTTGGCAAAATCGAGGCCGAGCACGAGAAGCGCTACCGCAAGCTTCTCGATAATCTCGAAAAGGGCATCGTATTCAAAGGCGATGGTGTAACGGTTTGGAAGTGTCGCAACTGTGGCTACATTCATATCGGTGACAGTGCGCCAGAAGAATGTCCAGTCTGCCAGCACCCTCAGGCTTATTTCGAAATTCAAGCCGAAAATTATTAAAATGACTCAAAAAGTCTCCTATCGTGTTCGGCGTATTGTCGTCGTACTGATTGCGGTGGGGGCTTTTTGCGCTTATTTATTACTGAACCCAAATTCATACGAATATGTCGCCTGGCTTGATCCGGATCTTAAAGCTCCCGAAGAAATTGTATTAAAAGCAGAACAGACCAAGGCTGATTCTGCGAAAGCGAAAGACGTACTCGAAGGTCTCGCCGTACAAGAAAAAGGTTCACCCGAAAAATATTATCGCAAACTTTTTTATGATAACTGGGGTATCGACGAGCATGGTTGCAGTACGCGTGAAGTAATATTGCAACGAGACCTAAAAAACACCACTCTCAAAGGGTGCAAAGTTCAAGCCGGCACACTTAATGATCCTTATACTGGAAAAACCATTGAATTCAAACGCGGACAAGAAACCTCAGATGCCGTACAGATTGATCACGTGGTCGCTTTAGGCAATGCTTGGGCTTCCGGCGCCTACGAGCTAGATGCCGAAACGCGTTATGAGCTCAGTCAAGATCCGCTCAATCTTCTTGCCGTTGAAGGGCGGGCGAACCAAGATAAATCCGCTGCCGCCGCTGATGCTTGGTTACCGCCGAACCAAGCATTTCAATGCCAGTATGTGGCTAGGCAAATATCAGTTAAATATAAATATCATCTTTGGGTAACGCCGGCAGAAAAATCTACTATGCAAAAAGTCCTTGCGTTATGCCCAAATGAAACTACTGTAGGACTAGAAAATCCGTAACTTCATAATTGTCGCCCGAAACTTCTGCTGCTGCCAAAATTGCCGCTCCGCCATCATTCTTCGCTAAATAAAACTCAGCCGCAAAGTGCATTTTTTCGAGCTTCTTTTTATCTATTGCGTCCAAGCCATTGCCGCCACAGCGATATTTTACTTCCGTAAAACAAAGTACGCCATTAAACTTTGAAATAATATCAATTTCGCAATATTTATTTTTCCAATTTCGCGCGACAATTTCATGCCCGCTCGTTTTTAAATATTCGCAAACAGCATCTTCGCCACGGTTTCCCTTTGCCTTAGCGCTTTTAGCTGGAGTTTTCGTTGTAATTCCGAGTAATTCGGCAATTGGTTTGAAGCTTTTACGGTGCTCAGGGCATACACCTAGCTCCACCAATGCTTTTTTATGTGCAGCGGTGCCGTAACCGACATGCTTCTCAAAACCGTAACCTGGATATTTTACAGCCAGTTTATGCATATAATCGTCACGTGCAACTTTTGCAACTATTGAAGCAGCGGACACCTCTGGAACTAGCAAATCTGCTTTTGTTAATACTTGCACATGGGAAGCTAAGGGAGTGTCGCGCAGAAAATTAATTGTCCCGTCAATAACAATTTCATGAAAAGGCACATGGACTTGCTTTACGGCGATACGACAAGCTTTGCATAACGCAGCTGTAATGCCGATTTCATCTAGCTCTTTTGCCGACACCCAACCTAAGCCTATTGTGGCCTTTTCTCGAATAATTGGAGCCAAGGCTTCGCGCTTTTTAGCGGTTAATTTTTTCGAATCGGTTAAGCCGTCAATTTGCGCATCGCCCAAAACGCAGGCGCCAACAACAAGAGGTCCTGCCCAAGGACCTCTTCCGACTTCGTCTATTCCAAGAATTGCCAATTTAGGCTTCTACCTTAGCGGCTTCTTTAGCTTCCTCGACTGGCTCTTCCGTGACATCTTCCTCTTCTTTGGGGAGCTCATTCACTGCGTGGCGATCAAAATCTTTCTGCGAAAGACGAGCGCTTTTGCCGGAACGTTCGCGGAGATAGCGCAAATTATTACGACGAACCTTGCCGCGGCGGACAATTTCGACTTTTTCTACGAGCGGACTATGCATCAAGAAGCTCTTCTCGACACCAACGCCAGAAGTAACCTTACGTACGACAATACGCTCGGTATGTGATTGCTTACGGTCAACACGAATTACCGTACCTTCAAAAACCTGAATACGGAATTTGTCACCTTCCTTAATCTTTTGGGACACACGGACGGTATCACCAGAACGGACGTCGATAACGGCCTTCTTCTTTTGGGCATCTCCCACCATCTTTAATAGTTCAAATGACATGATTTTACCTTTTATATTTAAAAACTTGTCTCATTTTAGCATATTTTTGCTATTTTGAAAAGGGGTATAAAAGGGTTAAATCACGCGTGCAACTTCTTCAATTGTCGTGTCGCCACGTAGCGCAGCTATAATACCTTTTTGCTGTAGGGTCAACATACCGCCTTCGCGCGCAGTTTTCTCAATCGCATTCGTGTCCGGCATTACTTCGCCGCGAATGAACTTCTGGATTGGTTCATCTACGATCAACTGTTCCATGATGGCGGTACGCCCATTATAACCAAATGGATGTTCATGGCTCGGCTTTGGTTTCCAGAGAGTAATATCGTCAAGATTATAATCTGTCAATTCAAGATTATCTAAAATGTCTTTGATATATTTTACAGTTTGTACGTCAGGCTTGTAGGCTTCCTTATTATCGTCCAATTTACGCAACAGGCGTTGAGCAATTACTAAACGCACCGACGACGAAAAGACTGGGTTAATGCCAATCATATCAATCATGCGCGAGAATGCTGCCGACGAAGAATTAGCGTGGAATGATGAAAGAACCAAGTGACCAGTAATTGACGCCTGAATCGCCGTACGTGCCGTATCTGGATCGCGAATCTCACCAACCATCACTACGTCAGGGTCGAGACGGAGCACTGAACGCAAACCTTCTGCGAATGAGCCACCTTGACCAGTTGCAATTGGAATCTGAGAAATGCCAGTTAAACCGTACTCGATTGGATCCTCGAGCGTAATAATCTTTCGCTCAGTAGTGTTTAATGCGTTAATAATCGAGTATAGAGTCGTGGACTTACCAGAACCAGTAGGACCAACCATCAAAAGTAGACCGCGCGGATGCGAAATAACTTCGTCAATCTCGGCGCGCTCTTCCGCCGTAATGCCTAAGAGGTCTAAGTTTAAGAGGCTTTCGTCGAAGTTGAAGAGACGCAATACTGCGTCTTGACCGTACATAGTTGGCACCATCTCGACGCGAATATTTAACAAGTGTGTTGCACCGTCGCGAGTTATATCCTTCTGCATATGTCCAGACTGAGGTCGCATTGATGCAGTAGAGACATTTGCGCGCGAGCTAAGCTCGCCCATAAAGATACGGTAGCGATCGCGGTTAATTTCTGCTACTGGATGCAAAATACCGTCCACGCGCATACGGATGCGAATCGCATGGCGAAGATTTTCTATGTGGATATCTGATGCGCCAAGCCTATCAGCCTGATCTAGCAAATAATCAAAAACCTTATCCGTCGCAACGCTATTAAGTGTTTGAGATACTTGTTGAATCGTTTCGGAATCACCTTCGGAAGCAATCTCAATATCGTCATAATGAACCTCTTGTGGAGGATCATGTCGTAACATAAAAACCTGGTAGGCTGAATTTGAGATGAGATAAAATTCAATTCTCATGCCTTCGTCTTCGTACCGTTTTTGCATCTCCTCAATAATGTGGCGCGGCGTCTGGCTGGTTACCATAAATTGGTAAGGCGTACTACCTTCGCCCACCTGAAGTGGAATCATGAAATTCTTATGCATTTCTTCTTTCGTCAGTACATGACGAATTAAAGGTATAGTCTGTTCAAATTCACGCGTGTCTAGATATAGCAATCCTAGAAGACCAGCACGACGCTCGGTCGCGTTTTCTTCGTTCTGTCTACGCTTGCTTTGGACCTCATCCTCATTCATAATCATATTGTAGCATGAAAAAGCTTATAGTTACTCTGTATAATATCCGTTCTACTTATAATGTTGGTGCAATTTTACGCACTTGTGATTGTCTTGGTGTTACGGAGGTAATTTTCACGGGTTATACACCTTTTTGGGATAAAGGACTACCGCATGAACAAGCTAAACTTAAAAAACAAATCCACAAAACTGCTCTCGGCGCCGAGAATATTATTCCTTGGCAACGTATGGAAGATATCCATGAAGTGATAAACTCTTATCGATCTAAAGGCTTTCGTATAGCCGCATTAGAGCAGGGCGAATCTTCGTTGAACCTAGCTAATCAGCATATTTTTGATGACGATATTCTCCTAATTCTCGGCGAAGAAGTACACGGTATCCCGCAAGACACTCTTCGACAGTGCGATTTACTCCTTGAAATCCCAATGTGTGGTCAAAAAGAATCGTTCAACGTCTCTGTCGCAACCGGTATCGCGCTTTGGGAGCTTAGAAAGACCGACCTGAGCGGTACAAGAAAGTATCTGCGTACGCAAAAATAATACCAACCACCAAGATTATATTGCGCAGTCCTCCAATCCAGCCAGAAATACTTGCCGAAAGAGTATCAAAACTAAATAAAGCTACAAGCGGTCCAGATAATAGGATGGTTAGCATAACGGCAAAGATAATCGACTCGACCGCACGCATAACGCCAAAAAGGCCGCTTCTGCCAGAGCGAAAGTATAAAAGTAATGGAATCGCGGCGATAAGAAGAGCATAAAGCCCCACATCGGCCACTCGCGTTTCTACTGCTGGCACCCACTGGCTAATTGTACTTGCAAAACCTGCACCAAAATGCTCATATACGGCTAAGCCGGCAATCATTGCTAAAAACGGTACACCAACATGATGGCGTACGAGCAAGAAGCAAAGCAATAGTGCAGCTAATAGAACCGCTAAAACCATAAGCTACTTATATTCTAGCACAAAAACTAAGCACCCACGCGGTCTTTACGAATCGTGCGATTCGCGTTACGTTCGACGTATTCGATAATCTTGCCGGCCACATTGCGCCCAGTTACCCTCTCGATGCCAAACCCTGGTGATGCATTTACCTCGAGCACGAGTGGTCCACGAGCGGAACGCATAATATCAACGCCGGCTACTGAAAGTCCCATCACCTTGGCGGCTTTTACTGCAACTTTTTCTTCTTCTGGCGTTAATTTAATTATCGTACCGCTGCCACCTTTGTGTAGGTTTGAACGAAAGTCATCATCGAGACTCTGGCGTTGCATACTGGCAACCACCTTACTGCCAACCACGAAAGCACGTATGTCGGTGCCGGCCGACTCTTTAATGAATTCCTGCAAGAGAATATTCGTCCCTTGCTCATTCGTAAGATAGAAGGCCTGTAGGGTAGATTTAGCTGCCTTCTTTGTTTCAGCTAGAACTACACCATTGCCGTGCGTACCGCTAGCTAACTTAATAATGACTGGCGCACCATCTAATTGGTCAAGTAATTGATCGATGTCGGCCGAATCGCGCGAGACGACAGTTTTCGGAATATCAATCCCATATTTAGCCAGAAGCTGCATCGAACGGAGTTTATCGCGTGCGCGCGTAATCGCAAGTGATTTTGAAAGGCAGTATTCGCCTTGCATCTCAAGCTGGCGTACGATGGCTGTACCATACTTAGTCATACCGGAAGAAATACGTGGAATAATTGCATCAAATTTTCCGAGCGGCTTACCCTTGTAGAAAACATTATTTTGACCTTGTTCGATTGATAGGTAACAATTTTTGTACTTAATAACTTTTACTTCGTGATTGCGCTTTTCCGCCTCTTCGACCAAGCGTTTGGTGGAATAGTTCGCATTCCCGTTTGAAAGGATAGCAATTTTCATTTTTCATCTACTCCGTTTAGATATTGTTCTTTATAAAACTTATAAGGATCTTCTTTCATCTGTTCGTTGAGTTTCGACATTTCTTTGACTTCCTTCTCTGTTTCTATATCTTTTTTCTCAACGTCTACTATAAATTTCCCCCGCAAAGTCCTACGACCGATTAAAATTGGATAATTATGCGTCGAACGATTGCTCAATCCAAAGATGGTTCTAATCTTTCTCCCTTTAATTTTAATAGGTAACTTAACTTTATACTTCATAACAACGTCGCCGGAGGCACTTTTTACTACTGCCACAGAGTAAGTGTCTGTTACTATTTCATCTCCCGTATAATATGGGGAACCTTTGTCAAACAACTTATAATGCAATAGCCCATCTCTATCGACAAAAATATCACTTGCCCACACTGCAGATGCGTCTGCGCCAGTATCAATTTTTGCTGGTACATCATTGGCATTAGCTAAGCCTACAAAGCTTACTTTCGCATCTCGGCCAATCACCATTTTTTGCGACATTGAGCAGTCCCCTTTCATTAGTCAATTATATCATTTTAAGATGAATATGTCAAAAATAGACCTAGTATAGCTAACGGATATGTGTTATAATCACAACATGAAAGAAGAGTTAGCGCAAGTCAAACATGCGCGTAGTGCTAAAGATTATCCAGATATCGACCTTGAGGCCGACGAACACGTCGTTCTTCATTTTAAACGATCCCGTATTGGTATCATCGCAATTTGGACTATGGTTGCCTTTTGTGTCGTCGTACTTAGTCTCTCTATTATCTTAATGTCTAACAACATTAAACTCGATAATACTTTGCTTACTATCAACGAAGCTTCGCTTGATTATTTGCGCATTGCAATCTTCGCGCTTTACGCCATCATTTTCGCTGGTGGCATTATTGGTCAAAGTATCTACAATACTAACGAAATGTACATCACTAATCGCCGTGCGATTCAGAAATCTCGCACCTCGCTCTTTGCTAATTCTACTAATATTATCGAGCTTCGCCGCATCGAAGATGTTTCTTTCCGTCAGGAATCGCTCGTTGACCATATTTTCCAAATTGGCATCTTACGTATGTCTACTGTGGGCGACGAAACAACCTATACATTTAAGTATCTCGACACGCCGCATGATGAAGTTAAAATCATTTCACATTTAGTTTACGAATCTAAAAAACACAGCAAACGTAACGATGACGATTGAAAAATGCCCCCCCTCAAAGGGGTATTAATTTCTACTTGTTTTTACGAAATCTTCTTCTTTTTCCATGATAGAGCGGAGTTCGTACGATTTGCACTTTCCGTCTTCGCAATTCTTTGCTTCATAAGTATAGTTACTGCCTTCGCCCCAAAGTAGGCTTCCGTATGGATCGGTAAATAGGTTCGGGTCAATCCATGGTAATTCTTCGGCCTTCTCAATCTTCTCTGGATAATAATGGTTCTTGGCATAATAACCTTCTTCGAGCGCATAATAAATTGCGTTAATGGCAACTTTTCGCTTCTCGTCGCGATCCATTGCATCAGCATTCACTTTTTGCAAGAAAAACAAAACTACAAAAATACCCACAAAAATAATACACAGCATCAACTCTAAAACGGTGAAACCCTTTTTTGTCTTCATAGATTCATTTTACCATAAAAAATACTCCAACCTTCTGGAGTATTTTAAATTCAATTTCTGGTAGCACCAACTGGGATCGAACCAGTGACCTTAGGCTTATGAGTCCTACGCTCTAACCAGCTGAGCTATGGTGCCATGAGAGTACTAAAAAAGTATAGCATAAGATAGCATGCTTGTCACCTCTTCTTGCGAAACACCGCCGCCGAGCGGCAGGGCAAATAGATTTCAAAACCTAAACCACGCTTGTCGGCTATGGTCGAGTAAATGTATTTCTCATCGATTCTGTCCTGGCCGCCGAACTCTTTCCTATCTGTAGAGAAGATGACTCTATAGTTGCCGGCGCCAACTGTATGCGCGTGCAGGAAAAACTTTGTCGCCGATTCGGTTGGGTGGAAATTGAAGGCGTAGAGCAAGTTACCGCGTGCGAAGGCGATAATCTTAGCTTTTTCGTCAATCCATAAGTTTTCTGCCGCCGGTTTATTCATAATCTTATTCTTCTTGGCGAATTTTATCATTGCGGCATCAAAATTAAGCAGCCACTCGTATTTCAGGAAGCCATTATCTGCTAGTGACCATTGGCGCCGCGCATGATGAAAACTCCATCCGTTTCCCTCGCGTGGAAAATCAATCCATTCTGGGTGACCAAATTCATTCCCCATAAAGTTTAAATATCCTTCGCAGGCTAGAGTTAAAGTGATAAAACGTATCATTTTGTGCATCTCGATTGCGCGATCGATTGTGGGGGAGTGGTAAGCCTTATTCATACCTTCATACATCTCGGCATCTGCCATGCGAAAAATTAAGGTCTTATCGCCTACTAGCGCCTGATCGTGCGATTCGGAATAGCCAATGCTTTTTTCGCCTGGGCGCCGCGTGGTTAATTCGTGCCACATTTTATGCATATCACGCTTTTCGTCTTTTTCGGATTTTAAAGTTTTTATCCAATAATCTGGAACTCCCATCCCTAGGCGATAGTCGAAACCGATACCGCCATCCTTAATAGGAATACACATACCAGGCATTCCGCTCATTTCCTCAGCAATCGTGATGGCATTCGGATTCACGGAATGAATTAACTCATTTGCTAATTGTAAATAAGTAATTGCGTCAGTATTCGTAAATACATCAAAGTATTGTTTGTAATCCGTGAAATCTACACCTAAACCGTGATGGTGGTAACACATACTTGTTACGCCGTCAAAACGAAAACCGTCGAAGTGATATTCTTCCATCCAGAATTTTAAGTTTGATAATAAGAAATGAATTACCTCATGTTTTGCGTAATTAAATAACTTCGTGCCCCAAGCTGGATGGTCGCCTGCGTCGCCTGTCATGAAAAACTGATTGAAGGTGCCGTCAAACATATTAATGCCTTCGGCGGTATTCTTAATAGCGTGCGAATGAACGATGTCGAGTAATACTTTTAAGCCTAACCTATGGGCTTTGTTGATTAAGTACTTCAAATCGTCCGGATTTCCATACCAACTTGATGCGGCATAAAAATTGGATACTTGATAGCCGAAGGAGGCATAATATGGATGCTCTTGAATCGCCATTAGCTGCACGGTGTTATAGCCTTCTTTTACGATTCTGGGCAGGATATTATCGGCAAATTCTCTATAAGTGCCAATTCCTTCTTTGTCTTGTGCCATTCCGACGTGTGCTTCGTAAATGAATAAAGAATCGGGCTTATTATCCTGATAGTTATTATCTGTCCAACGGAATGCCTTTTCTGGCGCCCATATTTCGCCTACGAAGCCACGCGTAAGTTTATCTTGTACGACATAGTTCATATAAAGTGGAATTCGATCGAATTTGCGTCCACGTCGCGTGATTTGTACCTTAATCTTTTGCCCATGCTTAATCTTATCGCGACCTTTAATCTTAATTTCCCAAATACCAGATTCAGTACGATGCATTGGATGTGCGCGCCTATCCCAATCATTAAAATCGCCAATTAAATGCATTTCATCTGCGCCTGGCGCCCACTCTCGGTAAATCCAGCCATCTTTTGTACGGGAGAATCCAAAAAACATATAACCGTTCGCAAAACTCTCGAGGCTATTTTCGCCCACTAAATCATATCTGGTCTCATAGTACTTGTTCATGCGTAAATTAATATCGCTTTCAAACGGCTCCAGCCACGGGTCAATCTCGAGAATTTTATACTTTTTGTTTGTCATAGTAGTATTTAAATTTTAGCATATGAGTCGTCCAAAAAAATAAGACCCAATGGGTCTATTATTCTGGCGGAAGGGGTGAGATTCGAACTCACGGTGGCTATTAACCACGCCGGTTTTCAAGACCGGTGCCTTAAACCACTCGGCCACCCTTCCACTAGATGAAATTATATCATATCTTATATAATAATCTTAGTATGAAGATGAAAATAACTAAATTTTATAAGGATGCAATCATTCCAACTTATCAAACCAAAGGCGCCGCTGGCTTCGATTTTTGCGCTCATCTCAGTGAGCCGTACATTATGCAGCCGGGAGAAATTCACGCCTTTGATACTGGCGTTGGGGTTGAAATACCCGATGGCTATGAGCTGCAAATCCGTAGCCGTAGTGGTCTAGCCTATAAACATTATATTTCTCTCCTGAATGGTATCGGCACTATCGACTCAGACTATCGTGGCGAAATGCGAGTTTTGCTTAAAAATTATGGCGATAAAGAGTTTGTAGTTGAGCCTGGTATGCGCATTGCGCAGGGGGTTGTTGCGAAATATGAACACATTGAATTCGAAGAAGTCGACGACCTTCCAGAAACCAATCGCTCGGGCGGCTTTGGCAGCACTGGCTTGAAATAAAAAATAGCCTCTCAGAAAAGGCTATTTTAAATTGGTCACTATTCCGCATTAGTATGGACGGCGACCACGTCATCGAGGTCATCAATTGCATCGAGAATTTTTTCGACTTTTGGCGCATTTTCTTCATCTACTGGTACGGTACTATTTGGCACATATTGTAATTCCGCCGAATCGATTTCGTAACCAGCATCAATCAGACCGCTGCGTACTTTTGCTAAATCACTGGCGGCGGTGTAGATAGTTGTACCATCTTCTTCATCCGCAATATCTTCTGCGCCAGCATCAAGTGCCGCCATCATTACTTCATCGCCTTTGGATTTAGTAAAAATCACACCCTTACGCGTAAATTGAAACATTACTGAGCCCGGATCCGCCATGCGACCACCGTTCTTTTCGAGCGTATGGCGCACTTCTGGCATTGTGCGATTTTTATTATCGGTAGCAACCTCGATAATAATACCTACGCCGCCAGGACCATAAGCTTCATAAGTCTCTTCAATTAGCGCCGCAGCACTTTTGTCTGCAACGCGAGCAATGGCGCGTTCGATGTTTGCTTTCGGCATATTGGCTAAACGCGCTTTTTCAAGCACCATTGCAAGGGAAGGGTTCATTGCAGGATCGGTGCCACTGCGTGCTGCAATAGCAATTTGGTTACCGATTTTTGTAAACAACGCACCGCGTTTAGCGTCTACGACGGCTTTTTGGCGCTTAGTGGTTGCCCATTTGCTGTGTCCGCTCATTTTTTATCCTTATTTTTAATAACAGTATTTTCCATATTTTAACATATTTTTAACTATTAAAGACAGGCATTTGTCAAAAACAACAAGCTGATGCTTTATTGGACGATTGGGCAGTGCTATCTTTAATTAGTCTTAAATTAATTTCTGAACATAAATATAAATATTAATAGGAGGAAATAAACGCAAATGAGATATATTAAAAAATCTAGCTTAAATGCCAGCGAAGTCGCGCAAATCCGTCGTCGTTCGGACAATAACTATATTTGGGCTGTTCTCGACATCGCACAGAATCGAATTGCTATAGGCGATGAGTTTCTCATAGATTTACGCGATGCGCTCATCCGTAAATATCGCAGTTATTCACACGATATTTATGGCATTGGTTTAGATTTACGCACGGGCGAAATATTCTACGCCACAATCGTTAATCGTATGAACAGCAATTATCGTGAACTCAAAGATATCCCACAGCACGTTAGAGACCGCATAGAAACAATGGTAGCTTACTATTTTGAGCGATTCGAACCCTTCCGCCCTAAATCATACCGCATTTATCAAGCACATAATACACAATCATCGTCCCGCTAGATTTTACCCCAATAATCAGCTAAAATATAACTATAAATAGGAGGTTTCAAGTGGCTAAGAAGAGTCAGGAAGCGGTGGGTGCGTCAGATAGAGATAAAAAAGATAAACAAACTAAAAGCGCCTCAGCTATGGATGAGGGCAAAAAGCAGGCACTAAATTTAGCTTTGTCTCAGATTACGAAGCAGTTCGGTGACGGCTCTATTATGAAGCTCGGCGAGCAATCGAAGATCGATGTCGAGTTATTCTCGAGCGGTTCGTTAGCTTTCGATCTCGCACTCGGCGGCGGCTTTCCGAAAGGGCGTATTATTGAGATTTATGGTCCAGAATCTTCTGGCAAGACAACCTTAGCTTTACATGCTATTGCCGAGATTCAAAAACAAGGCGGTCAAGCTGCATTTATCGATGCGGAGCACGCGCTCGATCCAGCCTATGCGCGTAAGATTGGTGTCAAAACGGATGATTTGCTCATATCGCAGCCGGACAATGGCGAGCAAGCGCTAGAAATATGTGAAACTCTTGTTCGTTCTGGTGCGGTTGATTTAATCATAGTTGACTCTGTAGCAGCCTTAGTGCCGCAAGCGGAAATTGATGGCGATATGGGCGATGCGCAAATGGGGCTTCAGGCGCGTTTAATGTCTCAGGCTATGCGCAAATTAACTGGTATTATTAGCAAGACTAAGGCTACGGTTATCTTTATTAATCAGATTCGTATGAAAATTGGAGTCATGTTTGGCAACCCGGAAACTACGACCGGCGGTAATGCGCTTAAGTTCTATGCTTCTGTTCGTGTCGATATTCGCCGTATCGGTCAAATTAAAGACGGCGATAACATCGCTGGAAACCGTACGAAAATCAAAGTCGTCAAGAATAAGATTGCCGCACCATTCCGTACAGCTGAATTCGATATTATGTATAACGAGGGCATTAGCAAGACTGGCGACGTACTCGATCTTTCGGTCCAATATGGCGTAGTAGAAAAAGCTGGCGCCTTCTTTAAATATAATGGCGAAACTCTCGGTCAGGGTCGCGAGGCAGTTAAGCGCCTCTTTAAGGAGAAACCAGAACTTATGGCAGAAATAGAAACTAAAGTTCGCGCAGCTGCTAAAAACAACGAAGACTAATGCTGGAAACGATTACGATTTTCGATGCGGATGATTCCGCCAAAACAAACCAAGATCATCGCGTCACAGACATTAAAGAAGCTGCCTATAAGCAGAATCGCATTAATATCTACGTTGACGATAAATTTTTCTGCTCTCTTGATATTTCGCAAGTCGTAGACTATTCCGTTAAAGTTGGACGTAAGCTATCCGTCGCAGAACTGGAAGAGCTTAAGCGCGCATCGGATTTTGGTAAATTTTATACTTGCGCACTCGAGTATGTTTTAATGCGACCGCACTCAACGAAGGAAATACGTGACTATCTTAAACGCAAGACCTTAAGCAAAAAAGTTCGTGTTAAAAATTGTAAGACAGGCGAATATCAAACTAAAATGCAAAAGGGTTATGATTCTAGCCTTGTTCCATTAGTTCTAGAACGTCTAGATAAACACGGCCATTTAAACGACCGCCATTTTGCCGAGTTGTGGGTTGAAAATCGTAATACTAAAAAAGGAACCAGTCGCAAAAAACTTCGTAACGAATTGCTAAAAAAGGGAATTAGCGAGGCTATCATCGATGAGGTTCTTCAGAACAGCTCGCGCAATGATGGAGAAGAGTTATGCAAGATTATTGCCCGTAAAGCTAATCACTACGACAATCAGCAAAAACTGATTCAATATCTAGTGCGACAAGGTTTTAATTATTCAGACATTTTAGACGAGCTTGCGTCATCGTCCGATGGGGCGTAATCTGGTTTACGAAAAGGATTTGAGAAGTTAGGCACAAATTCTTCCTCAGGCGCCTCTTTTGCCTTTTTGACCTTAACTTTAGAAGTGCTATGCTTTATCGTAACTTTAAAATCGTCAATCTCAACAATTTGCGAGCGGTTAATTGTTAATTGCGGATCGATAAAAGAAGCCATTACTGGGCGTTGAACAATTAACTGATAAACCATAAAACTACCGGAATCAATTGTGTAATCAATAATTTTGCCCAGCTTTTTGCCGCGCTGGTCGATAACTTTTAGACCAACCAGGTCAAAATCCAAAGACATAATTTCATCGAGTTTTATTACGTCATCACGTGTAGTAAATACATCTGCGGAGTCAACAATAAAGCCTTTTTCGCTCATTTCGCGCACGTCGGCTAAATCCAGGATGTTTCCTACATCTGGGTCATTTTGAATAATTGCGCCTTCGAGGGTATAAGCGATTATCTTTAAATCTTCAGGATCGATAATGGCCTTCTTAGTTCGCGCAATTTCACCTCCCACATGTAAACTTAATACAGGGAAGTTAGTCAAATTTGAGCCAACCATTAACATTTTCTTTTTCTCTCCGCTTATGGAATAATTGTAGCACATGAGAAAAATCTTAGCGGTATCGGGCGGAATCGATTCGGTCGTTATGTTACATCTACTGCGAGACGACCCCAACATTGTAGTCGCCCACTTTAATCACAACATTCGCTGCAACTCTGCGGAAGATTGTGATTTTGTTGCTAGGCTTGCTCGGAAATATCATTGCGACTTCGTCTCGGAAGATGCAAATTTAAATGCCGACGCCTCAGAAGCGGAGGCACGAGAGGCGCGCTACGGGTTCCTTAATCGAATTTGTACCGAACAGCATGGTCGGCTCTATGTCGCCCATCACAAAGATGATATTTATGAAACTATTGCAATCAATATTCTGCGCGGCACCGGTTGGCGGGGTCTGGCTCCTCTTCGGAATCCAAACATCGAACGCCCTTTATTAAGTTGGAGCAAAAGAGACATCTATCTATACGCCGCTAAAAATCGACTATCATTCCGTCAAGACCAAACTAATACTGAAGATGTGTACTTGCGCAATCGTGTGCGCGAGCGTTTACGCTTTTTGAATGATGAGCAGAGAAAAAGACTTGATTATTTATATCAACGACAATGCGAAACGGGCGCAGAAATTAATCAAATAATCGGCACCCTAACGCCTAATGAAGAAAAATATATCTCGCGTGAACTTTTTCGGAAAATTGACGAAGAAGTGGCAATTGAGCTATTACGTGAATTACTGCGAAAACGCTCAATCTCTCAGACTCGTCCACAAATGTCCCGTATTATTGATGCGATCAGGACATATCAAGCGGGGAAGCAATTTCCACTAGGCAAAAACGCTTGTGTCAAAGTGACAAAATACCACTTTTTAATCAAAATAGATAATACTTAATCCGTTAAACTGTCAATGTTTCGTAAAAATGTCACCCCTTTTGTTCCATGAAAAGTTTCGTAAATGAAAGATTAGCTTACACGTTTGTTATGCTCGTATTCTAAAAATTCATTGAAATGACTAAAATTCCAACCCTTATATTCGGTTTTATATATTTGAACCACCTCAGACTTGAGTGAAGATGAATATCTTTATTCTTTATTTTTCCGTCGATTAATTGCTGCAATATATTAGCGGCATGAAGCTTGTGCTTACTTTTAAAGTACGCTATCATATAATTAGTACCATTTGGGAGGTACTGGTATGCATATAAAGCATTTGCTGTATTAACTAATGCAATATATAGGAGTTAATTAGTGTCTGGTGGAATATTTTCCA
>CAMJKD010000010.1 GCA_946406315.1 uncultured Candidatus Saccharibacteria bacterium
CAGATAAAGAATCCATTTTAAAAACTCAGCAACGCGTCAGCCGCTATCTTGACTATTACAATACGAAACGCTTACATTTAGGTATACGGCTTAGAACTCCGCTAATGTGTTGCAAAGGTATTGAGAGGAGTTAGTAGCCGCGTAGGGCGCGTGCCAAAAGACGGTCCCGTTTTGCGACTTCATCGCTAAAAGCAATTGCGTAATATTCTTCTACTACGTCACGATCGTAACGCATTCGCTTCGAGACAGCTGGAGTTTGATCCTTCTTTTCGCTAGTCCAAAATTGCCTTGGCGTGAATGGTGTCGTCTCGTATTTACGTGCTAAATCATTCAGTTTATTTAATTGTTTAATTGCATTGTTATGCGCGAAAGTACGGTCTTGATCGTATTCGTGATAATCTTTGCCGTAATCCAAACGAATATCTTCTGGTGTCATATATTTGTAGTCGAGATGTCGACTGACCGCTGCAAAGAAGCCGTACAAGACGTCCTCATCTTCCTTTTTATGCGGATCATCGCTCGCTCTGATTGCTTCGCGTAGCGCTCTAGCACGGTCGCGATAATATGCGCCCGCTTGCGCCTCAATCGTTTCATGCAACGTTGCCTCATCCTTCGTGAAGAACATGGCACTTTCAACATCCGCTTCGTCTTCCATTGAATACAGTTCGCCGTCGCGCAAATGTCCTTGTAGGCGCTTCCAACTTTCTGAATAATCTCGTTCCCAAACTAGGAACTCCTTCTCGCTCATTTCGCCACCTTCTGCCTTGATGACTTGGCGACGTTCAATGAATTGCTTATCAAGAACCTTAATGCTGTCCGCCTCTTGCTCGGCGTAGCCTGGCGCTTCGGCTTTATTTTGCTCCCAAAAGCGTTCTAGGAATTTGTGTACCCACTCTGGCGATGCTATTTCTTCGCCATCTTTAACACTACTTTCGATGTCGACCTGCTCAGCCGTATCGACTGATAATTCTGCAGGACTAGGCCCCTCTGCAAGTTCTTCCCATTTTGCTTTTTGTTTTTCAGAATGATTCGGTTCGCGTTCCATATTTTAAGTATAACAGATATCCACTGATATAATGTAAGCATGGAGCAAATCATTTTTGTTGATAAACCGACCGGCATGAGTAGCTTCGGCGCCGTTGCTCGTGTGCGCCGAATTTTGTCCGAACAAGTTGGGCATAAAGTTAAAGTTGGCCACACCGGCACGCTTGATCCTTTTGCGACTGGATTATTAATATTATTAGCTGGTAAAGCTACGAAAAAAGCACCAGAGCTCACGAAGCTTGATAAAGTTTACGAAGCTACAATCCGGCTCGGCGCTACTTCAAGTACGGGTGATCCAGAGGGGGATATTACGATTGCGCAAGAAAAACCAAATATTTCACGGGCGCAAATTGAGGCTGTGCTATCGGAATTTGTTGGTGAAATCGAGCAGCGTCCGCCCGCATTTTCGGCGATAAAAGTAAATGGTCAACGCGCCTATAAGCTCGCACGCGCCGGTAAAATTGTAGAAATGCCAACTCGCAAAGTGCAAATATATTCAATTAACATTATTAGTTATGAAACACCACTTCTCAAAATTCGCGCCCATGTTGGTAGCGGTACTTATATTCGCACTTTGGCAGAAGACATTGGTCGAAAACTTGGTTGCGGCGCTTATACGACCGAACTGCGTCGTACAAAAATTGCCGATTATGACATTACTAAACTGCCACTTTTTGAGTTACCCAAATGAATCGTAAGCAGGTTGAGCAATATGTCCGTGAAGAATATGGCGTAATGCCAGAATATCTTTGGGAAGGCGATAGGATAACTGCCGTTTTACGCCACTCCAATACAAAGAAATGGTTTGGTATTATTATGCGCATATCGAGTCGAAAGCTTGGTCGCAACAATGATGAGCTGATAGACATTGTCAATGTGAAACTCGACCCAGATTTTATTCAATTGCTACTTCAAGATAGGCGAGGTCAACTTTATCCGGCTTATCATATGAATAAAAAGCATTGGATTACGATTTTATTAAACAACCATGCGGACGTAAATCTGATAAAATCTTTAATCAACGAAAGCTACGGTCTTACGCTATAATGATAGATATGTTCAACCTACAGAAACGGCTTAATGTCTTGAAGTCTGATTTTGATGCGACTTGGCAAAAACTTAATATTGATCAAAAACTTGCCGATATGCAAGCGCTTGAAGAAGAAGTTGCCGTTCCGGAAATCTGGAATAACCCCGATGATGCCCGCGCGAAAACTACTCAACTTGCAAATTTACACGACGAACTTGACCCTTGGCAATTATTAAAGACGCAAATCAAGGATATTTCTGAATTAATGGAACTCGGCGATGACTCTCTTGCGGATGAGTTTTCAGACCAACTCGATGCGATGGAGAATAATCTTGCCGAATTACGCCAGGCTTTACGTTTTACGGGAAAATATGACCATAATGATGCGATTTTGCGCATTACGGCCGGCACTGGCGGCACTGAAGCAATGGATTGGTCTAGTATGCTTGAACGCATGTATTTGCGCTGGGCGGAGCGTAATAAAGTTAAAGTACAAATCTTAGACCGTGTCGTGGGGGAGGAGGCGGGTATTAAAACTTGCGTGATGGAAATGTCTGGACCGAATATGTATGGTAAACTCAAATCCGAGCATGGCGCACATCGCCTCGTGCGTCTTAGTCCATTTAATGCTGACCATCTTCGACAGACATCGTTCGCGCTCGTAGAAGTTTTACCTGTTATACGCGATGATTCAGAAGTGCAAATTGATCCAAAAGATTTACGTATTGATGTCTATCACTCTGGCGGACATGGTGGCCAGTCGGTAAATACGACAAATTCCGCCGTGCGCATTACGCATATTCCAACCAATACTGTTGTCGCTATTCAAAATGAGCGTAGCCAGTTGCAAAACAAAGAGAAGGCCATGGAAATTCTTCGCGGCAAATTGCAGCAAATGATGCAGGATCAGAATGCTGAATCGGTCGATAAGCTTCGCGCTGGCGAATCGGCAAGTTGGGGGCAGCAAATCCGCAATTATGTCTTACACCCGTATAAGCTCGTAAAAGATACGCGCACTAAATATGAAGAGACTGACGCTGACGCAGTTCTAGATGGTAAAATTGATAATTTCATAGAGTCATTCTTGGACAATTAATAGCGCTTATGTTACGATAGAACCATGATATTGCTCGATGATGTCGTCAAGTTGTATCCCGGCGATAAAGTACCTGCGCTTGATCATGTTTCTTTGTCTGTTAAGCCAAAGGAATTCGTATTTTTAGTCGGTCGTTCTGGCGCCGGTAAGTCGACTTTAATTAAGATGCTAACTCGCGAAGAAAAGCCTACGTCTGGCAAAATTATGGTTGGCGGTATCGATTATGATTATCTCAAGAAGCGCCACATCCCGCATCTTCGTCGCCGTATTGGTGTTGTTTTTCAGGATTTTAAGCTTTTACCAAATCGTACTGTCTACGAAAATGTTGCATTTGCACTTGAAATTGTTGGTGTCTCAAATGCTGAGATTAAGCGTACCGTACCAAAGGTTCTTGAACTGGTTGGTTTAGCGGATAAAGGTCATAAGTTCCCATCTGAACTGTCTGGCGGTGAGCGCCAACGCGTAGCGATTGCGCGTTCAATGGCGCGCCAGCCGAAAATTCTTATTGCCGACGAGCCTACTGGTAACCTTGACCCAGAAACGTCTTGGGGGATCGTCCGTTTACTTGAAGAAATTAATAATTTCGGTACGACTATTTTGATTACTACTCATGATGAGCAAATCGTAAATCAATTGCGCAAGCGCGTCATTACGATTCGCAACGGCAAGATGATTGGCGACCAAAAGAATGATGGTCATTATGACCTTGACGCTGTGCGTACGCGTATCGTCAAACGCCCACTCGCTACCACGCAGCGTACGGCGCCGACTGCCGAGGAAATTCGTCGCGCCACCAATACTCGACCAGTTCCGCAAAGTACTGCGCAGACACAACCTGTCGTACCGCAGCAACCACAAGCAAAACCAGCACCTAGAAGGAGAGTGATATAATATGACCGCCGTTAGAAAAACTCCACAAGAGAAGGCGGAAGCTAAAAAGACCGCCGCAATCAGTAAGGAGCGCCTCAAACGTATTGCTAAAACTCGCCGTCATCATTTGCGCAACGGTCATCGCGTTATTAAATATGGCGCCAAGAGCTTTGTTCGCAATACTTGGCTTAGTGTAGCTGCTATCGCAATTATGGTGGTAACACTCGTTGTGCTTTCCGCGACCTTAATTGCCGCAAAAGCAATGGATTCGGCAATCTCACAAATACGCAATCAGGTTGATATCTCCATCTACTTAAAGCAGGGCGCCACCAACGCTCAGGTTGTCGATACTGCAATGAAGATTAAAAATCTCGAAGGCGTTTCCGAGGTTACCATTCTATCGCCAGAAGAAGCTAACAAGAAGATTAACGACAAAATTATTAGCGAATTCAATATTACCGATGAAGATTTAATTAAGACCATGCACGAGGCTCCAAATAAGATTGCCTGGACGCTTAATGTGAAAATGAATGACCTCAATGAGACCGATGCGCTTGAAAAATTCGTGAATGAAACCGAATCTATTCAAGAATTACTAGACGAAACGAAGAAGCCTACCTATGCCTCCAGCCATCGCCAAACGATTAAAAATATTGCTGACATTATGAATAAAGTCCAAATTGTAGGCTTATCGGCAGCGGCAGTATTTGCTGTAATTGCAATTTTAGTAGTCCTCAATACTATTCGCATGGCTATCTTTAACCGCAAGGAAGAAATCTATATGATGCGCCTCGTTGGTGCTAGTCGCTGGTTTATAGTTGGTCCATTCGTCGTTGAAGCTAGTATTTATGGTATCGTGGCAGCTATCGTCGCATCAATCGCAATCTACGCTACGGTTTATGGCATTCGCGGCCAGTTTGATGGTATGCTAGACTCAACCTATGACTTAATGGTACGATATTGGTACTGTATTGTGGCGGCATTAATAGTAGTAGGCACTGTCATCGGTATCGTTTCTGCACTACTGGCGACCAAGAAATATCTGAAACAGAAATAAACAAGATGAAAACTAAGGACTTGGCTACTTGCCAAGTCTTTTTGCTTATGCTATAGTACCAATTATGAAAATCTGGCGCAACATATCCTACTTGACAGTCGCTGCGGCGATTCTCCTTACTAGTTTTACCTCAATTCCAGCTTTAGCAATCGATGCAGGTAAGCTTAAAAATGATCTCAATTCCGTTAATTCGAAAATTACCGAATTAACCGATCAGATTAATGCATACGAAAAAGAGGCTAACGAACTTGCGAGGCAAGCCGACTCGATATCTAAGCAGATTGCTATTCTACAAAATCAGCAAGACAAATTAAAAAAGCAGATCGAACTAAAACAGGCCGAGCATGATCAAATTGTCTTAGAAATTGAGGCAGTTCAAAAACGCATTAATGATAACTATGAAATAATTGGATACGTTATTGCGCAGTACTATTACAATGACGGCGTTTCCACTATTGAACGTATCGCATCGTCGGAAAGCTTCTCGTCTTTTGTAAACGAGGAAGCACAACTTAGTAGTATTTCGGACACTCTTGGCGAGATCGTTGAGGAGAATAAAGCACTGAAAGAAAGTTTGATTCAGAAAAAGAAACGTGCCGAGCAAATCTTGGCTGACCTTGATGCGCAAAAGCAACAACTTGCTGCTACGGAAAAGCAACAGCAAGAATTACTAGCCGAAACACGCAATAATGAAAGTAAATACAACAGCTTAAAGAGCAGTGCCTCGAAAGAGCGTAAGGAACTTGAAGCGCAGCAGCAAGCTATCTTGCAAGAGTTAGCTAAACAATATAGTGCATCCGGTGAAACGTCTGGCGATCCGAGCAAAGGCAGCTATCCGTATAGCGGTCAGTGCCCAGCTGCAAGTCTGAATGGTACACAGTATGCCGATCAATGGGGTATGTATATTTGCGAGTGTGTGAGTTATGCTGCCTGGAAAGTATTTCAGACTTATGGCTATATGCCATATTGGGGCGGCCGCGGCAATGCTTCTCAATGGCCGGCAAATGCTCGTGCTGCTGGCTACACGGTCAGTAGTGTCCCGCGCGCTAAATCGGTTGGCATTTCTCAAAGTGGTCCTTATGGGCACGCCGTCTGGGTAGAAGCAGTTAGCGGCAATCGTGTTTATATCTCGCAATATAACGCCGCCAATGAAGCTACGAACTGGGTGATGGGTCAATACTCCGAACAATGGGTTGATCAAGGCGCCTACGTCTATATCTACTTCAAGTAGTATATTGTGCTAAAATATTCTTATGGCTAATAAAACTGCGAATCAATCCAACCCTACGCGCTCTCTTTATGATGCGGCGCCAATGGCAGAGAAAAAAGTAAATCTATCCACTATGATTATCGTCGCGTTTATTACGATGGCGATTGGCGTAATTGTCGGGGCGAACTTTAACCGAATTAGTAATTCTGTCAACGTAGCGCTTGGCAGCAAAACTGCTCAAGAAATCGATTTCAGCTCATTAAACGATCTCTATAAAGAGCTATCGGTTAATTTTAATGGTAATCTTGATAAGAAGAAAATTCTCGAAGAAGCCAAGCGCGGTCTCGTAAATGGTGCTAATGATAAATACACTTATTATTTAACTAAAGAAGAAACCGAGGAATTTGACAAAGAACTCGAGGGTGACGTTGGTGCCGGTATTGGTGTTGAAATTGGCGAACGCGATGGTGTAGTAAAAGTATTGCGTACTACGCCAGACAATCCTGCGCGCAAAGCTGGCGTACTCGCGGGCGATATTATATACAAAGCCGACGATCAAGATATTAGTATGCTTAAAGTTGAGGATATTGCTAAAAAACTTCGCGGCGCTGCCGGTACGAAAGTAAAACTTACGGTCGTCCGTAATAATGAGGAAAAATCCTTTGAACTTACGCGCGAAACAATTAATAACGTTAGCGTCTATTCGGACTATAAGGATGATACGGCTATCATTACCATTACTCGCTTCGATAGTGATACCGGAAAACTTGCACGCGAAAAAGCTCAAGAAGCCGTCGATAAAAAAGTTAAAAAAGTTATTATCGATTTACGTGGTAATGGCGGTGGTTATGTTTCGGCTGCTAAGGAGGTCGCATCGCTTTGGGTTGATGGTGGCAAATTAATTGTTGAGCAAAAATCACAAAATAATCTTTATAACGAAAAAATTAATGCTCAAACCGGCAAAACAATATTAAAAGATATGAAAACCATTGTTTTAATCAATGGCTCTACCGCATCGGCATCTGAAATTGTAGCTGGCGCCCTCAGAGATTATGGTTTAGCTAAACTTGTTGGAGAGAAGACTTACGGCAAAGGAAGCGTGCAGGCGCTCGAGAAAATCGGTGGCGGCGAAACATTACGCGTCACGGTTGCGAAATGGTACACACCAAAAGGCAAGAATATTGACGGCGAAGGCATTAAGCCGGATAAAGAAGTTGAACGTACTTTTGACCAAATTAACAAGGAAATCGATCCACAACTCGAAGCAGCACTCAAAGAATAATTTGTTATACTAGGTAAGTAAAAGGAGGCAAAATGGAACAACCAGAATTTGACGTATTTCAGTGGGCAAACTCCGTCGATGAAGTAAAAAATAACATTTCGGTAGAATTATTCTTATTTAATAAAAACTATACCCCATACAAGGTGCGCTATAGCGATGTTTTGATGCAGACAATTCGCTCCATGTTTATGTTGGAAGCGGTCGAATATGTCATTAAAGAGGCCGATAAAGGCCTTGAATGTCGCGAATACGAACTATCCGACGGTGAAGATAAGGTTATTTATCGCATTAATCTAGATAAGGTCGGTCGCGCCGAGACGCTCATTCATCTCATTGAAAATGAATATAAAGACATTGCTTTCTTTACTGATAACGAATATGAGTTTAAGCGTATTAAAGGTATTGTTGCCAAGTTTACTTACCCTGGCGATGAAGGTCAAAAGACTTTCTATATTGCCAAAGGTCTAGCCGCCAGCTCTGCGCTCAAGGGTAAATTAAGTTGGGAGCTCAATGGTGAAAGTTTTGAGCCACTTACTGCCGATGTTGCCATCAAGGTTCCAGAAGGCAACGAAACAGCTATCATTGACGGTAATATTGTTATCTTTAATCAGTCTAAATTTGAAAAATTGTTCCAGTATGACTATAAGCAGCAAGTCATTTCTGAGCAAAAAGCAAAGGAATTGCAGGACGCTTATAGTCTTAGCTTTCCAGAGGGGTTGACACTCAACGCTTTGCTCGAAGACAAGAAGCCATTAGTAAAGAAACTGCAAGCGGTTGAAATTGGCGAGATGAAACAAGATCAACTTCTTGATTACGCGGACGAAATGCAGCTCGAACTTATGACTGACGATCAGGGTAAGATTATTATCATGGACGACAAAGATCTGAATATGTTCGTAAATTTGCTCAGTGAAGATTACTTTGTTTCCCCAGTAAATGGTCGCCGCTATGAGATTAAGAGCAAAAAACTCCTTGACGACCCAGAGGGAGAGCCACCGCGCGGCTAATTAAAATGCTAGTCGATTCGCACTGTCATATCCACAATAAAGGATATTTCGAGCTCGCGCCAGATGAGATTCTCCAACACGCGCATAAAAATGGAGTGGATAAATGTATTGTCATTGGTACTGATCCGAAAGATTCCGAAGTTGCCTGCAAATTTGCCCTCCAGCATAAAGAGGTTTGGTGGACTTATGGCTATCATCCGAACGATTATGATGGCAATAAAGCAAAACTTGAATCGGACCTCAAAAAAGCCAAAAATAACGTTCTAAAGAGCGAAAAACTGGTAGCCATCGGCGAAATTGGGCTCGATTATCATTTTGACGGTTATAATCGCGATTGGCAGGCATATTTATTAGAAAATATGTTACAAATTGCGCAAGATATGCAATTACCGGTTAGTTTTCATATTCGAGACGCTTTTGATGATTTTTGGCCAATTTTTGATAATTTTCACCTTCCTACCTCTGTTTTGCACTCATATTCAGATAGCGAAGAAAACCTCGAAAAAGGCATAGCCAAGGGCTTTTTCTTCGGCGTAAATGGGCTTTCGACCTTTGCGCAGATTCCGCACCCACCTCTGGAAAGGATAATCTTAGAAACTGATGCCCCCTTCTTGACACCAAAGCCATTTCGTGGTACAATTAATAAACCGGGCTATGTAAAAAACATAGCTGACTGGGCAGCAGAATATTATCAAGTAGCCTTCGATCAAGTTGCCGCAATTACTACGGCGAATGTCGAAAAGCTATTTAAAATCTAAGGAGGCTGATTATGTACGAAAACACAAATGTCGATTCCGCATTTCATATTCCTGTTTCGAGCGCAATAAAGGCTGCCGTCGAAGAGGCAGAACAAAAGAAGCAGCAAGTCGTAGCGCCTGTCGCTAATCCGACATCCGCCAATCCTATTCCTTCGCCGGCTGTTTCTGCAGCACAAACTACGCCAGTTCAGGCCGTTGAAGCTTCGTCTTTTGTGCCCATACAATACTCCGCAAAAGCCTCTTATGATGATAAGATGCTCTATAAAGAACTAAGTGCTGTATCTGATGAGGTACTCGAATGTCGAAACAAAATCTTAAACAACGTCTATTAAAATCAATTCGATCAACCACTGCGCGCCCAAACGAAGAAGCGCGTCGCAAATCGGTTGAACGTGATTTAATTAACGCCGAATCCGCACTTGGGCGTACGCTTTTTGGTGAGGTAAAACGTGGTCATGCGCGCGAATTCTTTTGCTTGAAGAAAAATGTTTGGCTTTGGTATGAAGACGGTTTAATGATTCGCTATGAAGTACGCGAAAACGGCGTGTATAAACAGGTCGGCAAGAATGATAGTTATCACAAGGTCACTGGGGAAGAGCTAGAAAATTTCCGCAACGCTACTAAAGCTTATCTAAGGCTAATCAAGACTCGTATTTATAATAACTAAACCTTATGTCTGTTACCTACTTGACTTTTCCCTCGGAAATGTGGCGTCGTGATAAAATAAAGGCATGATCTATCTAGACTACGCCGCAGCAACTCCGCTTTCCGAGAAAGCGTTAAAGGCTATGTTGCCATATTTTAGCGAAGAATTTTTCAATCCTTCCGCCGCCTATTTGCCGGCCGTACATGTGCGACGCGCTTATGAAAAAGCGAAGGACGATATCGCGCACGTAATAGGCGCGAAGGGGGCGGATTTGGTCATAACTTCCGGCGCGACGGAGTCTATCAACCTGGCTTTTTCTATTATTTCTACTAATTCCGATGCCGAAGTTCTGATTTCTGCCACTGAACATCCTGCCGTTCTAGAAAATGCCAAAAGAGCAGGGAATTATCAAGTTATCGAAGTCAATCAATATGGTCGTGTGGATCTTGAAGATTTTAAAGCTAAACTAACGCCTAAGACACAATTTGTATCAATTTGCCTTGTATCGTCCGAACTTGGCACAATTCAGCCAATATCAGATTTAGCTCGCATTATAAATGAAGAACGTCAGCGCCGAGCTTTTGCTGGCGAAACGATGCCGCTTTATTTTCATACTGACGCTTCTCAAGGTCTCGGTCTAATAGAGGTGAAGCTAAATCGCCTTGGCGTAGATTTGCTGACACTTAATGCGGCAAAAGTCTACGGACCTAAAGGAATTGGCGCCCTCTATGTCGGGCGCAATGTTAAACTTCGACCACTTGCAGTCGGCGGCGGACAAGAAATGGGTTTACGGAGCGGTACGGAAAACGTCCCCGCCACTATCGCCTTTGCTACGGCGATTACGGAGGCTGAGAAACATTTGAATAGTGAGCGCAAACGACTTCAGGAACTGAAGTGTAAATTTCGTAATAGTCTTTCGGATTTACCAAATATCCGTTTCTTAGGCAAAGAAAAAGTCCAGCTAGCTAGCTTTCTGCCAATTTCCTTGCCAGGCCTTGATGCTGAGCGCCTAATTTATGCATTGGAGGATAAAGAAGTTTATCTATCAACGGGCGCTGCCTGTGCGGCGAGTAAAGGAATTAAATCCCCAACCCTAGTTGCAATCGGTCTTTCCGATTCTGAAATTTCTGGTTCACTACGCATTACGATGGGGGAGGGTACTGATGAAGCAGCTATCGAGGCGGCAAATCAAGCGATTCACGAAGTCGTAGAGGCTGAATTATCCCGTTTAGCTAAATAGTCTTACTACCAACACTTATCGCCATTGCTTGACCAACACAAAGTGTACGGATTTACGCTAGTCCTGTCGTGTATTTCCCCAGGATTCATTACCCCCTTGTTTATTTTTTTCAAATCGTCATCGCTAATCTGTTTCTTTTCGGGAGTATCGTCATAGTCTTCGTCGGCGTCTTTATTGTTATTCATTTTGTCAGTAGCGTCACTGCGCTTATCATTAATACGCTCTTTCGCTGCTTCCGCCTTACTGTCTTTGCCGTTCGAATTCGACCCCTTAGCTGCGCAGCCGTTGCTATATAATACGCTCTCCGCCCTATTGTATGCTTCGAGCGCTTTATTATAATCACTTCCTTGCAAAGCCGTATCGCCTTGAAGCTCGATACTCAACGATAGATTGACGTAAATCTTACATAGTTTTGCTTGAGGTGGTGATTTTTGTAAGCTCTCCGTAAAGCTACTTTCGGCTCTTGTATATTCGCCCATCATTAATCTTGCTGTGCCTTGGTTGTAGTCGGCAATATAGGGCTCTAGAACATTCATGACAAAACGAGTTTCTGTAAAACCTTCTGCTATTGGGTAATTTTTATTACTATAAACAATGAAATAGACAAGGTTATATAGCCAAGCCGAAAGGAAGAAGAAAGAAATAATCATTAATAATAGAATCGGCAGAGAATAACGCTTCAAGAGTGCCTTACGCTTTTCTTTTCGGATTTTGTCTTGATCTAATAGTGCTGGGTCTAAATTAATCATTTTTTGTCCACCTCATATTCCGATAAAACTGCGCCAAAGCAACTATAGAATTCCCATAGTAATAATGCTAATACAAACAATGCGAATATCCAATACAATTCGATATATGATTTGATTTTTTTCGAATAGTTTATGTCAACTTTTGTGCTTACAGCTTTCTTTAGTTCTTCGGCTAATGAAGAATCGATTTCTCCATCACTGCGCATATATTCAAAATTATTTTTTTCCGCAACTTGCTTCAAATAGTCTTCGTTTATTTTTGATGTACAATAACTACCGCCTGGACAAGTTAAGTATGACTCCTCTCCGTTTTCGGTAGTACTATTACTAACCCACGGTATTTTTTCACCCGCGCTTGTTCCGTAACCGATTACGATACCCGTGCTGGCATCTTTAAACAAGCCATCGTCAGCCACTGCTTTTTCATTTTTAGTATTCTCCCCGTCAGACATAAAAATCACTATATTCCGTGAGTCTGAATGAGATTTAGCATATTTGCTAATTCCCGCGTCTGCATAGGCTAGCAAATCATTCAAATCGGTCGGTGAAGCATATGAAGTGTTTTTAGTCCTCAAAGACCGAATGCTAGATACAACAGCATTTGTATCCGTTGTCACCGGCGTAAGATTATAAGTTACACCGTCCTGTACGTAAACGGAATAATGGGCGCCAGGAAAAGTCGTAATTATCTTTTCGGCATCCGCCTTTAATGCGTTTAGGCGTGTCTGTTTAGACGCATCTTTGACTGCCATGCTATTTGTATTATCTATTATAAAGAATAGAGTTGCATTCACGCTTGCCTGCTCGGACTCGCCGCCAATTAGCGACGGGCGTAAAAGCGTTAATAATAAAAACACGATTAGTAAAATCCTGCGCAAACTCGCAAGGTTGCGATACTTTTTCCTGATGACGCACATTATTCCGACTACTAGAGTAAATATAGCTAAAGGAATCAGCACATATAATGGCAAAATTGGTTTTATTATCATAGCTTCAATCTCCATACAATAAATAACATTACGACAATAGAGCATAGTGCTACCACGGTAGAAATCCTTGGGGAATCCATTTGTACGAATTGAGCTACACCGTCATGTTTTGCGGCTTCTTGCTTCATAATGTCGCTTGCTGCCTGTGTGCCATTAATTCCTTGAGCTGGCAAATTATAATATAAACCTCCAGTCGCCTTTACGGCTTGGCGAAAATCAACAATGCGTTCATTTCTAGTTGCCGCATAATCCTGCTCTTTGACCGTATCGATACCATAAAGCACTATGCCGTACTTAGCTAGATAGTTGCCGGCTTGTTTTATAGTGGCTACTCCGTCATTTTGATAGTTATCGGTCGCCACAATAATTGACTGCGCACGACCATCTTCGGTTAACTTGTCGAAGGCGGAAGCGCAATTGATAATGCCATCACCGATTGCTGATGAGCCTCCAACATCAAGCTTGAAAGGGTTGTAAGGTGTGGATGCGTATGTACTTAAGACATCTTTAAAAACCAATTCAAGCGCGTCATAGTCGTTAGTTAACGGTGAAACAATTGCAGCTTTACTCGCAAAAACGCCAATCCCTATGCGCTGACCTTGTAACTTCGATAATGTATTACTAAAATAAGAAAGCACATCTAACATTGCCGCCGATTGTGAGCCGCTCACATCGATACAGAGCATAATATCTCGCGTTTCGTAGTCCGGCTCGATGACGTTTACTGAAATTGGCCGCGATGCAGAAATCGTAATCGAAACCATAGACACGACGAAACAGATGGCGACCAAGACCAATAAGAAGCGGTATTTCCTTCTTGCTTTTTCATATTCCGGTAAAGCTTTTATACGTTTGCTATGCGCTATCATTACGGCTTTTTTAGTTTTACGCTGTTTAGTGCGAAAACGAAAAATCGAATAGGTAATGATTGCTACTAATGCGAAAAGTGGTAGGATGAATAACCAAGCGTATTTCATGCGTGCTGCTCCTTAATTAGCTCACGTGCCATATTGGCGGAATTGGCTACCGAGCCTTTTTCAAGTCCGTCAAACTCGTCTGGATAATATCGCTCAATTACTTGAGTTAAATGTTCGTAGCGCGATTTTTTTAAATCATTTAATGTCAATACGTCAGCATGGAAGCCGAGCGCTTCGTAATAGAAAAGACGCACGATTAAGCTCAATTGCTGATGCGCGACGGAGGCTTTCGTTTTGCGTGTGTTAAATTGCTCCTCAACCTCATCAACCATAGCTAGATATTTCGCTTTCAATGCTTCGATGTCAATTGTTTTTGGCGCCTGTGGCTTTAAATTAGCAATCGTCTTAATTTCTTTTTTGCGAGTTAAATGAAAAATTAATGCTATAACCGCTACTGCCAGTAGCAAGAAGAGAATGCCCACAAAAAGCCAAGCAAGACTGTAATAAAATGGACCATACATATATTCACTTACGTCGCGCATGTTTTTGCTCCTCCAACATTTTAACAATCGCAGAAATGGCGTGATCGGAACTGTCTATAAAAGTACTGGCAATACGGAAATGGCGCAATGCTTTCTTGATTTTCACCTTTTGTGCTTCACGATAATTCTTTTCAGCCTTTGCGAGTTTCTTGTCTTTACGATAAAACTGTGGCAGGCGCACTTTTCCTTCAACGTCGCGCACATCTTTATCGCGTAATATCTCGTTCGTCATCGGCGAATCTTCGACCATTATGAACATTTGCTCGTGGCGCGCATTAAGCTTGCGAATTATTTCGCTATCGATGGTTTCTGCGCTATCCGGATCGGTAATTACGACAATAAAGAGACGTTCGCGGTAACCTTTCATGATGTAGGTAAGTAGAGAATTAATATCACTACCTGGACTGTCTAACTTAATTGAATGTGCGTAGCGACCAAGAAAAATCTCTAAATATGCCGTATCTTCCTTCATGGCATAACGCGTATTTCCGCCATGATTACCATAAACCATCCCGACTAAATCGCCATGATGTTGGGCAATATAAGCCATGACGCCAGCGCAAAAAGTTGCCACTTCACCTTTCGGTTCGCCACTCGGAGCGAGTGCCGCCATCGAATTGCCATTATCTGCCACAATTAAAATATTATGTTTGCGCACGGCAATGTAGCGACGAATCATGACACTACGTGAGCGAGCGGTTGCTTTCCAGTCGATATCTTTTATATCGTCACCGTAGCTATATTCGCGCAAATCATCAAAATCCATACTACGACCTTTAAATACGGAACCGTAGTTGCCAGTCAGGACGTTGCGTACACGATGCATGGAATGGATATCCATCTTCTTGCGCACTTTAACTAGATAACTTGCCATTTTAGATTTTGAATGATTCCTTTATTGTTTTGTTTACTAATTATGGGGTTTGAATTTTTGCAAAGATTGCGTCAATAATCGCTTCCGGGTGAACCTCATCGGCGGCTGCCTCGAAGTTTAAGATAATACGATGGCGTAGCGCTGCGTAGCGAAGCCTCTTTATGTCGTCTGGGGTAACGTAACCGCGACCTTCGATAATTGCCAACGCCTGGGCAATTTTCATGAGGGCAATGCCGCCGCGTGGACTAACGCCATACTCAACATAGCGGGCCAGACTTGCGTCAATTAACTCGCGTGGGTTACGGGTTGCAGTAATGACATTGATGATGTAATTCTTAATTGAATCATCGACTACTACGCGTTCCGCATATTTTTGCAGTTTTTGTATGCTAGTCACATCGACTTTTTCCGCATCTGTAAGCGGAGCAGATATTACGCCACTAAGAGTGGAGTTTAGGATTTGTAATTCTTCGTCACGGCTTGGATAACTTACGATTTCCTTGAGCAAGAAACGGTCGAGCTGAGCTTCTGGCAGCTCGTAGGTGCCTTCCTGTTCAATTGGGTTTTGGGTTGCTAAGACGATAAATGGGTCTGGCATCTTGTACATCACCCCGCCGACAGATACTTGACGCTCTTGCATCGCCTCGAGCATAGCGGACTGAGTTTTTGCGCTTGAACGGTTAATTTCATCAAGCAAGATGAAGTTCGCGTGAACCGGACCAACTTTAGTTTCAAACGAACCAGTATTGTAGTTGTAAATCTGGGTGCCAATAATATCGCTCGGAAGAAGGTCTGGCGTGCACTGAATGCGACTGAAGCTACCGTTAGCGGCTTCGGCAATCGTTTTTGCAGCGAGTGTCTTAGCGAGACCTGGTACAGATTCTAGCAAGACGTGGCCATTTGCAATTAATGCTACTAACATTGAAAGACGTAATTCGTCCTGGCCTACAACTTTTTTCTGGTAGGCACTCGTAATCCGTTCGATTGTATTTTTTGCATCGACGAGCTCATTGTCGGCAAGTATGTTTTGGTTGTTTTGTTGGTCCATTTGGTCTCCTTTTATGCCCAGTATAGGCTAATATTATTTGCCATTTTAATTTTATCTTCTTCGCTGAGAGTGTCCGGTTGATCGAAATAGTGATCGTCTTCAAAAGATGTGTTCGGTAAAATATCCATATATGTTACGCCGTCGGTCTCGATGGTGAATTTATCGGAAATATCTGTCGTAATATTGCCGCAAACGCCTGTAATAAGTGCTGGTTTATATGATTTTAAAATATTCAATGCAACCTGAATCTGGAATTGCGTAGAAAGAATATCGGCGAATAGCAGCACGTTGCGGTTATTAAACGCATTCATATCAAAAGACGGATTTGGGTCCGGTTGTGCATTGAGGGCAGAGAAAGCATCACGCTTGCGTTCCTCGATTACACTCATGAAGTCCATGGCGATATACTCGTATTCGCCTCGGGAAATTTCTGGATTCAAGACAAAATCCCCCTTCTGGGTCACGGCGCCTAACACGCGCGTAATATCAAACGGATCTTGAATTTCGGCATACTGCATAATGTAGATATAGGCATGTAGATTGGCAGCCAACTCAATGCACGAAAGAAGGGAACTTTTTTTCAAGCAAAAAACGATTGAATCGGTGTCTTTAAATTGTGTTAGTTTTTCCGCAAGCTGGTCTCCCAAGACTTGCCTGTTCGGATAGAACACGCCACCTCCAATTAAAAACTGTCTTACTAAAATTTTACCATAAACGCATCGATTGTGACGAGATGACTTTTTTAGATTTGATGATATAATATAGATAATGAAAGTCTTCTTAGGTATGTCTGGCGGGGTTGATTCCGCCGTGTCGGCTTATCTTTTGCGCGAGCAGGGATATGAAGTTACCGGTGTTTATATGAAAAACTGGAGTAAGAATCTTCCCGGCATGAAATGCCCTTGGGCGGAAGACCTAGCTGACGCTAAGCGTGTCGCAGTTAAACTTGGTCTTGATTTTCGCGTATTTGATTTTGAATCCGAATACAAGCAAAAAGTCGTCGATTATATGTTAGCCGAATATCGGCGGGGCAACACGCCTAATCCAGATATTACGTGCAATCAAGAGATTAAGTTTAAACTGTTCGCCGATACTGCCTTTGGGCAAGGCGCCGATATGATTGCGACGGGACACTATGCACGCACAGATGGCTCAGCTCTATTGAAGGCGGTCGACGAAAATAAAGACCAAACTTACTTTCTCTATCGTATTACCGAAGAAGCTATTGCAAAAACCATTTTCCCAGTCGGTGGCATGAAAAAACCAGAGGTTAAAGCTCTGGCGGAAAAAATCGGACTCAGCGTAGCGCATAAGGCTGAATCAATGGGTGTTTGTTTTGTCGGAGAGGCAAACATGAAGGATTTTTTGGCAGAATTTGTCGAGACTAAACCGGGCAAAATCCTCGATTACGACACCGGTGCTGAGCTGGGTATACATGACGGCGCTATCTTCTATACGCTTGGTCAACGTCATGGCTTAAACGTCAAGGCTGGCTTGCCTTATTATGTGGTCAAAAAAGATATGGAGAATAATATTATTTACGCTTCTCGGAATCTTAATTCGCTCAGGCTCTGGGCGAAAGATGTTAAACTCAAAGATGTTATCTTGCGTCACGGCGATGATGGGCGCCATATACAAGCCCGTATTCGTCATCGCGCACCGCTCGTAGATGCGGACTACATGGATGGTAAATTGACTTTTTCTGAAGAACAAAAATCACTCACGCCAGGGCAATCCGTTGTATTTTATCGTGACAACATTTGTCTTGGTGGCGGCATTATTGAAGCATAAAATATTTTTAGTATCTTCAGAGATGAATACTACGTATATAACTATAATTATAGCATAACCATAATAAATAGTCAATAGTTTCAAATAGAAATGCAGATTTTTGTCAAGTTATTGTATAATTACAAGATGAATGCAAGTGAAGTACGCCAAAAATATCTTGATTTTATGAAATCTAAAGGGCATGTTATAATTCAGCCCGCACCTCTCGTTCTCGAGAACGACCCTACCACCCTTTTTACTGGCTCTGGCATGCAGCCCCTGCTACCATTTCTACTCGGTCAACCGCATAAGGATGGCAAACGCTTAACTGATTCGCAGCCATGTTTGCGACTTCAGGATATAGACGACGTCGGCGATCCTCGCCATACTACTGTTTTTGAGATGTTGGGCAACTGGTCGCTTGGTGATTATTTCAAAGAGGAGCAAATTCGCAACTTCTTTACTTTTCTTACTAAAGACATTGGTCTTGACCCGAAGAAAATCTACGTCACTTGCTTTATTGGTAATAAAGAATATGGTATTCCGCGCGATGACGAAGCGGCTGCCATCTGGCAAAAAGTCTTCGCCGAATCTGGCATTAAAGCCGATATTGCTGAAATTGATACCGCTGAAAATGGCGACAAACGCGGGATTAAGGGCGACGAGCGTATTTTCTTCTATAACGACAAAGAAAACTGGTGGTCTCGTGGTGGCGGCATTCAAACTACCCCTATTGGGGATCCGTGCGGTCCAGATTCAGAGGTCTTCTATGATTTTGGTGAAGAACACCAAGATGAGGCCAAATATGGCAAGGCTCATCCAGCCTCTGACGGCGCCCGCTTTATGGAAATTGGCAATCAAGTTTTTATGCAATATCGCCGCCTCGAAGATGGTAGTTTTGAGGAGCTAAAAGATAAAAACGTTGACTTTGGTGCTGGTCTTGAGCGCATTACGGCTGCTTCGCTTAACTCTTATGATGTCTTCCAGATTTCACTTTTGAAGCCAATTATTGATAAGCTTGTTGATCTTTCCGGCAAAAAATATGAATCTAATACGGCCGATATGCGCGTTATTGCCGATCACCTCCGCGGCGCCTACCTCTTAACCGCACAAGGATTAAAGCCCTCCAATAAGCAGCAAGGCTACGCATTGCGTCGTTTGATTCGTCGCGCCGTTTTAAAGGCACTCAATCTCGGTATCGAACAAGAATTCCTCGCCGAAGTATTGCCACTAATTGAGGAAAATTACAAAGATCTTCCAGATAGTATTCTTACTACTCGCGAACAGGTTCTCGATGTGCTTAGTCATGAAGAACAAGCTTTCCGCCGCACCCTGCGCCGCGGCATGAAAGAACTCGCTCGCTTCAAGAAAGATGGTCTTACTGGCAAAGAGCTCTTCATGCTTCAAGATACCTACGGTTTTCCGATGGAGTTATCTGTTGAAGAGGCTTATCGTCAAGATATTGAGCTGAGTAAGGATTGGCGCAAAGAGTTTGATGTCGCCCTCGAAGAGCAACGCGAGCGTTCCAAGACTGCTAGCAAGGGGATGTTTAAGGGGGGTCTCGAAGACCATGGTGAGCAAACTACAAAGTATCATACTGCTACTCACCTCTTATTAGCGGCCCTACAGAAGCTAATTGATCCGAATATTGGTCAGCAAGGTTCAAATATTACCGCCGAGCGCTTGCGCTTCGACTTTAATCTCGACCGTAAACTTACACCAGAGGAAAAACAAAAAGTTGAAGATCAGGTTAATGAATGGATTAAAGAAGACCTCAAAGTCGTCTTCGACGAATATGACAAGACTTATGCTCGCGACACCCTTAAGGCGCATGGTCAATTTTGGGATAAATATCCAGAAAAACTCAAAGTTTACACTATCGGTGATTTTGACAAGCCAGTCTCGCGCGAAGTTTGCGGCGGACCACACGTCGAACATACTGGCGTCATTGGTCATTTCAGGATTAAAAAAGAGGAATCTAGTTCCGCTGGCGTCCGTCGCATAAAAGCTGTTATTGAGTAAAAAAGAAAGGCAGTCCTCGGAGAGACTGCCTTTTGTGTTTTGACCCCCCAGCTAAGTCGGAAGGAACGATTAGCGATAGCTCTGTTCGCATCGGACAAGTTGCGCTCGTTTTCGTATAAGATATCAAGCAGATAATCTGCAGCATCGCTGATGCTATCGAAATGCTTTTTAATATCGGTCATATAGACTCCACCTCCGTCTATCTCTAAACCAATAATACAATTATATAATTATGGCACAAAAAACATAAAATGTCAAAAATACAACTATTTTTTAGTTAAAGATGCTACAATATAACTATGAGCATCTTATCTCATAAAAAAACTGATTACAAAAAGACTAAGCGTCCGAAAAATCCAGACAATTATCTCCTTGCACTTGATATTGGTACTGAATTCGTAAAAGCTCTCATTGCAAAAAAAGGCAAAAATGATATTCATATCGTTGGTGTCGGCAAAGCGCATGAGGCGCCGACTAATATCTTTTCTGGGGCCATTGCGGATATTCCAGGGGTGGCCAAAACCTGCGAAGAGGCTCTTTATAAAGCCGAAAAAATGGCCGGCGTACGCGCCAATGAAGTCGTAGTCGGCATTGCGGGCGATCTGATTAAAGGCAACACCGCCTCAATTAAATACCGCCGTTCTGAAGCGACGAAGCCGATTACTGAAGACGAGATGAATCATATCATTAAGAAAGTACAGCAAAAAGCCGGCGAGCGCGCTCGGCGTGAAGTTGCAATTGAAACAAATAATCCCGACGTCGAAGTGCGTTTAATTAATTCCGCACTCGTATCTTTGCGGATTGATGGCTACAAAGTGGCTAATCCGATTGGCTTTAAAGGAAAAGAAGTCGTTGTTCAAATCTATACGGCCTTTGCGCCACTCGTACACATCTCGGCTATCGAGCGCGTTTGTGATGAGTTGCAGCTTGATTTAGTTACCGTAGCGGTTGAACCATTTGCGGTCTGTCGCGCTTGTTTGGGTGACGACTTAGATTCTTCTTTCTCTGGCATCGTAATGGATGTCGGTGGCGGCACAACGGATATTGCCATTGTTGATGACGGCGGCGTCGAAGGTACGAAGATGTTTTCGATTGGTGGCCGTTCTTTTACGAATCAAATCGCCAACAAGCTTGGATTGAGTTTTGACGACGCCGAGAAGTTGAAACTGCTAGCGGACAGTCCGAATATGAAACCAGAAATTCGTCACAAATTCGATCTAGCCATCGCGCGCAATCTCGAAGTTTGGCAATCCGGCGTTGAACTAGCATTAGAGGAGTTTGATCAAGTCGAAACTATGCCGGGTCAAGTGCTGCTTTGTGGTGGCGGTGCAAGCCTCGCTGAAATACCAGAGATCCTGGCTACCGGCGATTGGTATAAAGGTTTACCATTCTCTCGCCGTCCAATTGTGTCTTTAATTGACCCGAATGAAGTTCCAGGTATTATCAATGATACGGATCGCGAGCTCGACCACACTTTTGTTACCGCCATGGGGCTTTTACGTGTCGGAATTGATACTCTAATTGGCACGGATAGCAACAGCTTTCGCGCCAAGCTGGCACGCTTACTTCGAAACTAAATAACCTTCTTCGTCTTTTCCCATTTTCCTGGTTCAAGACCAGAAAGAGTGTAATTATCGAATTGATAACGGTGCAGGGCAACTACTTTGTATCCGAGCGCCTCAAACGTTCGGCGAATTTGTCGGTTGCGTCCTTCATGCAAGGTTATATCCCAACGTAAACGTTCCTCGTCTAGACGCACTAATACCATCTTACTTAAGCCGTCGGTCAAATTAATACCAAAATCCGCAATCATTTGTTGATGTAGTGGTTCTAATTCTCGATCCAGCATGACGGTGTATTTTTTTGTCTTATAGAATTTAGGATGTGTCATCTGGAACGCGAAATCGCCATCGTTTGTCAATAGAATTAAGCCGGACGAATCTTTATCTAGGCGTCCGACACTTTTTAGTTGGCGTAGATCTTCTGGTAATAGCTCGTAAATTGTCGGCGTGTCACCTTGACGTTTTCGACTGCAGATATAGCCAACTGGCTTGTTTAAGATTATATAAACTAATGCCCGTTGATTAACTTCTTTTCCGTCTAAGGTAACTCTATCGCCGTCAAAAACCCGTTCACCAATCTCAGCCTTCCGATTATTAATCTCGACGCTGCCTTTTTGTATCAAAATATCCGCTTCGCGTCGTGAAACGCCAAAATTAGTTGCTAAGTATTTATTTAATCTCTGTGAATCCATCTAATGTGGAATATTACCACTTACTTCGGTCGAAGTCGAGCTCATTGCCTGTTCTGGCGTAAGCGTCTGTGGGGCCAATCCTTGAATCGGCTGCGGCGATGCTTCGGCTGGAGCCTCTGAGGTCGCCGCCTCTAGCTGATTACGTACTAAATCTTGTTGGCTAGATGTATCTGGCGGCAATGTGACGCCTTTCGCCTGCTCGACTGGATTCTGTTCAATCTCTGGCGGTAATCCTGCGCCAGGAACTCGTGCAGCCTCCCGCATCGTCATCGGTGTAGGGGCAACTGGCTGCGTTTGGGTGGCTTCGTGTTGGGCTGTCCTTGTATTAATTGCCTGCGGACCACTTGTGTTCGCATCGTCTCCAAGAATTTCCGCCATTCGTTGCTGCATTTCGTTACGCATGCTATCTGTGCGCGGATCATGAATTGGCTGAATTACGCGCTCTCCGCCATTAGGTTTTTGATTTTCAGCCTGACTAGCCTCTTCTCGCGCATGCTCAGCAGTTTCGGCTGCTTGAATTGCGGCCGATAACTGCGCATTTGGCAAAACTCGATTGGTCGTCTGTAGTACCGTATCGCTTACTGGTGCTGGCGGCGTTGGCGGTAAGACGGGCGCAGTAGGCACATTTGGCGGCATTTGTTGCGTTGATGGTGTTGCCATATTTGTTCCGTCTGTCCACTGAGCTATCGGCGCTGTGGGTGCCCCTGCCGCAGTATATCCTATCGGTTGTGCCGTAGGAACCGTACCTGACATTGCGACAGGGGCTTGATTAAAATTTGGTGGCATTGCTCCGTTTTGATTAGTTGGAATTTGTCCTCCAGGAACTGGTCCAGCCGCCGGATTGGTTGGCTGAATTGTTGTTGTCGCTGTCGTTTGCACGCCCTCGAGTGAAGCAGATGCAACTGAATCCGGTGCTGGCGGAACTTCGTTTATGGTATTTTCCTGCCGCTTAGGTACATTTGAGAGTGTGTCAATGTTTGCTTTGGCGCCATCATTCGGTCTATCGCCTAATACCTCATGTACTGCATTTATAACATCTTCGATGCCAACCTGCGATTTGACTAAGTAGCGCTCCGCTCCTAGCGCTTCACCGCGCTGACGCTGATCGTCGCTCGACAGTGCTGTCATCATAATTACTTTAATATTCTGAGTTTCCGGCTGCGAACGGAGAATATCTAGCATATCGAAACCAGATATTTTTGGCATCATCACATCCGCAATGATGAGATCTGGCTTTTCCTGCACAGCCTTGGCGAGTGCTTCCTCGCCGTCGTCCGCACGGGCGATTTCGTAGCCTTCCGCAACTAACCGAATACTGTATATTTCTTGTAAGGACCGGTCGTCCTCGACTAACATTATTTTGGCCATATTACCTCTTATTATATGCTACTTATGTTTAAAAATCTATACTTTCCCGACCCTGGGCTTGCTGATTATCAATCAAGAATTTCTGCTGTCTATAAGTTTCATCTGAAATGCGCGGAAATAGTACGATAAAGCGTGTACCTTTTCCAACTTCACTTTCAGCCCAAATACGCCCATTCATTGCTTCAACGCGTTGCTTGGTAAGGTATAGACCCAAACCGGTACCGCCGATTTCGCGCGTATCGCGGTTATCGACACGATAAAACTTTTGAAAAATATGCGTTAACTCCTCGCGAGCCACACCAATACCGGTGTCCTCAACGATAATTTGGACATTATAGTTATCCGCACGCACATTCACGGTCACCCATCCGGCTGGCGTATATTTAATCGCATTTTCAATTAAGTTATTTATCACCTCGGTCAAAAAATCTTTATCTATACTGGCGTAAATTAACTGATTGATGCGCTTACCGCCGCTCAGCTGCTGGTCAACCGAACCGCTACCAAATTGATAGCCCAACCCTTTTGCGGTGATATTTGGAATTTGTCCATCCGCAATCGCTTTTACTTCTGCAACAATATCAACCGGCTCGAAATGTGGCTGAATTTGTCTATCGTCAAGCTTAGTTGTATCGAGTAAATCGCGGAACAGGCGACCTAGATGCTGCGAAGCTTCGTGGGCTTTCTTAAGATACTCCATACCACGCCCATCAACAGTCGCCGTTGATGGGTTCATAGCGAGACCGATGTAACCTTCGATACTCGCCACTGGCGTACGCATCTCATGGCTGGCGGTAGAGATAAATTCACTCCGCTCGCGCTCATCTTTCAACTCTTGATCGATATCGCGGAAAGTTATAATTAAATTTGGATTTTCCTCACTGGTCGGCGTAATAATAATCGATACTGGCGTACTTTTGTTGCTATCTGCCGCCACAATATCAAGATCGCGCACTTCACCATATTCCTTAGTCTTTAGGGCGACATTAATGGGGTTGCGACCTTCGGATACTCTATTACCGGTCTTATCAAATAAATTAATTACAGAATCGTAATACACGTGATCGAGCTCTGACTGGCTGCGTCCAGTTAACTCGCAGGCTGCTGGATTGGCTAGGCGAATATTTCCGTCTGGCCCCACAATGATGACGCCTTCATGAATCGACTGCAAGACTAGCTCATTCAGGTTTCGGCGAGAATCGTCCGTATCGCGCTCCAACTCAGGCGTATCTGCCTTTTTCTTTCTCTTCCAGAGACTCATATTATCTACATTTTAGCATAAACATCTTCGTAATTTGCGCTATTTTTTAGTCATGAGATATAATATAGCTTATGAATAAAGACGTCATCTATATCGAGCCAGAAGACGACATTACCGATATTCTGGCAAATATTAAAAGCGCAAAGAATAAAATCGTTGCGCTTGTGCCGCCAAAAAAGGCCGGCGTATTGCGCAGTGCAGTAAACTTCAAACTGATCGCAAAGGCAGCCCGTCAATCAGGTAAAATTGTTGTATTAATTACAACAGATGAGTCGCTGCTTAAGTTAGCTGAAAACGTTAAAATGCCGACCGCACGCTCATTGCAGAGTAAGCCAAAACTACCAGCCGACCTTGACGCTTCGGAGTTTGGCATCGATGGTGACGACGATGATGAAGAAGATGAAAATCTCGAAGACGAAGAAAGTAATTCGGAAGACGACGATGTAATCGAAGAAGAGCCGAAGAAGGGCGATGTCAAGAAGGAGGAAGGTGGCGCAAAGAGTGACGTCAAAAAAGCCGCCGCTTCTCGTCGCGAACCAGACATGGAACTTAATGATGACGACTTAGATGACGAAGAAAACAAGAAACCAGCCAAGAAAAAGAAATCGACTAAGAGTATTCCAGACTTCAAGAAGGTGCGTCTACCGATTATTCTTGCCGTAGTAGCTTTTACTCTTATTGTTGGCTTCATTTTCTGGGCACTTAATATTGCGCCAGCCGCTAAGATTAGCGTTAAGGTCAGTACGTCTTCGCAGAACTTTTCCGAAAATGTTTCATTTGTTACGGACGAAAAGAAGGCTAAGCCAGAAGAAGGTATTTTCTACCTCGAACAAAAGAGCATCACGAAGACCGCCGAGGCTGAGTTCTCTGCAACTGGCGAAGTCGATAAAGGAACTAAGGCAACTGGATCAATCACTTTGAAAGCCACATCTCCCGTTCTAGTAGGATTAGATATGTCGAAAACTATTAATATTCCTGTCGGTACTACGTTTACCTATAACGACATGTCATACACGACTTCTACAGCGGCAACAATCAATATTACGAAGAGCAATTTCGACGATTTGAATAATTGCGATATCGTCTCAGGTTCTCTAAAATGCGATTTAGCTTCAGACGCTACAGCTACGGTTAATGTTGTAGCTACTTCTAATGGAGATAAATATAATATCTCTGCAGCTGATTCTGGATGGAGCTCAAACGTAGCCGGTGCAGTCGTTTCGTCTAGCTCGGCTATGACCGGCGGCACTAGCAAAAAAATCAAGGTAGTCTCTCAGAAAGATGTCGAGACGGCTGAGGCTAGTCTTGAAGGTGAAGGGGAGGAGTCTAACGCACGCAAAGCACGCAAAAAACTCACTAGCGAATTTGGCGATACTTACCTCCTAATCGAAAACAGCTTCTCGGCTTCTAGCGGCAAAATCAGTTCTTCGCCGGCTATTAATGAAGAAGTTAAAGATGGTGTAAAACCAAAAGTAGTGAAGGAAATTAAATACTCTTTCTTCGCTGTTGAGCGCGAGGCAATTAATAAATTCATTAAAGCTAAAACTAATGTAGGCGATGACACTCAAACCATTTACTCTACTGGCGTCGCAGATAAAGTCTCCGATGACGACAAAGGTCGCATTGAATCATTCAAGAAAGAAAATGACCAATATACTGGCAAGCTTAAGACTGTCGTCAAGACTGGTCCGGAGGTTACGGAGACGATGATTTCTGAGAAATCACTTGGCAAAAAGATTGGCGAAGTGCAATCACAGCTCAAATCAATTAAAGGGGTAAGCGATGTTGAGGTCGATACTTCGTTCTTCTGGGTAACGTCCGTTCCTAGCGACCCAAACAAAGTTAGCTTCGAAATCACAGTAGAATAATGCGCATTTTAGCTTTAGATATCGGTACCAAACGCATCGGTGTAGCATTCGCGGACACTACCGTCCGCATTGCTATTCCGCGCGGTATGATTCCGGTCGATGGTAATGAAATGGCGACAATTGCCAAGCAATATCGACTCGAAAAAGCAGATCTGATTGTATCTGGTCTACCACGCAATAATCAAGGCGAAGAAACGGCGCAAACTAAAATTGTCCAAGATTTTATTGCTAAACTAAAAGCATATTTTGCGGAGCGTGACGGAAGCGAACCAATCGTAAAATATCAAGACGAATCACTTACCTCCGTGGCAGCGGAAACACATTTTAAACATGACGTGAGTCGTGCCGAACGGGAAGCTGGCAAGGTTGACGCCGAAGCGGCGGCGATTATTTTGCAAGATTTTATTGAAACCGCGAATTTAGATCAATTAGAGGAGGAGATAGATGGATCGAAGCGATATCGTTAATAAGAAAAAACATCGCGGGCTGAAGATTTTCGGCGTTATTATTCTGATTATTTTAATGCTAGTTATAGCGTCTGCCGTCGCAGGTGCTCTGTGGTATAAAAACTCACTTACCGCCATCAATCCCGAAAAATGTACTAATGAAAAATGCGAAATAATTCATTTTGTAGTCAAAGATGGCGATTCGACGGCTAGTATTGCCCGGCAGTTAGAAGAAAAAGGCTTAATCAAGTCCTCTCTTGCTTTTCGCGCTTATATGATGCTCGAGGCGAAAGATACCACTATTAAATCTGGTGCTTACGATTTTACGAAAGATATGAGCGTTCAGGAAATCATTAAATCATTCAACGAAGGCGCTAAAGCTAAAACCTTCCAAATCATGTTCTTACCTGGTGGCACTTTGGCGAATATTAGCAAGCGTCTGCAAGATGCCGGCTATAAAGAGGAAGAAATTAACAATGCCTTCAAGAAACAATATGACCACCCGCTTCTTAAGAGTAAACCAGCCAGTGCTTCCTTGGAAGGCTATGTATATGCGGATACTTATGAATTCTATACTACAGCAACGGTTGAAGAAATTCTGACGCGCACTTTTGATGAAATGTATCAAGTCATTAAAGAAAATGACCTCGAGGCTAAATATCGAGCGAAAGGTTTTAATTTGCATCAAGGTATCACTTTAGCTTCTATCGTACAGAGCGAGGCAGGCATTATGGATGAACAGGATCAGAGAGCCGTTGCTCAGGTCTTCCTTACGCGTCTAAAAAATGGTTCAGTTTTAGGCTCCGATGCTATCATTGCCTACCGAGCCGACCAATTAAATCCAAATCGCGACAAAACTGATATGTCTTATCTTGATACTGTTACTTGCCCGTGGAATTCGCGCAAATGCGCGGGTCTACCGACGACGCCAATTTCGAGCCCTGGTAAAACGGCGCTTTTAGCAATAGCTAACCCAAGTAATACCGATTACTACTACTTTATTTCCGGATATGATAGCGAGGGAAAACTTAAGATGTTTTACGCTCGCACCGAGGCAGAGCACAACGAAAATATTAAGAATCATTGCGGTAACCTTTGTGAAAAGCTATAGCCAATATGCTATAATATAAAAGGCTTTACTGAGATGCAATAATCATGCCCCAGAAGGCTACGCTATTGGTGGGTAACAGCGCATTTACTTATGAAACGATTTGAATTAATTATCAAAAAACTAATCCCATATTTAGCAGCCTTTGCTTTAATTTTTGCATTAATGTACTTTGGCTCGCGTCCAACTGGCGAGACTGTCCGCACGCCAATTGTCGCTAATTTTGGCGATGCAGATTTTAAAATTACATCTGACCAGGTTTCCGAAACCTATACTGTTGCAAATATTGCGAGCTCTGTCTCTCTACCCTCGACTACGACCATTAATGAAAACTATGTTACTGTTAATACTCTCTACGAAACAACTGGTACTACTGATACTTCGAGTAGCCAGATTATTGATAAGCCAAGTATTATTGACACCTCAGGCTATACTCGCGGCGTTATTAAACATACAGTAGAGAAGGATGAGACAATCGCTTCAATTATCGCTAAGTATGGACTCTCTAATGTTACGAAGACTCAGGTGCGTTGGAGTAATGGCCTAAAAACAGAATCGATTGATGTTGGCTCTACATTGTATTTGCCGAGCGTACCGGGCATCGTCTATAAGGTCAAAAATGGCGATTCTATTGACGGCATTGTCGAAAAATACAAAGCTAATCGTGAGGAAATGATTTCACGCAACGATCTTGAAGATTCCGAGTTAAAAGTTGACTCGTTAATCGTTTTGCCTGGCGGTTCTTTGCCGGAAAAAGAACGCCCAGAATATGTCGCGCCGCAACCGCAACCGCAAACAACAACCCCAACTTATAGTTATACTGCGCCATCCTATAATTACTCTTACTCGGGCGACTCTGGCGATCGTCATAATATGATTGAGATTGGCAGTTATGGTTACTGGAGTAGCGTTTATAGTAAGACGGCCTGGCAGGGTAACCCTGGCGCCTTCGGTAACTGTACTTGGTTTGCTTGGTACTGGCGTCGCAATAATATGCCTTCTAACTATTGGCTCCCGAAGGGTGCAATTGGCAATGCTTCTAGCTGGATGTATACACTTGGTGGCTCATATAATACTGGTCGTATACCGAAATACGGCGCCGTCATTCAGTCTATGGGTGGCTATTGGGGGCACGTCGGCGTGGTTGTTGGTGTCAATAGCGGCAATTCTATTACAATTCAGGAAATGAACTACTCTGGTCCAAACGGTATGTTTAATCACGTCTATCAATCTACTCTCAACTGGTCTGACGCTTTAAAGTATAACTATATTTACGAGCACAAATAAAAGTTGTCTCATTTTACTGAGTGCTAAAAATATGTTAAAATATCAATATGTTTGTTGATACTGCGAAGGTATATATTAAGGCCGGCAAAGGTGGAAACGGCGCAATTTCCTTTCGTCACGAAATCTATATTCCAAAGGGCGGACCAGACGGGGGTGATGGCGGCAAAGGTGGCGATGTGGTTTTTGTTGCCAGCAAAGATTGCGACACTTTAATTGATTTTCGCTATCAACCAAAATTAATCGCCGAAGATGGTAAAGCTGGTTCTGGTCAAAAATCATCTGGTAAATCCGGCAAAGATTTGATTGTAGAAGTTCCGATTGGCACTATCGTTAAGCGCGACGGTGAAATTGTTGCTGATTTGACTCATGATGAGGAGCGCGCTATTGTGGCGCATGGCGGTGATGGCGGCTACGGTAACTGGCATTTCCGCTCCAGCACGCGTCAGGTGCCGAAAATCGCTGAGCTCGGTAATCCAGGCGAGGCTTATGAAGCAGAGCTAGAGTTGAAGTTATTGGCCGATGTCGGCCTAGTTGGTTTCCCGAATGCTGGCAAATCAACATTCTTATCTGTCGTAAGTAATGCTACTCCAGAAATTGCCGATTATCCATTTACGACTATTACGCCAAACCTTGGCGTGGCAAAAGTAGATAATCATAGTATTTTAATTGCGGATATTCCAGGCTTAATCGAAGGCGCCTCGGAAGGTAAAGGTCTTGGCGACCGTTTCTTACGTCACGTTGAACGTACAAAAGTCCTCTTGCATTTAATTGATGTTTATAATGACGACGCCGGCAAAGCCTACAAGGATATTCGCTCGGAGCTTACTAATTATTCCGAGGAACTCGCAAGCCGCCCAGAGCTAGTTGTTTTAACTAAAACCGAAGGTGTAGATGACGAGATTATTGCCATGCAAACGAAGGCAATTCTTGATCAAAATCCTGACGCAAAGATTATGAAAATATCCGCCTCGGCACATCGAGGTCTTACGGAGGTGTTGCGCGAATTATGGCAAATAATTGATGCAACAAAAGAGGAGAATCTAGTTTCTGAAACTGAAGAAACTGCAGAAGAAATCCCAGTCATTACCTTGAAACAGACCGAAAAGAAACATCGTCCGCATCATGAGCGTTATCAGAAGGGCGACCGCAATACGATTATCATGCTTGACTCTTTAGCTGACGCCGAAGGCGAGTATAGTGATATAGGAGAGTAAAAAACACAACATTTTTTGCGCCATATCTCTTGACGCTTACGCTTTTATCTGCTTAAATAGTAACAAGCTGGTACGCTTCACGGGGTTCCACTGAAAAATGTGGAAAGTGTGGAGACTAGATACAAAAATAAACAGCGGATTAAAACAAAACAATGTGCCCCTAGGGTGGGCGCGTAACAGCGATAAAAAACCGGAGCAATCCGGTTTTCTTATCGCAAATTATGAATATCTAACAATTAGAAGTCCACCCTGACGTACGGACACTGGCTTATCGCCGGTCCAATCGATTATGGTGGAAGGCAAGTTGCCGCCAGATTCGCCCTCAACTACGGTATCAATTTTTGGTAATCGGGATGCAACCTCCTTACTCGTGCGGCACGGGGCTTCGCCGCGCGAATTTGCGCTAGTCACTAATAGTGGACCAGATGTATGAATTAAATCGAGCAGATACTTATGGTTTGGAATTCTAATGCCAATCTTCTCAAAGTGGTCAAAATAAGGATGTTTAAAGTTAGGCCGCTTAGGTAGAATTAAGGTTAATTCGCCAGGGAAATAATGACGTGCCAAGTTTAGCGTTTTGCGGTTAACGAGCGCATATGTCTTAATATCGTCAACATTATCAACCATCATAGTTAAAACTTTACCGCTACCGATTTGGCGATTTTTAAAGTCTAACAGTTTTCGTATTGCCGCAATATTGTCTAATTTAACGGCAAGACCGTAGACGGTCTCAGTCGGAACCGCCAAAATATCACCCCTATCTAGGGCTTTTTTGGCGTCTTCTAGATAATTCTGCGACACATACCTCATATAACTATATTATAGCACAAAACAATAATCACGTCAATTATGACATACAGGTTTAAGACTTATGTAAAGGCATAAATAATTGAACCGCCTAAGCGAAAAGAAGGATGTTTGTAGGGGGCGCTTTTGATGATGATATACTATAATCATGAGCAAGTTGAATTATAGAGGTCCAGTAGTCCTGGTTGTTATGGATGGTGTTGGATTACGCGACCAAACCGATGGCAATGCCGTCAAGCAGGCACATCTTGAGACGTTACGTACATTGATGGAAAAGTATCCTACCGCCAAATTAGGCGCAGCGGGCGAATACGTTGGCGTACCAAAAGATGATATGGGAAATTCCGAAGTCGGACATAATGCGATGGGAGCCGGCAAGATTGTTTTACAACGTTCGGCGGCAGTCGAAAAAAATGTTAATTCGGGGGAAATCTTCAACACTAATACCTGGTTAGATATTATTGAACGAATTCATAATAATGATTCAACTTTGCATTTTATGGGCATCTTCAGTGACGGCAATGTTCACTCCAATATTGCCCATCTTGAAAAAATGATGGAACAGGCTCAGAAAGACGGCATCGAACACATTCGCGTTCATGCTTTAATTGACGGTCGCGATGTTCCGCCACAAAGTGAGCCGAAATATATTCAACGGTTTGAGAATTTTGTCCATCAATTAGGCGACCCAGATTATAAGATTGCATCTGGCGGTGGTCGTATGGTAATTACTTGCGATCGCTATGAAAATGACTGGTCAATGGTCGAAAGAGGTTGGCATACACACGTGTTAGGTGAGGGGCGTCAGTTTTCTAATGCAACCGAAGCGATCGAGACTTATCGTCAAGAGAATAAAAACCTGCAAGATCAGTATATGCCAGCTTTTGTTATCGCAAAGGATGGCGAACCAATTGGGAAAATTAAGGACGGTGACGCCGTCATCTATATCGATTTTCGTGCAGACCGTGCTATCGAAATGGCGCAGGCTTTTATCTATGATGACTTCACGCACTTTGATCGCATTAAACGCCCAGATGTTTATTTCGCTGGGATGACCGAGTATAATGAAGATCTACACGTGCCGCAACATGTCTTAGTGGGCTCGCCTATATTTGAGAATACTTTGACGGAGTATTTGTCTACTAAGGGCGTTAGACAATATGCTATTTCCGAAACTGTTAAATTTGGTCACATTACTTATTATTTCAACGGTAATAGCTATCATATTCCAGAGGGGGAGACCGACGAGCAAGTTCTCTCTTATACAGAGCCTTTCAATACGCGCCCATGGATGAAGTGTGCTGAAATTACCGATAAACTAGTCGAAGCTATCGAATCCGAACAGTATGACTTCCTGCGCATTAATTATCCGGGGGGAGATATGGTTGGACACTTTGGTGAGCTTGAGCCAACTATTGCTGCCATGGAGGCAATTGACCTTTCCATCAAGCGCATCATAGAAGCTGTAGATAAGCTTGGTGGCATTACGGTCATTACGGCCGACCATGGCAACGCTGAAGAATTGCTCAATGAAGACGGTACGCCTAAAACAGCTCACACTACTAATCGTGTGCCATGCATTTTTGTAGATAATACTGAAAATGCTGATTTATATAGACTTAGCGCCGAAGACTGCGGTCTTGCCAATATCGCCACCACTATTGCAACTCTACTTGGGCAGGAGCCGCACGAAACTTGGTTGCCGGGCATCATCGAGGAAAAATAGCCCATATTGCTTGAAAGAATTACCCTTAAAATGTTAAAATAGCGCAAAATATAACGGAGAAAAACCTCATGCAGATCAATAAAGCTATTATTCCTGTAGCCGGCTGGGGTACGCGTCGTTTACCAATTACTAAAGTTATCGAAAAAGCTATGTTGCCAATTGGCAACCGTCCGCTTGTAGACTATGTGGTAGAAGATTGCGCTAAAGCTGGAATTAAGGAAGCTTATATTGTTATCGATGAAAAACCTTTTTCGCAAGTCAAAGCCTATTACGAAGAAAATGCGAAGCTCAAAGATTATCTAATTGCGCGCGGCAAAGGCGACAAAGTTGCACTTACTGATACGAGTCGCGAAGGTTTGACGCTTCATTTTTATGCTCAAAAAGATGTTGACCGGCGCTATGGCAGTGCTGTACCGGTCGCTCAAGTTGTTGAAGAATATAATATTAACGAACCCTGCGTAGTCTTGATGGGTGACGATTTTGTCTATAACAAAGATGGCTCATCTGATCTCGCTCGTTTGATGGAATTAGTTAAAGACGAAGATGAATCTGCTATGCTCGCTTCCGAAATTCCAATGGAAGACGTTGAACGTTATGGCGTATTGAAAGTCGACAATGGCATTCTTTCTGGCATTTACGAAAAACCAAAGAAAGAAGATGCGCCAAGTAACCTCATTAACATTAGTAAATACATTATGTCAAATGAGCTTCTTCAACGCATCGTTAAGTACTGTAAGGAGAACGATTTTGGTCCACAAGATCAAGAATATCTTATTACGGATCCGATTATTGAACATATTAAGGCTGGCAAGAAAATTCACGTTATGCCAATTACTGGCGAGTATCTCGATGGCGGTTCACAGGAGGGGTGGCTCCATGCGAATAACGTAGTTTGCGGAGAGTGAAATGCGAATTTCCGTTCGCGTCAAACCTGGCACTAAAGGGGTAACGCGTCTTGAAAAACAAGGAGACGGCAGCTATGTCGCCTTTTTGCACGCTCGCGCACACGACGGCGAAGCAAATAAAGCTCTGCTGGAGCTAATTTCTGATGAATTCCATATTGCCAAAACGCAAATCTCAATCGTCTCTGGCGCAAAATCGCGTCAAAAAACTATAGAATTTTAGCATCTTTTATTTCGTCTGGAAGATAGTTTTTGTCTAATTTGAAGCCAGCTTCCCATTTTTGCCCCTTACCGAAACCAAGATCTTTCATGAGTTTAGTTGGAGCATTGCGTAGCCAAATTGGTACTGGCAGATTCGATGATTTGCGTGCTAAATCCTGTGCCGCATACCAGGCATCGGTGGTCTGGCGCGATTTCTTTGATTTTGCCAAAGCTACTACGACGTGCGCCAAAATTAGACCGCTTTCTGGCATTCCAATCCGCTCTACTGCCATAAAGGCATTCAGAGCCAATCCAAGCGCGCCATTACCAGCTAAGCCAATATCTTCAGAGGCGAAAATTACCATCCGACGGGCGATAAATTTTGGATCCTCACCCGCTTGCACCATTCGGGCAAGATAATAGAGCGCCGCATCTGCATCGCCGCCGCGCATTGACTTAATGAAAGCAGAAATATTGTCGTAATGGTTGTCTCCTTTTTTATCGTAACCTGGTACTTTGCGTCCAGCTGCTTCTTTCACTTCGTCTACGCCGACTTTGTTAGATAGGTTCAGGGCTAATTCTAGGTCGCCTAAGGCGCTTCTGGCGTCTCCGCCCGATAATTCCGCTAAATAATCAATTGCGGCTCTAGAAACGCGTTTGGTGGCTTTTTCGGCCTTAATGGCGCGTCTGAGGACTTCTTCGATATCCTTTTTTGATAAATGCTTTATGATTACAACTCGACTACGTGACAAAAGCGGGGAAATCACCTCGAAGCTTGGATTTTCAGTTGTGGCGCCAATCAGGGTAATTAGACCGCTTTCGACGTGCGGCAAAAAGGCATCTTGCTGTGCTTTATTGAAACGATGAATTTCGTCTACGAATAATACCGTACGGGTTTTTAGGTTCCAGTTTTGACGAGCGCGCTCGACGACCTTTTCGACATCCTTTTTGCCACTTGTTACGGCTGAAATTTCAATAAAATCCGCCTTAAATTCCTTCGCAATGATGCGCGCCAAGGTAGTTTTACCAGTACCAGGTGGTCCCCAAAAAATAATATTTACCGGTTCTTGCTTGCGCACGATTTCTGTCAAAATTTTGCCATCACCAATAATATCGTCCTGTCCTAGGACTTCTTCAAGTTTCTGTGGGCGCATACGCTCAGCTAAAGGCTTACGCGTGTCGCTCTCTTTCAAATTCTTGCTTGGCATATTTTAGTGTATCAATCTCTCTTCTTGTAAAAAAGTATGCACCATAAAAACCAATTTCATCAAGCTTAACCGCTTCTAGAGCGGCGATGGCTTCATCGAAAGAATTAAACCATTCCAAGGTGTCGCCATCTTCAATTTCGTCTGGCATCTGTTCTTTTTTAACAAATTTATCAGCGTGGCAGGTATATAGATAGGCTTTGCCAATCATTTGCCACTGGCTACGGATATTTATACCGATACCGAGCGGTTTAACGTCCTTAATCTTATAGCCAGTTTCCTCGAGCACTTCACGTTCCAAATTTTCGTAAATCAACTCATCTTTCTCGCGACCGCCGCCCGGAAGCTTATACCAACCACGATTAATAGAGTGAATTAGTGCTACCTGACCTTTTTTATTTACTAGAACAGCTCGAGCGCCTTCTTTAATAATAAAATTGGCTGGATCTTCGCCTGTATTTTCTAGACCAACCGTTTCGTCGGTAATACGCGAAATGCACTTTGTTGGGAGTTTTTTTACCCAAAAATCGGTAAATTCATTCTTCTTATTGTAATGAAACCAGGCTTCGATTTTCTTTCCGCGCAAAACTTCTGGTAGCCAATGCTCATTGTCGCCCCACATTTTTTCATATGGCAGGTCGGAAATCTTTACCCACTCTGGCTTTATCTCGTCCGACTCCTGCGGCTCTCCCTTCCATTCTGTCGCAACGAAAACGTGCATCATATCGCGTTCTGGCTCGCCATTGTAATGAAGATTATCGAATACAACATCTGCCATATGCTCCATCTTGGTTACTTTAATACCGATCTCCTCAAAAGTCTCACGAATGGCGGCTTCATCGATAGTCTCGTCTTTTTCTTGCTTACCACCAATGCTGGTTAGTTTTCCTATACCAAAGCCACGCTTTTTGAAGCCCAACAAAACTTTGCCATCTTTTTTTAGTAACACTACTGCTGTGTGTAGCATTAAAGAAACCTCTCTATTGTCTTTTCGTCAATTGGGCGCACATTTAGAGCATAAAGGTGACCGTTATCGAAAGCCCAATCTACACTAACATCACCGCCGAACCTATCTTCAGCCTTGCGAATGAGTGAATGTAACTTTAGTAACTGTTTTGGCGACAGGCAAATTTCATTCTGTTCTTCGCTTTCGTTCGTTAATGTGCCGGTGCGCTTATTTAGAATCATTAAATCCGGCTCAGATTCGCCGTTCAGGATGGTCTTATTCATCCAGAGATTAGCTTCGACTAAGACCTCTCGGCGGTCGCCCGTAACGGGATTAATTGAGTGTATTGTCCCTGACACTTCTGCATTTAAATCGCGCTGAACGATAACCGCTACTAATCGACCGCGTCGCGCATTGTTTTGCTGAATATGGGTAATTGCATCTATTAGACTATTACGTCGTATGTTGCGTAGAGTCTCTGTGTCATAATCTTTAGAATCGACGGACGAACGCAAGATGACGCATTCCGAATCGAGCTGATCGAAGGCTGTTAATACCTCATTACTCATGCCGTATTCTAATTTCTGGTTAATTGGAATTACGAAGCCATCAACTATCCTAACGCCAATCTTGGCGAGTTTTGCTAGTTGCGCTCCGAGTTGACCGACGATTTCTGGATTATCCGTATCGTCTAGCATCAAAACTCTACTCATCCCTTCAATTTTAGCATAGTCTGCCCAGGCTTAATTTTTTCTGTTAAAATAAAAATAAGAAAAAAAGGAGAAATAAATGAGTGGTTTAGAAGTATTTATCGGCATCTTTATCATATTATTAATCTTAGTTATCATTCCGGGTTTACGTGTGGTGCGTCAGTTTGAGCGTGGCGTCATCTTTACGTTCGGTAAGTTTTCTGGCGTTAAAAACCCAGGTTTGCGCGTAATTATCCCATATGTTCAGACCATGCAACGCGTCGATGTGCGTACTACCCCAATTGACGTACCGAAGCAGGAGGTAATCACTAAGGATAACGTTACGGTCGGCGTAGATGCTATCGTCTATTTCCGCGTACTCGATCCAAGCAAGGCTTTGCTCGAGACTACTAACTATATTTATGCGACCACCAACTTCGCACAAGCCGCCTTGCGTGATATTACTGGTAACTTTGAGCTCGACGAGCTCCTTTCTAAGCGTGATGAAATTTCCGCTCAGATTAAAGAAATCGTCGATAAAGAGACCGATAAGTGGGGTATTGATATTGAAAACGTTAAGCTTCAGAATATTGAACTTCCGGGCGATATGAAGCGCGCCATGGCAAAACAAGCCGAAGCCGAGCGCGAACGTCGCGCCGCAATTATTGTAGCCGATGGCGAAAAAGCCTCCGCTAAAGCCGTCGCAGAAGCAGCTCACCTCTTGGCGCACACTCCTGGCGGTATTCAGATTCGTACTCTTCAAACTCTTGAGAAAATCTCGTCCGATCCGTCACAGAAGACCGTTGTTTTCTTACCGAACGATATTAAGGGTATTATTAGCAAAGTGTCTTAATGCATAAAAAATCCCCCCCTAGTTGGGGGAGATTTTTTATAGTATAAAACCGCCGGCTAAATTAACGGGCGAATTTCTAGCTATTGGAGATGGACATCTTTAACTGATTCGCTTTTATAGTCGAAGGTAGCCGTTCCTATCGAAATTCTTTTAGGTTTTACGTCGGCTACTCCTGTTTTGCTACGGTAGCCCACGTCGCAAGCTTCCCTACTACCCTTAACGGCGGTAAGCACAATTCCATCTTCGACATCTGTGAAACTTGCACGCGTATATGTTCCGTCCGGATTCCCGAAACTAACTTTAAGATCGGTATGGTACATATTTCCATTATCATCGTAGAGGCTTTTTGGCAATTCGACGTCGAAATCAAAACCTTTACCTAGTCCAATCTTATCAAAAACTTCTTGCGAACCATCATATTGTTTTTTGCGAGGAATAAGATTCAAGATGTCCTCACTAGTCAAGGCTTCTCCCTTCTTTAATTTCTCCTGAATAGCCGTGACGTCTCCATCTAAATATGACACGCCAGTCTCAACCTGTTCATTTTTGAGACTTGGTCTCGCCATTTGTTCTAAGTTGTATTTTCTCTGCTGCTCTCTTCTCTCTTTTAGGTTTCTCATGTGCTCTTCGAACGACTCATACTCTGTTGCGTCCGATTGGTCGCCAGATGCTTGTTCGTTGTTCCTGGGCGATTCATATGATTTCATACGTGTCCTTTCTTTTTACTATAATATATACCAAAAATTGGCACGCATACAATTTTATTTCTTACTAGCAATACCGGCATCAAACATTGTTTTAGCATTTTTCCAGTCATGCTCAACTTCCCAGTTGCCATCAAACCCAGGCGAAACGTAAGAGTTGAATGCGTAGTAGGGAAGACCGCTCTGCACAATTTTTGAAGCCTTTTGGGACCATTTTTTTACTGTTGCGCTCGTAGAATCACTCACGACGCATTTAGACAGTTCATTCTCGTCTAAATCTTCAATCTTATCGCCAACTTTAGTGAAATAACTAACGTCTAGTTTTGGTACACGCTGTTTGGCGCCAGCACTATCACCAATGCCCTTAGAGAAGTAGTCGTTATCTAATTTTTTAAGGATCCAACCATACCATTCCCAGAATTTGTTTTGATCAGCCGCACAGTAGCCGGCCGCAGCAGAGTTGGTACTATTTGCTACCAAACCATCTTCGTCTGGATGATAAGATGCAAGCAGGTTGGTTAAGCGAAGTTCATAGAAGACCTTTTTCTCCTCAACGTACTCCTTTTTGAAATCCTCAAGATGCGCATCCATCGCTAATGCAAATTTGTCGCAATATGGGCACATGATATCGGTATAGTCATAGAATATATGCTCAGCCGTCTCGACATCACCCAAGGTCATTGCCTCGTTCCAGACTTTAATGTCAGACTTGCCCGGGTTCGTATTGTTATAGATTATTAATGCGAACAGAAAGCCTACTATTAGCAATACTGCGATTGCTCTAATTGCCTTTTGCATATTTTTTCTCCTTATATTTATTAGTGCTAATCGTAATAAAGCTAATATATCCAAGTTTAATGACGGTATAAATTAGTAGAACAAAAGCTAAAACAATTAAGACTCGGCTTATGTCTTCTGCTGCAGCTATTGCGCCTGTTCCGGCAATTGCGGTTAGTAGCGGTGTGAGTAGGGAAATGCCACAAGTTGGACATCCTAATGCTACAAAGCCAAAAATTGCTCCAATACTACCAGTACTCGCACCGTCAATCGCGTGTTCTTTTTCGCGATGACTCCAGGTGAAAACGAGCAGCATGATCGTAAGTGCTTGCAGGATAGATAGGGCAATAATTAGCAGACCGTATAAATCCGTGAAGTTAGCAAACATATCTAGCACTACTTTTCCTAGCAGCTCCATCTTCGCGCCGAACGATATTCCCGAGAATAGCAACAAAAAATTACTGCTTCCATTCTTAAAGAAACTCAAAACATATAGGAATAAAAATAGGGAAACAATAAAGCAGGCTAGATATTTTGGCTGACGCAATAAATAACCAATACTGACCATTGCGAATTTTGTACGATCAGATAGTGTGGTTAGTAGATATTTGACCTTTTTGGTCATTTTTCCGAAGACCATAGACCGTGAATGTTACAGAATGAATAAGCGCGAAGTTTACCCTCGTGTTTCATATTTGAAAATATCGCAACTGGATCCGCCGTTAAATCAAGCTTCTGGATTTCGACTCGACCGCCATCTGTAAGTGCAATCCATTCAATGCCGTGTTCCGGAGTCATTGGATGCGGCTGAATACCCACTTTGACATGAACGTCTTTACCGTTTATCTCAATAATTGGAGCATGCTTCTCGACACCTTCATTGATTTTATTCGCCTTTAGAACTTCCATACTCGAACCGCAGCACGTTGGAGTTACGTTTGGGTCAATCATTGTCAAAAATAGATTGCCACAGGTATTACAACGGTAAAACTTGAGACCTTCTTGTTTCATTTAACCTCCTTAATAGTTGTTCCTATTTTAGCATATTTTTAAGCAGAGAGCGAAGTTAAGCATAACTATATTTCACAACGTATTTTGAAAAAGTAAATAGTTTTTATAGAACCACCTCTGTTAAAATCGAAAAAATAATACAATAATAATACAATAAATCAATGTTGACACTCAAATTGCTTGCGGTAAAATAGAAATAGAATATGTTCGGACGAATTTGAGAGATCGCCCGAGCGGTCTGGAGGAAGTGTATAAAATATCCCTTAGCGGGATATTTTTTATTTCTGTTATACTATTACCATTATGGGTATTTTGAGAAAAAAGCGAAAAAGCTTCTTGGAACGTACCGAAGCGGTGATTCTTGAGCACGTTCCAGAAAAATACCAAAAATCACTCGTCGGTGTCTATCGTCTAGGCTTTTTTTTGAACGCGGTTGGCATTTTTGGCATGATTCTATCATTGTTCTCTATTCTTGGGATATTCGTAGCTAAAGATAATTTTACGACCGACGGCTTAATTACGTGTATTGTATTGCTGGCAATTATGACCGGACTCGCCATTCTGGGCGGTCTTTATATGAAGATGAAGCTTAATCCGCCACTTGCTTTCGGATGGGCGGTCTTCATTGGTATTATTTGTCTCATTTTGACTGGGTTCTTTGGCTTTGTTCTAGTTGCAATGTTTGTTAACTCGCTCGAAGAAATCTATGGTCCAGTGATGTTATGTATCGTTGGGGTAATCATGTTTCTCCTTACGGTTCTGCCGCTCTTAATACTGCTAAATGCGATTTATTATCTATTCTTCGCTCACAAGGAATATGTTAAGTGGTACCAGTACTACGCAAAGCGTCACTATCTCGGCGAAGAAGTTAAAGTGGTAAAGAAGACGTCAAAGAAAAACAACCAAAAGTTGCCAGACGAATATGTCGACGATGGTTTATAGTTAACAAGGGATTAAAAACCACCGGCTAGGCCGGTGGATACTATTTAGTTTTTCAACGGAAAAGACAAGAGGGCGTCATCGCACGAAAAAACGCAAACAGGTGTCATACAGCTCCTCACAGATATCTGAAGGCAAGCTTCGCAAAGCTTTTTCTGTCTCTTCGGGCGCACCAATTGTAATGGCCCAGGCGATGAAAATCTGTTTTTCGTGCGGAGTGAGATACCCTCCAATGTCTTTTAGCCTTTCTCTCATTCCGCCTTGAAATAACTGAGGGTGATTCTTGCATGATTGCCGTTCTGCCTCCCACGCTCTTTTGTGAATCTCTGCGAGCGCACTAACCACTTGTAAATTGTCAAATTCGTCTACTACTGCCTCGTATGCTTTTGTTGTCGAATCTGTCTCATATTCCATATTTTTTCCTCCAAAAGTGCAAGGCGTTCAATCGCGCCTATACTGAATATATTTATATTATACTACATATTATGATAAATGTCAATTATGGCGTATCGGTTCACTACCTTTGCGACATAACACTTGGAATAAAAAAGAAAGATTCCTAACTCTAAATAACTACATAAAAGCGCTACAGGGATACACAGAAGTCGAGATTTAGATCACTGGGTTGTAACGAAGAATAAAGTTATTATCCCGAGCCTCATCGTTTTTTACAAAAACGATGATTGCCGAGTTTCTAGGGGGAAAAGATTCGAGTTGAGTCTATTCATTTTTGAATTTATCTAAAATCTTAAACTGGCTGTTGCATAGTTTTATTCTTCGTCGATTCTCGATTTTAACGAATTGCCTTAAAATCCTTAGCACTATAGGTTCGAGAGTATGATAGAAACTGCTGTTTGCGCCCTTCGTGCAAGTCTCTAATACTTTTAGCTTTATGCATATTTTCACCATCGTAGACGTGAGTCCTTATACGACGGAGGCTATCTTTTAATATAAAATCTATATCTATCGAATTGCAATCGCCAGGCATATCGTAAGAAGGCTGTTTTTTGTCACCATGTTCTGTGCGATTCAGCTGGTTTTGTACATCTCTAATACCGATAGAGAAAGACTCGAATCCGGGGATATTTTGTTCCATCGGTAAGCCACTTTTCGTAGCAGACTTTATATTACGAGTGGCTTCCTCCAATTTACTCTTTATGAAGTCTAGGCGTTTAAGTTGCTCCATTTGCGAGACTTCGAGACATCTTTTTCTAGTGGAGCCGAGTCTATTTGACGTGGTATATTATCGTTGCGTCCAATACCCTCTAGCGTGCGATAAACGTATTTGTATCTTGACATACTTTAAAGTTCTGCTTTTTCCATCCATTTCTTCGTACGTATCATCTTCGCTTATTGAAGCAAGCAACTATTCACCTCTTTTCTCTGCTTTTTCTGCATAAACTGACCGCTCAACATTCACTATTGGGATACCGAAATATTTAGCATGACGAAGCGATTCCTTAGTGATTCTTCCATTTTCAACAATAATATAGTCTGGTCTTTTTGGCATACCATTTTCAGAATAACGCCTCAAACATACTTCATTGTAGAGTGTTTGTGCTCGGTTCGTCGCAAGCTCCTTTATGGCATCCGGACTCGATAACTTCGTCTCATCTCTACCAGCCATATTACTAGTACCACCATCACCCTCGTGGACTGAAATTATAGAATCTGCCTGGACATTCTCAAATCCATAAATCAAATCGCCAAATATACGACTATTGATATTCCGCTCAGAATCCCAAAAAGATGTTGATATTGTATCGCCTCTAGCGTCACTATTAATTGTACCAAAACCAACCGCTTTTTCTGCCTCGTCGCGTCGCTCAGCCCAAACAGACGGGTCTTCTAGAACTTTTCTAGAAGTTTCCATTCCTTTTTCGTGAGGACCATATCTATATGAACTTCTATGATCTATGGTCGTCGAAAGGAATGAGAAAGGAAGCCCTTTTAAATCATAAATCGGTATATCTACGCCCTCAAAAGGAACTGAACGTTTTTGAACCTCTGGGTTTTCTGAAAGAACTTCTATTTCCAAATTATCAACTGTCAATAAACGAGAATTTAAATCACGTTCCACCATTTCTTGAATTCTTTGTTTCTCAAATCTACTATGTTTATTTTGATTAAACCAGTTTCTAGCATCCGTCATATCCCACGCAAGAGCTTTTTCTTCTCTTTTCGCCTTCTCCCTTTCTTTCTCGAGCGCTTCGGCTTTTTCTCTTTCTTCTCTTCTCGCCTCCTCCCTTTCTTTCTCGAGCGCTTCGGCTTTTTCTCTTTCTATCATGGCCCTTATCTTAGCGTTTTCTTCCTCGAGATACTCGCTTAGGGCAACGTACATAGCTTCTCTCTCGCGCCGTTCCTCACTTCTCTTAGTTTTTATTCCCAATTTATCCGCTATTAACCTGACTGTTTTTGTGAAGGTATTTGGTCGAGAGGCAATTTGTTTTCTTTGATATTCTTCAATACTGTTAAGGTTGTCTACTAAATTGGATTTTATTCTATCAACTCTAGCTCGTTCGGCGACGTCGTATTTACTTAGTCTTCTTTTTTTTGCTGAAAGCAATTGCTCTTGAGGTAAAAAATTCTCTCTAGTGGCTTCTTTTTTGGTAGAAGTAGGTTTCTCTGGTGTTGTTTTTTTGTATAGCTCCATTACTCTAGCTCTGGCTTGAGAAATCATTTCTTGTTTTTTAGGGACGGCTCTTTTTTTGTCGACTGGTTCATCTATGTTTTCTGGAATAAGAGTCCTCTTTTCTCTGCTCAGTTTTTCTAATTCGCCCCACTCATTTTCAGATATGCTATCCTCTGCATGGCTGAGGGATTCGTGTTCTTTAATCGTCATAATCTCTATTATAGTCTCTTTTATCCTATAGGCGAAGCAAGCATTTTTTACTAAAAATTAGCATTACAATCGCTTCTCTTTAATTATAGACTTTTAATTCGACGAAAATAAGAAGCTTTTAGCTCGTCTTTCCATAAATAAACACAAAAAATAGCGCCAAACGGCGTTTATTTAGACGTGGTGCGGGTTAAGAGACTCTAACTCTCGACCTCTTCCTTGGCAAGGAAGCGCTCTAACAACTGAGCTAAACCCGCTCACTCACTAGATTATATGCTAAAAATGCCCAAAACGCAAGATTATAGTCGTAATCTTGTTGTTGTTTCGTAATAATGTCATAGTAGATTGTTTTATTAAAATGTCACCC
>CAMJKD010000011.1 GCA_946406315.1 uncultured Candidatus Saccharibacteria bacterium
CCAGTTGATTCATAATAACCATATTTATCATTTCCAACAATATAGCCATTCTGGAATTGCTGCCAGTAGATGCCGGTATTCGTATTTGTCTCAATATTACCAATCGGAAAACCTAACTTGCCACCCTCGAAGCCAAAGCTGTGCCATACCTCGCGTATCTTTCCAGTTGATTCATAATAACCATATTGATTATTGCCAACGATGTAACCTTTTTCATATTGCTGCCAGTAAATATTCGTCTTATTATTGTTGCCATAACCACCGACTTTGGCGCCAAACTTTTCTTCGCCGCCCAGTCTTTCATACGCTTCATCGATCTTTTTATATTCATCTGCCATTATCGTACTGCCAAACCATTCGCTAAAGTACATGAAGAAATTACGATTTCCATAGGAGCCGCAGGTGGCGGAGCCAGGATAATTTCTTAGGGCGCCATCATTTGGCGTATAAGGCGTATATATATACAGGGAAGCGGTCGCAATATTTTCTATATACACACTCTTTGTTCCGCAAGAATAATCTGGGGAATAATAGACTCTATTGGTCGCATATGGTCGATAATTGTAGCTATAAATATGTTCTCTGTAATATTTTAACTGCCATGCCGCCATATTTACCTGATTATAAAAACCATAATATTTCGTGTCGCAAGCTGCATTATCTGGGCAGGCATACCCCATAACTGTATTAAATTCATTTTTAGTTGGCCAGTTATCGCCCCAAGCGTAACTTTCCTTCTTTAGCATCACGAGTAAGACTTGCGGGTTCACGCCATACTCCACCGATGCGTCATGGATAATTTGTGCAGCAGAAATCATACCCGCCTTCACTTCGCCGTTTGTATCGAAATTGCTAACGTGAGTTTGTGGATTTTCGTAGTATTTATTTATACATACATATGGCGGGGCATGGTAGCGTTTATCGCCAACTTCTTCGCGCATCCGGCGTGCATATTCCTTCCGTGTCGTGTTTGGATCGACGGCCCTTCCCCTTATGTAATAACCAGAGCCAATTTTGCCCGTACCCCACATATCGCAAGCCGGTAAAGTTTTATCCATGAAGGCTTGAATTTGTGCTGTCGTCATCGTACTAGGGTTATAAAAGACACTATCGTCAACGATTCGTCCCGCCTTGAAATCAGTCGCTTTTATAGCAGTAGAATCGGGCGTATCTTTTATTGCGAGACCAAAAAACACTACCAAGAAAACTATTACGGCTAATATGTTACTGTATCGTAAAAGTTTGCGTTTCACTTACTCCCTCCGATAAATTAGATTTATATTCAAGCCTTACTTTCCATTCTCCAGCGCTGAGACTACCTTTTTCAAGCACGACCGCTTCACAAACCGTATTCTTTGCATTTGGCAAAACTGCAGTTGTTTTAGTGATAGAAGTTGCCCCACTCGTGAAGACATAATTGCAAACCCCCTCAATTTCTACGACATTAGTGATAATACTACTAATAATCGTTTTACCATCGGCAACATAAGGCTCGTTCAATAAGACGACCGCTTTACGGAGTCCATTTTCGTTTTTTTCAACTTCTTTTTTCTGTTCTTTTTCTAGTTCGTCTGTTTTCGCCTTTGCCTCATTGCCGGGTGTAGTATTATTTTCATCAACTGGCGGCGCTTTTTCATTATTGTCTACGATTTCTGCCGTATTCTTGTTTTCTTCACTCACTATATCCTCGGGTCTTTCTTTATGGTTTAGCATTTTAATCCCAGCTAAAATTACAAAAGAGAGCATCGCAATAAGCAAAATCCCACCAAAAATCTTCAGTGTGGCATTATTTTTAGAATCTGCAGTTTTTTGTATTTTTGTTTTAGCCATAATATAGCACTCCTAACTACATCTAATCATTATCTATAAAAAAATGCAAGTATCTCAGCTCATTTCGAAAAACGTTTATGCTATAATCTAATTAAGCTATGGAAGGCGAGAATCCCGAAGATCAATACGGAATTAACCATGTAGAAACCCCAGAAGACGTAATGGGCGTCGATCTTGGTAATGGCCTAAAAACTAAGATTCGTAGTTCAGAAGATAACCCTAGGAGACCATTCGATAAAGGAAAAACCGGCGACGACGGCAATATTCTTAATGCCGGCGAGAAGAATCAGCAGTCCGATAAAGACGAAAACAGCAAAGAAGGCGCATCATGGGCGAACCGCACAGGCGAAAAGGCCAAAATGGCGGCGGCCGCCGCATCTGGCAATGTTGGCAAGCTTGCGAAAGAAATCAAGAAAAACGGCGGCATTCGTAATACTGCTAAAGTAATCGGTCCAATTGGCACAGTTCTTATTATTGTTGCTTTTTGTATTGGTGGTTTTATCGGCGGTCAAAGTACAATGCTTGGAGCTCTCGTAGGGAATCTCCAAGGTAGCTTTGACCCAATTGATGTAGCAGCCGCCGTGCGTAGTAGGGTCCTCATAAAGAGTATTATGAGCGGCAAGAATACCAAGGGTGGCCTTTGGAGCAAATTCTCTGACCGCATGAAGGCTAAATTCAAAAAAGCCAACATCGAGGTCGAAACCGACGGCGAGGTAGAATCTCTCAAATATAAGAATGCCGCCGGCGATGACGTAGAAGTAGACGCTGGAAACTTTGATAGTAAGTATGAAACCGATACAGATTTTCATACTCAATTCTCAGACGGCTCCGCAACCTATAATAATGGGGTAGGACTGTATTACGATTCAGATTCCAAAAATGTCATGGATTCTCTTGGCGTAATCCGCAACTCGCTCGACGACGTTGCTGCCAAAGAAGATTACGACGAAACCAAAGCCGCCTTCGACGAAGATACCGAAGCGGAATTTGAATCCAAATCCAAAGCAAATAAAATGAGCGCAGAAGTTGACGGTGGAACAGAACAAACAACGGAAAAATTAGATCCTAACGGCGATCCAACTGGTGAATATGAAACGAACATAGATTCCGGCGATAGTAACAAGGGTAAGATTAGTATAGACTCTCCCGATAATGCAGATGATGCGGTTAGCGATATGGTGCGCACTAATCTTGGCGTTGACGCGGATGGGAATGATGTAGGCAAAACGGATTTTGATGCAAGTATTGTTGGTACAATTGCCAACGGTGCCTGCCAATTATACAATACGGCAACTTCAATTAGTCGTATGGTAAAAGCTTATGAGGCAGCACAAGTGGTGATGATGGCGATGAAAGTACTTGAGGCGATTCAGCGCATGCAAGCTGGTGATGGCGGCGCTGATACTCTTGTGGATGTTGTTGGTAACTATCTAACGCACGAAAAAACTACCGTTTTTGACTTCGGCGGCGGCGATACAGCAACCGTGACGGGGTCAACCATGAGTAGCTCGCCAATTGCTGCCGTCTTTGGTGGCACAAAACTAACTGGCGAAGATCCGATTGTAAAATCTTTCGTCACTAGTAAAAGTCAATTTATGAAAATCATGGGTGCCATGAATAGCAGTGTTGGTTATGAAGCTTGCGTAGGAGCGCAATTAGCGGCTGGTATTATTGATGCAATCGGCGACGGCGTAACGCTTGGGGCAAAAAAATTGGTTGATATAGTCGTCGGTCTTGCAATAGGTGCTGGCGTCAGCTTAATTATTTCAACTGTGACAGCTATATTGGTGCCTAAAATTGCGAATGCTCTTAAACGAGATTTTACATCATTCCTGGAAGGTCCTGAAGCTAGCGGCGTTCTGATGTGGGGTAGCGAGCAAATTATGGGCGAGAACGCTAAGCATACCGCCATGCAACCTGCTAATCCACAGACTCTTACTGCCTATGTCAAAATGAAGCAGGAAGTTATTGCTGATCGCGCCCGTTATGACCGCGATAATCTTAGCCCGTTCGATACCTCGTCAGAACATACCTTTATGGGTTCACTTATGCGCACGCTCGGTAAGGCGGCGCTAAAGACTAATAGCGTAGTTGGCAAAGCCGGTAATATCACGTCCATAGTTAGTAAATCCCTCATATCACTTACGCCTGCTGCTCATGCGGCTGGCGTAGTTGAAGAAATTATTAGCGAAGGCGACTGTCCGGAGATTAATAATATAAATAATGATAATAAATATGCTTCAGCCTTCTGTACACCAAAGTATATTAGCGACTATACTACGATGGGCGAAAGTCCAGAAGATGTTATGAAATACTGGAGCGATAAAGGCGCCTTTGATAATTATGACCCAGTTAGCAACCCGAATCCTGCTATCAAACCAGATACCCCCACCAACACTAACGAGCTTGCTCTCTGTGTAGAAGAATATATTAATCGCGGTGCAGAGTTGGGGTTCCCCGATTCGAGTATTGAGGAAAAATATTCCACTTGGAATACTGGTTCCAGTATTGCTGATTCTATCCTTGGCGCCGTACCAATCGTTGGCGGCTTGATTGATGTAGCTAATAATAAAAGCAAATTGTACCACATGGGCAATATTCTCGGCTATAAGTATACTGAAGATACTAAGCAAAACCATATGTGCGAACGCTACACGCTCGATCAGCGCATGGGTGAATCGATGGGTGTTTACGATAAATCGCAAACTGCTATTTATACAGAAAATTATCTCAAAGAGCACCCATTAGATAACTCGCCATTGGGCATTATTGCGCGCCGCAGCGGCCTTAGCAAAGAAGAAGTTAAGAAAGATATTGCCATGATCAACGCTCTCTTATTTGTTGCGGACTATAATTCAGAAGGTCTTGGTCCTCTCGTTATTGAAGAGAAAAAACCAGAAGTAGTATTTGAATCCACAGAAAACTATATGTATATAATCGGCATAATTCAAAATCCTGCTAGGATTGAAGAAAAAAGAAATCAAAATATCACTGCATAGGAAAATCCCCGCGCATATAACACGGGGATTGTCAGCTACCCAATCAACGCCATCCGCATTCGTAATTATCCGGCAAAGGTAATTCTCCTGCTATGTTCCGTCTTGGGTTTAATTCGTTCTGCTCTAACATATAAAGAAGTAGTGCCGCTGCGTCTGGCGAAAAACCAAAACTGAATCCTTTGACGACTATCCAACCTTCGGGTGGTTGCTTTTCATTGTAAATTCTTACGACTGAATCGTATTGTTCTTCTCCGTTTTTACCTACAAAAATGTAAGAATCCATTACGGTATAACCAACGCCAGGAACGAAATCCTTGCCATTATTATCAAAAGCAACTGCACGAGTAGTAGCCCCTCCATCGGCGCCGAAATACCCATCGCCACCCCCAAGCAACCCGACGTTCCCCCAAATGTCGCGCAGCATAGCTTCGAGATCGAGCCATTTGTGTACTGGATTGTTCTCATTTGGTATTACATACTTCCACAAATCATGCTCAGTATAAAATACCGCATCGCCGATATGGTGTTCGTATCCGTTACTCTGCTGCTGCTCTTCCTGTTCGCGCCGTTCCTGTTCCTCGCGCTCTTCCTGTTCGCGCCTCTCACGTTCCTGCTCGGCCTGTTCCTGCTGCTCGCGAGCTTCTTGCTCGCGTTCCGCCAGTCCGTCATCATCTTTTTTGGGAGTATCGATACGGTCATCTTCATCGCTGCTGTCGCTCTGCTCACGAGCTTTTTGCTCACGGCTTGCCAGCCCGTCGTCATCTTTGGGTTCCTGAACTTTTTCTTTCTGATCGGCTTCGGCTACCTGTACAACATTTTGCTTCGGCTGCTCCTTGTCCTCCTCTGCGCAGGCGGTAAGCACGGCACAGAAGAGAAGTACTGCTAACAAACTTATAATGATCTTTACAGTTTTCATCCATCGTCACCACCTTTCTATAGAATCGGAATGAAAACAATAAGTAACTAGTTCCACTATACAACACTTAACAAATTTTGTCAATGTGGCATAATATATAGTAAATGAATTTTTGGAAACAATTTCAACCCAGTTTTACTATCTTAGCGCCAATGGAGGGCGTTACGGACATTGCTTTTCGCCAGGTTATCGCAAAAGCTGCGCGACCAGACATCTTCTTTACTGAATTTACAAACGTAAATAGTTATATTAGCGAAAAAGGACGCACTAATGCGCTCGAGCGTTTTCGTATCGAAGAAACCGAGCGACCAATTGTGCCGCAAATATGGGGCACAAAACCAGAAATGTTCGCCGAGACCGCTAAAGCGCTAAAAGAAATGGGCTTTCCGGCTGTAGATATTAATATGGGCTGCCCAGATCGTCACGTAGTGGCAACTGGCGGCGGTTCTGGTTTGATTCGTACGCCAGAATTGGCGAAAGAAATAATTCGCACCGCGAAGACAGCCGGTTTGCCAGTTTCTGTCAAAACTCGCCTAGGTTATAGTTGTGTCGATGAATGGGGAGATTGGCTAACGACGATACTCAAAGCGGAGCCAGCCGCACTGACTATTCATTTGCGCACGAAGAAAGAAATGTCAAAAGTTGCCGCCCATTACGAATTAATTCCAGACATTTTAGCTCTAAAAAATGCAATCTCGCCAGAAACGGTATTAATTATCAATGGCGATATTGAGAGACCGGCTGACACGCAAAAATATATCGATATGGGCGTCGATGGCATCATGATTGGGCGTGGCGTTTTTCATAATCCTTTCTGCTTCGAAAAAGAACCACGCGAACACGGCAGAGAAGAGCTCATTGACTTAATGCGATATCATCTTGATTTATATGAAAAATATGAATTATCCCCATATGATCCGCTCAAGCATTTCTATAAAATTTATATCAACAATTTTCCAGGCGCATCTGAAATACGCGACCGACTTATGCATACGAAAAGTATTCCAGAAGCACGTGAGGTTTTAGCGGAATTATGAAAAAAACTATAATACTCATTCATGGCGTTCGCGGTACGCATCACGGACTTGGTTTTATTGCCAGCTATCTTTCGGCGAAATATAAAGTCATCACGCCAGATCTTCCTGGCTCCGGTACGCGCGCGGAGTTAAACGATAAAACTATTGACGGCTATGTCGAATGGATACATAGCTACATTAGCAATCTAAAACTAAAACAGAAACCATACGTCGTTGGTCATTCAATGGGGTCTATGGTCGTATCGCACTATCTAGAGAAATATCCAGACGATACTCAGCATAAAACAATATTGATGTCTCCAATTTTTCGTTCCAAATTCAACCAAACGCTTAGTAATATTATTTGCGCATTACTAATGATATTTCTTCATCTTTTACCAAAGTCGCTACGCTACCGTCTCCTACGTAGCAAGTTTATATCATATTGTATTTCGCACTTTTTAACCTACGATAAAACGCAACAAGAATCTATCGATCAATTACACTATCGCTACTCGGGACGTTTTTCGTCGGCCGATTCTATCATGGCTGACATCAAAATATCCATGCGCAAACAGACTATTATCCCTACCGATAAAGATGTCTTATTGATAATAGGCGACAAGGACCAACTTACCTCGCTAAAACTTGCGCATAAAAAAGCTAAAAAACATCATGTAGCGATGAAAGTAATTCCGAATTCTGGCCATTTGATTAATTACGAAACACCGAAGCAAGTTGCTGATGCAATTGACGCATTTATTAGCTAATCTTCATCTTTGGCGCGATTATCTAAAACGATATTATATATTTCTTCCATCCGCGTTAATGTATGGCTTATGTCGTGTTTTGCGATTCTCTTGACGGACTCTTTCGACATCTTTTCGCGTAATTCCGAATTGTATAGAATCCGAATTATTCCACGCGCTATACTTTCCTCATCGTCCGGCTCATAAATATATCCATTCTTTCCGTGTTGAACCAACTCTGGTACCGCACCAGCTTTCACGGCGATAGCTGGCAATCCCGAAGCCATCGCTTCCATCAGTACAATACTCTGGGTTTCAGTTTTTGAAGTAATTGCAAACACTGTCCCAACACGATATAGCTGAGGTAGATCGTCTCCCACGACGCGACCTGTAAAATGCGCGTGATTAGCAAAGCCGTTCTTGGCGGCAATTTCTTCTAGTTTTTCCCGAGCCGTACCGTCTCCCACGACTACGATATGCGCCTCCGGCACTTTTTGTATAACGCGCGCAAAAGCGTTCATTAAAACGTCGAGACTTTTTTCTGGATCGATGCGACCGACATATAACACGATTGGTGTATTTTTCGGAATGTCATACTTTGCATAGATTTCGCTATTTACTCGACCCTTTGCAAAGCGCGATAAATCGATGCCGTTACTTAGTGCTTCGACTGGAACTTTGAAGAAGCGGCGATTCTTTGGCACTAAGTCTGCAATTGCTTGCTCGGTTGGCATCGTGGCATACTCACTCCGACGCAAGAAACTCAAAAAATATGCATTCATTGCCGCATTAATTGGCTTCTTTGCTAATCCTGGTAATTTAACTTGTTGTGTTAAATTGTCTGGGTAGGCATGATCCGTGGAGACAATTGGAATATTACGCTTTTTTGCATAGCGAAAGACCGCTAAAGCCAAAGGTCCTGGTGTTTGATTATGAATAATATCTGGTTTAAAATCATCAAGCACTCGCTTGATGTCTGAATACGGATTATAACTAACATGAAGACCGTTTTTATATATTAATTGTGGCACTTTGACGCCTAATAGCTTTTTATCCTTTGGTACTTTTTCAATTTGATCCGGATAAAGATACATACGTTTTGATTTTAGCCTTACAACCGTAAAATTATAGTCCTCATCTTCCTCGACGCCAAATTCCCCCGTAATACTTGGCGCCAACACCATTACCTGATGTCCGCGCTTTTTTAACCCTGCCGCTAAATTCCTCGAAAAGACCGCTATGCCATTTATCATCGGGTAGTAAACATCTGTAGAGATAACTATTTTCATGATATGATTTTACCATATGGCAATTCCGAAGAAGATTCATTATGTCTGGGTCGGCACTGCACCAATTCCAAAACAAGACCAAAAATACATCAAACAATGGCAAAAACTCCATCCAGATTACGAAATCAAGCATTGGACTGAAAAAGACATTGATTTAGAAAAATATCCACTCGTCAAAAAAGCACTTGACGAAAAACGTTGGGCGCTCGCCTCGGATATTATTCGTATCTATGCTGTCTATCATGAGGGTGGCTTTTATTTTGATACTGACGTAGAGCTGCTAAAGCCGCTTGACGATTTGCTAAAATACGATGGCTTCGCAAGTTGGGAATCGAAATATTGGTTTACAACTTCTGGCTTTGGTGCAAAAAAACACTCACCGTGGATGAAACTCATTCTGAATCAATATGAAAGTTTATTGCCTCGAAGAATCACCAACAGCACATTCATGAATACCGTTCATAGTCCATCCGTCTATGCGGAAAAACTCTATGGTCTTAAATTAGACGGCGAGACGCGGATTTATGATGGCAAATTCGCCGTTTTCGCACCAGAATACTTCAATCCTAAACACTATGTTACCGGCGAAATGCGCCAGACCGAGAATACACGCGCCATCCACCACTATGCCTCAACTTGGCATTCAAAATTTGAAAAATTTGCCCAAAACTTTAACATCTTTTTAGTAAAACTAATCGGTCCAAAAATCTACGGCTTTTTCGAGCGCTGCTATCACGGAATCTTGACGCGTAAGATTCGTCGCCAGCTTAAATAAGTGTTAAAATATAAATATGAAAAAAGTCAAAAAACCAACCGCCGTCGTCAACCGTCGCGCACATTATGATTACAACCTGTCCGACAAAATCGAGACTGGTATGGTTTTGACTGGCGCTCAAGTTCGCCTTATTCGTGATCACCATGCACAGCTTAAGGGTACTTATGTTACTATTCGTAATCACGAACTCTGGCTATTAAATCTTACACTCGGCTCCGAAACATCTGAGAATATTAAGCTTCTTGCCACTAAGAAACAAATAACCGCTCTCGAGCGCGCAAAAGTAGATGGCCGTACGATCATTCCAGTTGAACTTCACCCATTTAAACGCCATATCAAACTTACGATTGCTGTCGGTGAAGGAAAAAAGAAATATGATAAACGTCAGACTATTAAAGCTCGTGATTTGGACCGAGAGCGCTCTCGCTATTAATCTGTAAATATGGTATAATCATCCCAAAGTATGGCTCGCATGCGCGAGTCATTATTAATCATAGTAAATAATGGAGCAATCTATATGAGAGCATTAGCTAAAGATCTCACCGTCAAATCTGGTAAAGTCGAGCTTGCTGGTTGGGTAAATTCCCGCCGTGATCATGGTGGGCTGATTTTTATCGACCTCCGCGACCACACAGGCATTATTCAGCTCGTCGTTGATCCGAATACTGCTGATGCCTTTAGGTTGGCTGAATCTCTTCGTGATGAATTTGTCATCAGTACATCTGGTACAGTTCGCAAGCGCGGTGAAGGGTTAGAAAATCCAAATATTCCTACTGGCGATATTGAAGTGGTTGTCGAAAAACTCGAACTACTCAACCGCTCTGAGCCTCTACCGGTCAATACTCACGACGAAGGCGACGTAAGCGGGGAAGATCTTCGTCTTAAGTATCGTTTTTTGGATCTTCGTCGCCCCAGTATGCAGAAGCGTCTTGCGCGTCGTGCCAAATATTACAAATATATGCGTGACTACATGGAAGAAAACGAGTTTATTGAAGTTGCGACCCCAATTCTCGCCAACTCTAGCCCAGAAGGCGCGCGCGACTTTCTCGTACCTTCACGTTTACATCCAGGACAGTTTTATGCGCTTCCGCAAGCCCCGCAGCAATTCAAGCAGCTTTTGATGGTCGGCGGCATTCCGCGTTATTATCAAATTGCAACTTGTTTCCGTGATGAGGATCCGCGTGCCGATCGCCTTTACGGCGATTTCTATCAGCTCGATCTCGAAATGTCTTTCGTTGACGACGGCGAAACTGTCCGCAAGACGATGGAACCGCTAATCGTTAAGCTCGTTACGGAATTTGGTGGCAAAAAACTCCTAACTGATCCTAAAAACATTCCGCGTATTTCATATAGCGAGTCGATGGAGAAGTACGGCGTTGATAAGCCAGACCTTCGCTACGGCATGGAGCTTATTGATCTTACTGACGATTTGAAAGGAACTGAATTTGCCGTCTTTGCAAAGGCTGAATGTGTTAAGGCAATTTGTGTTAAAAGTGGCGCCGATCTTAGTCGTTCGCAAATTGACAATTTCACCGAACAAGCCCGCAAGCTTGGCGCTGGCGGTCTCGCCTATCTCACCTATACTAAAGACGGCATTAAATCGCCTATTGCTAAGTTCTTAAGCGAAAAAGAGCTGAATGCTATCACGGAAAAAACTGGCGCTCAGGCTGGCGATGCGGTATTCTTCGGCGCCGATAAGCGCGAAAAAGTTAATAAAGTTCTTGGTCAACTTCGCATCGCCTTTGCTGACCATTTTGAACTCAAGAATCCAGACGAGGTTGCTATTTGCTGGATTGTTGATTTTCCATTTTACGAATGGGATGAAGGTGCTAATAAGTTGGATTTTGGACATAATCCATTCTCGATGCCAAAAGGTGGTCTTAATACTCTCGAATCTGCCAAGACCGACCAAGATAAACTCTCAATCGTAGCCGATCAATATGATATGGTCATGAATGGCTATGAAATCTGTTCTGGCGCCGTTCGCAACCACAATCCCGAAGTTATGTATAAAGTATTTAGTATTCTTGGCTACGATAAAAAGTACGTCGAACAACGTTTTGGCGGTATGCTCAGCGCCTTCAAATTTGGCGCCCCACCTCACGCAGGTTGTGCTTTTGGTATCGACCGTATCTTTATGATTCTCGAAAATACCGAAAACATTCGCGATATTATCGCATTTCCAAAGAACGGCTCTGGCGTTGATCTCATGATGGGGTCGCCATCCCCAGTCGATGATTATCAAATCTCCGATTGCCATCTGGCTATTGTTGAGCCAGAAGATTAGTCTCGTGCTACAATAATAGATATGCAGAAAAGAATTAACTACAGCCTATTGCTTGCCGCATTGATTGTAGTTTTTTCATCTTCGACCGTTGGCGCCGTTGAATTAGACGAGAACCGCATCGGCGCTATTTCGCAAAACTGTTCCATTATTAAGGAACGTCTACGCCGCATCGAAAGCGCTGGCGCAAAGAGTCGCGTCTATCTAGGTACTCAGTATGAATCTATCTATTCTGGCTTAATGACTAATTTTAGTCTTCGCCTTATGCGCAACGGGATCGCTAACCAAGATATAGCCACTCAGCAAGCCGCTTTTCAAAGCGAACGTGAACGTTTTCGCAACGATTTCGTTGGCTATTCTCAAGAACTTCAATCTCTAATTGCGATAGACTGCAAGAAGGAACCAGAAAAATTCTACCATCAGCTCGAAGTTACGCGAGTTAAGAGGGAGGATGTTGCAAAAAGTATCTATCGTATGGATGAGATAATTGCTAAACATCGCAAATCAATTCTAGATATGCGTTCTGAATTAACCAAGGAGAAAAAAGATGAGCAGTGATGATGGAAAAGAAAATAAACCAATTCACGGCGGACGTAACCTGATTCTTCTTGGCTTGGGCGCTATAGCAATTGCATTATTTACGACTTCAATAAGCATTTATTTTTACAGCAAGGGCGATATCTATATCGACCGTTCGCGTCCAGGTTATATCTCGGAGGACGAAAAACATGACGACAGCGACGATAGGCAAGAAAAATACTCAAACGAGGGCGCAATTACGGAAAAATCCCTCAATGAATATCTTGAGGAACTTGATCGCGTTACGGAACGCATCGAGGCTTCACATCATGACTTCGGACCAGATCCGCTTTCCGATGAAGACTTGATGATTACTTCAAATGACGATAAAGAAGATTAATCTTTAAACTGCTCGCGCAACCAATTATCAGCTGGACCAGCCGCCATCAATACGACTAGCCAATTATCTTTATGCAGTTGTTGAATTTTTGCTGCTAAATCATCATTTAGCTCTGCTATTTCGGTTTGTGCCTTAGTTTCTGTCTTTTCGGACAACTCTTCTGGTGTTAAAATTGTCAAATTTGGATTCTCGCGCGTCAAATAGGTCGGCAGCCAAAATATTTTATCAGCGCCTACGAAGGCATGTTTATATCCGTCTTTCACCTCATGTTGGCGCGTATTTTGGTGCGGCTGATAAATTACAGCCAAGCCAGCGTATTGGTTACGCTCTTTTAGCTCGACTGCCATTTTTACGGTCGATGCAATTTCGTTCGGATGATGTGCATAATCTGTATAAACGCCAGGAGTTATCTCTTCGAAACGTCGACCAGCACCAGGAAAACTATTTAGTGCATCTATGACCTTTTGATAGTTGATATCTGGTGCAATTCTTTGAATTACTTCCAACGCAATGCTTGCATCTTGACGTCTTAATCCGCCCACCAAGGTAATATTACTATTAATTGTTGTATTTATTACAACATTCTCACTTTGCGACATGAACTGATCGAACGCTGCTCTATATTCTTCAACAGTAGGGTAGACATCTGGATGATCATAGTCAATACAAGTTATAGCAGTTAAGTAGGGATGATATGCAAGAAAATTGCGATCGTACTCGTCGGCTTCATAGACGAAGAACTGTGATTGCGGATTATATTGCCCGCCATTACCCCAGCTAATTGTTGTTCCAATCAGATAGCTAACTGGAATATCTAACTTTATCATCGCCCACACGATCATTGCCGTCGTGGTGGTCTTGCCATGCGTTCCGGCAACTGCAATCATTTTTAGGTTTTTTTGCTGAATCAACTCCGCTAAAAACTCATCTCGTTTCGTATATCTAATGCCTAATTCTTTTGCGGCTAACAACTCGGCGTGATCTTGCGGTAGAGCAGAGGTGTAAACTAGCCAATCTACTCCACTTTCACTAAACTTTTTGCGCAAGAAGATGCCATCTTGTTCGCCGTAGCTAACCTCTATTCCTCGCGCGTCCAGTTCTTCGCTAATTGCCCCACGTTTTAGGTCGGAACCAAACACTGTAAAGCCAGCGTCTTGCGCCAATTCGGCTAATGGTCCAATCCCTGTACCGCTAATACCAGAAAAATACACATTCATACTAGTAGTATAACATCAGATAAAGACGTGCTATAATCTAAACAGTCATGGGTGGAGTGTCGAAAGGGAAGAAGTCGAAGAAGGCTTTATCTAAAATTTTCCACATTAGCTCCTGGAAGTTAATTCTAGTCTTAATTTTGTTAGTTTTTTTGAGTGCCACTTTGCTACGCTTTGATCATATCAAAATGTCCGAACTCCGCGAGGCGGTACTTACTGCAGACGAGCAAGAAGATACGAATAAGATTCTCTCAACTTTAAACGAACTTCGTAATTTTACTCTTAAACACATCGTATTTAATATCCTTGAAGATAACGGCAAACAACAGATTATCTTTGGAACGGGGCCTTTTTACCTTGAAAATCTTTATATTCACGATGCTAAAGAGGCGATTAAAAAGCAGCAAGAAGAAATCGAAAAGAAAGGGATAACCGATGAAAATCCGAATGGTAACATTTTTGCTAAAGTAGCAGAAATCTGTGACGGCAATGCTCGCACCTATGGTTGGCCCTACTACGACAAGCGTTATCTAGACTGCTATACGACAGAATTGGCGAAATATCCTTCTTCATCATCGCTTACTACCGAGCTAGAAGCCGTCTTGCCGCCAGTAGAAAACTATCGTTACGATATAGCATCGCCGATTTGGTATCCTTGTGTCTCGGGCATTGTCATATTAATTGCGATAATTATCGCCATCTGGGTAATCTGTCGTTTGGTATTTTGGATTTCTACTTCTATTGCGCTTTTCCTCTTAAATCGCGGCAAATAAAGTAAAAAACTCTAAAAATAACCATTAAACCCCTTGACAGTATGCAACAGGGGTCATAAGATAAGAGTATCAACTAACGGAGGAAAAGCTTAAAATGGCTTACAAACATACTAACTCAAAGGGCGTCACTTACTACCTTCACAAGTCTGAAGTAACCCTTCGCGGTGGCAAGCCACAAACCATTTACTTTTTCACTAAGACAGAGAAGAACGACAAGGGTACCCCATGCGACCTCCCAGAGGATCGCGAGGTTAATGAGAACCCACGCAATGGTTTCTTGACTGTTTCCCGCAAAAAATAATAAGTGGATTAAATATAATGCTACAATCTTCAGGTTGTAGCATTTTTATTGCCAAAATACCATGCTAAAATGGAATAATGAAACAGCCCACCAAAAGACAGACAGCCTTATTGAAATTTATCAATCAATATACTGAAGATCATAATTATTCGCCTTCTTACCGTGAGATTATGCAGGCTATGAATTTAAACTCTGTTTCGGCGGTAGCGGAGCATATTAATAATTGTGTCGAAGCTGGTTTTTTAGAAAAAGTCCCTAACGCAGCCCGATCGCTTAAAGTAATTCCGATCCAAGACTACAAAGAAACGAAGACTCTCTTTAAACAGAAAATATCCGACCTTAATATAAAACTAGAGCCTAAAACAGATAAAGAAGGGAATAGCATTGAGCTTTCGCAAGATAAAATTATTAGTATTCAGGACGACATTCGTACTCTTCGCGCAGCTGCGAATTTGCTCGACCTAGATCTCTAAAGATGGTATAATATCGAAAAATGAGAAAAGAACCTGGTTTCGCATATCGTATACTCCTGATTTTAGGTGATGCAGCTGCAATCGTCTTTTCTTTTGCATTCTCTTATTATTTCCGCACGCATATCGATTCTCGCCCATATTATTTCACTTCGGAAATCCGGGATTTTATCTTGTCAAACATTCTCTTGTTGCCAATTTGGCTTATTATTTTAACCAGCCTCGGTCTTTATTCGCGACGTGTCTTAACCCGCCGCGGCCTAGAGTACTGGCGTCTTTTTCTCGCTTCGGTGCTTGGCGTGATGACGATTATTACTTATGATTTCTTTGCTAGTGCATATATCGCACGCGGCTCTCTCTTTCCGGTACGCACAATTGCCATTTACGCTATCGTCTTCAATTTTATTGTTTTAGTTGTTACTCGCACGATTATTCGAGTTGTTCGTCAGATTTTTCTTCTCCACAACGTTGGTCTAATCCGCACACTTATTGTCGGCAACAGCGACAATACGACTCAGCTTCTCCAGGGGATAGCGCCAGATAGCGGTTTTAAAGTAGTTGGCGTAGTCGCTAATGATAAATACGTACCTGAAGAATGGAAAAAACGACAATACAGCGATCTTAGTGTGGCTATTTCGCGCCTACGTCCGCACGCCATTATACATACGGGCTCCAAGAATATAGAGGCTGTCAATAAAGCCGCCATTGACCATCACGCCCTGTACTATTATTCTCCTGCAGAAGATTCCATTATTGTTCAGAGCGGCAACGTTGAATTTATTGCGGCTGTCCCTATTGTTCTTATTCGTACTACACCACTTAGCGGGGCGGCTAAAATCTATAAACGCCTGATGGATATTATTTTGGGTCTTATTTTAACTATTCTTGCTGCTATTCCTATGCTCATTATCTTCATTATTCAAAAAATCATTGAACCGAAATCGCCAGCTATTTATAAAGATACGCGCCTAACGCGCTATAATCGTGAGTTTCCGCTACTAAAGTTTCGCAGTATGAAGCAAGAATATTGCGGACTTACGCCAGAACAAGCATTTGAGAAAATGGGCAAGCCAGAATTATCTGAAAAATATCGCAAACAGGGCGACTATATTAAAAACGACCCCCGTTATACTAATTTTGGCGCCTGGCTCCGCAAGACTTCGCTAGATGAAATCCCGCAATTCCTCAATGTGCTCAAAGGCGATATTTCGCTGATTGGTCCACGCGCCTTGCAACCGGGAGAGCTTAAAGATTACGGTGATCGTGGTCTGTTACTATCGGTAAAATCTGGCCTGACGGGGCTTGCGCAAGTTTCGGGTCGCCGCAATATCTCCTTCAATGAGCGCCGTGCTCTAGATATTTACTATGTCCAGAACTGGTCACCAGCGCTCGATGCGCAAATATTCCTTAGGACTGTTGCGTCGGTTCTTCATCATGATGGTGCGAAGTAGAACCTTTCTGAGTTTTTCCACGAAAAACTAATTTGTAACCAAAATAATTTGAAAACATTCCACAAATAGAGCCAAAAGCTTTACCTAGTAGTTTTGTAATATTATTTTCTCCGAGTGTTAAAGTGACGATGTTTATTGCGATATTTTGCACTGCCCACGCACTAAATAAGGAAACAACTAAAAAGCCAGGCGCGGTTTCACGTTTGCTCTTTTTTGATTTCCAAACGTATTTGTAATTCAGAATAAAACTTACAGTAACACAGATTGTTGTGGATATTATATTTGCTACTTCTTTTGGAGTGTTGATAATATTTGCGAAAAAACCAAAAACACAAAAATCTAATACTGTATTAAAACCGCCAACCATAACGAATTTTATCTTTTCGCCATGTTTTTTAACCACATGAATATTTTTAAGCTTTTTTAGCTTTTCTCTCATTAAGATTCCTTGAATTTTTATGGTCAACGATGTAGAGTGGTCGACCTTGTGTTTCGGCGTGAATATGAGAAATATATAGAGCCGTGATAGCTTGAGACGTTAAAACGAGACCAATTAGAAAAGTAATAAAGATACTCAAACAGGTAGTACCAGTCAATCTTAACTGTAGCGGGTCGGCCATAATATATTCCTCAACAATCACGAATATGCCCAAAATAAACGAAACTATCGTAATCAAAACACCGATCCAACCAAAAATAATCAACGGAGTAGTACTTAAACTCACAAAACTATCAATTGCAAGTTGAAAAAGTTTTTTGAAGTTATAGCTGGGTTTTCCGGCCAAGCGATTGCCGTAAACATAGTCGATATAGACTTTTTTAAATCCCATCCAATCCATCAAACCACGCGTAATACGACCATGCTCGGTTAGCTTATTGTATTCATCCGCTACACAACGGTCAATAATGCGAAAATCCGTACTCCCGGGAACGGTATCTTTTACGCCCATCATTCTTAAGATTTTATAGAAAAACTTAGATCCAAGTTTCGCGATAAAACCGTGTTTTTCGTATTTTCCGCGTACGCCAATTACGATTTCGCCACCTTCTTCCCATTTCTTAATAAATTCATGAATCAATTTTGGCGGCTGCTGACCATCGGCATCGATAGTCATTACGGCATCACCTGTCGCTTCGTGGATACCAGCCGTCAAGGCTATTTCTTTACCGAAATTGCGCGAAAAACATAGTACTTTTACGTGCTTATCTTTTTCGGCTATCTCTTGGATTATCTCTAAACTTTTATCACTACTTCCATCATCAACCAAAATTAGCTCGTAATCATATTTGAGTTGTTTCAACTCTGGTAAGAGTAATTTGTTATAGAAATCCCGAAAACCTTTTTCCTCATTGTAGACCGGTATCACAAAAGATATTTTCATTGTCATTATTATATCACAAATAGGGGAGCAAAACTAGCAAAACAACGAATATATGATATAATATGTTAACTATTAAGATTGACTGTACTTGGTAGTTTTTCTGTCAACCAGTAGTACCTTGAAAGGGGGGCAACATCTATGAGTGTTAATTTTATGCTTTGCGGTCTTCATGACTCAGGTACGGCGGTCGAGTTCGCCGGAACAAACTTTTTCTTTCATCGTAAAGCAAGTGACGATTATTATATAATTAGCGATGCGACAATTGAAGATGGCAAACTGGTCATGAACTTCATCCCCACCGATAAAATTAGTCAAGGTCGGCTCGGGCGCCCAAAACAGCACTTCTTTAAATTTTTGCCAGATCAGCAGAGTGGCGCAGGACTCTCTATTAAAGAGTGTAGCGAACCTAATCAGAACGGAATGACTCACGTGATTTTCCATTGCGTAAAAAGCATGAGTAGTCCGTCCCGAGGAGACTACTTCTGCTATTGTAGGTTTGAAGCCAATCTCGGCGCTGAGGTTGCCGCAGAGATTCTTTGCAGTGCCGACGAAAAGAGATTGATCAACGACTACGGCTTTGACTGCACATACAGGTATGATGACGAAGGGGAATGTAAAGTTGTCTATAAACGCAAATAACACTCAACCTGCGAGCCTCCGGGCTCGCTTTTTGTTAGCATAAAAAAGCTAAGCATTGTAAAATAAAGCTAATGGTATATTCTGAACGAGTAAACAAGGCAATCAAGATTGCTACAAGATTACATGACGGCCAATTTCGTCGCGGTTCGACTATTCCATATATTGCGCATCCGTTCGCCGTTGCCTTAATGACTCAGGATTACATCGATAGTGAAGATGTTTTTATTGGGGGTGTCTTGCATGATATTTTAGAGGACGTACCGGAGCGAGAGTATGCCGCTAAAGATCTCGCGAATGATTTCGGATATGACATTCTTAATATTGTTGAAACCGTATCGGAACCAAATATCCGCACACCAACCCAAGAGGCGTGGCGTGCGCGCAAGTATTCGTACCTCAATAATATTCAAAGCTCAAATGATATTCGACCACTCATTATATCTGCCTGCGACAAAATGCATAATATGGGCGAGTTGGTTTATGGTTACAATGAACTTGGCGAGAGTATTTGGACTTATTTCGCCGCCAAACGCGAGCGTGAAATATGGTTTTACGATTCTGTATTGCATATTCTGAATACTAAAATCATCCCGCCCGAGATAATCGAAGAATACGAGAAGCGATTAGATAAACTAAAACAACTCCACTAGATTAATTATTATGGCAATAACTCGTCACCGTAAGATTATTGCGACTGGCATTATCGGCATTATGACAAATCTGCTGCTGGTTATTCATTTAGGATTACCCTTAATTCGGATTTTAGCGATTAGCCCAAAGAAACTCTTATTATAAAAAAGCACTTGCTTTTTCTTTAAAAGCGTGCCACAATGATAAGTACAAAAGGTCAAAATAAAAAAACGAAAAGAGAAAAGGTTTATGAAAAAACTCCACACTTCCGCCTTGTTGGTCGCAGCTGCATCTTTTGCTGCTTTACCAATTATGGGCGTTTCCGATGTTAGTGCGACAGCACAATCGGTCGATTATAAGGACTTTAGCGCCTTAAATACAGCAGCACTGAATGCAAATAGTGGTTATTCGCATTCGAAAATATATTGGGAGGACAATACTACAATTACCGTTAAGAGAGCAGCTGGAAATTCTGCAGTGGGCACTCAGGCTGTTTTAAGTGATGAGTTTGACGTAAACTATATTCTTCCCGGAGAGAAACTCTCAGTTTTAATTGAAAACTCTTCCGCATTAGACAGTACTGGTAAAAAGGCCGATGTCTTAGTGAAAGTTTCCGATGTTAACGCTTGGGAAACCGGCAATGATGACGAAGGGCATCCTATATCGTATGCACGACTATCTGTTTATAACGAAATAACTGGATCATCTGCCCCACTTCATCCTGAAAATGCTTATGAATCGGCTTCGGCTATTCACGCTGGCGACCCAATTATCTTCGTTAACTATACTTATTACGCAGATAGCCTTACTACGATTAAGTATTGTAAGAAAGGTACCTATAATTCTGCGACCGATGACTGTACGGCTGCCGGCGTTTCGGCGATAAGTGCGGCAATGTGGGACTTTGACGTACCGAATAGTAATCGCGAACTAGTTAACGGGCAATATGTCTATACTAAATATGACGACAAATTATTTCACGGCAACGAGGGTGTCGTTCTAGAATCTGGCGTTAATACCATATATTACAATAAAGATCATGCAATCGATAGCGTAGGTCTCGTAACTGAACAAAATGGCTTCTCTAATACGTCGATTAATAGTCCTAATTATAATGGTATTTGGTTTGGTAACTCCGCCATGGTCACGGCAACCAACCTATCGAGCACTTGGTCTTATCGCTATACTGGTACATTATGTGGTATTTTCACGGTTTTCGGATCGACTGTACCATATGAAATCCCGAACCCGAAGAAAACAGTAGATAAACAAACTGCTCGAGTTGGCGATAAAATCACCTACCGTATTTCTCAAGAAGTGCCAAACAACTTTTCTACAGATACGGATATCGTTACCTTCATGTCTCTTTGGAGTAATTTTGATAATATCCCTCGCGACAAAGGCTACAGTGCTCTTAAAATAACCGACACCTTCGACAATAGCCTTCAGCTTCCTGCTGCGTCGAAAGTAAAAATTGTTGACGAGAACGGTACGGACGTAACATCGAAGTTTACTATTACTATCAGTGGTCAATCAATCGAAGCAGCCGCAAAGAATGCTACTCAGCTCGACCTCTATGGTCATACATATACAATTACTATTCCAACAACGGTGAAAAGTCAGCTAACTGGCTCCCCAGTCCGAAATCTTGCTCGCACTACCTATACTCCAGTTGGTGGCAGTGAGACTACTATCCTATCCGACCCAGTTGAAACTAGAATCTATCATACCGTCGTAGCTAAGTATATCGATGATGAAACTGGCGAAGAAATTGCCGATTCTACCACACGAGATTACGAACATGGCGCACCGTACATTACGAGAGAATCAGATGATATTCCAGATAAGTATAAGTTAATTAAAATGCCAAGTAATGCTATTGGTATTGCGGACAAAGATTACGAAGTCATCTATCGTTATGTTTCGCCAAGGAAAGTTACAGTTTATCACATTGACGATGAGACTGGTGAACCAATAAGCGATTCGGTTAGCGACGAATATCCACAAGGCGACCCTTATACGACTAACCCATTGTCAGAGGTTCCAAAAGGGTATCAGCTAGTTGAAACTCCTAAGAATGCAGAAGGCACCGTTGGCAATGAAGACATCGAAGTTATCTATCGCTATCGCAAGATTAAGAATCCAAAAACCGTCGATGGCATTACAAAAGCTACTTTCGGTATCATAGCGGCAACTATCGCAGGATTTGGCATTCATCGCGCATTTAAGCGCCGAGGCTAATAATATACATTAGAAAAATACGGTCATAATCGGAAGTGACCGTATTTTTCATTGATATATAGCACTAATAAACTTCTTTAGCTCTGTGCTATTATTAGCAACGCTGAAAGAAGAGAAAGTTTCTTCCGTTATGAATTTTTTATCTTTAATCTTTATGAGATAATCTAGAATGTCATCAAAAAAGCCACATGAATTATAAATCACAATTGGTTTAGTATGCTCTTTGCAAATTATGCCCTGGATTGCTAAAAAGAATTCGTAAAGTGTCCCTAGACCGCCAGGCATAAGAATGATCGCATCACACTTCCGTATCATTATCTCGGTACTTTCTAAGACTTTCTCTGTAAGTATCTCTTGATCACACTCGAGCTCAGAAAGACTACCTTTATAATATTTAGGACAAACCCCAATCACCTTGCGCTGATTTTTCTTTGCTGCACGATAGGCGACACCCATAATGCCACGATTACTTCCGCCAAAAACTAAATCATTTTCGCACATTAGCTCATTAAGAACGCTTTTGCAATCGTTCAGGTATTTTTTAGGAATACCGTCTTCTGCCGAGCAGGCTATGCATAATATCATTTTTCCGTCCTTTTTCTTATTATAACTTCAAATAACGCTTGATTTAAAACTAAAAAAAGTTTATGATAAAACTATCAAAAGGTTAAAAATAAAAAGGTCAAACAAAAATGAAAAAACTCCACATTTTCACATTTTTTGCACCGGCACTGGCATTGCTCGCTACGCCAGTAATGATTGCGCCTAGCGCTAGCGCTGCTGCATCGGTGACGTACAAGGACTTCAGCCAGCTGACTGGCAACCTTGACAATAACTACGCATATTCCAAAATCTATTGGACCGATAATACAACAATTACTATCGCAAAGGCAGCTGGTACTAGCGCTCCAGCTGGTACTGTCTATGATGTTAATAGTGAAGATGTTGAATTTTTCAATATGCGACAGGGCGAAACGTTCACGCTTCTCATCGAAAATAGTACCGCCAGTAATGCAAAAGGTGAAAAACTTGACGTTCTCTACAAAGTTAACGACATAAGGGGCTGGGAGCAGGGCGACAATGACGACGGCACTCCTAAGTCATCTGCTGGTATGCAACTCTGGCACCACATTGAAGGTACAAATTCGGTAGATCATCCCGAAACCGGCACCGAGGGTGTTACTAGTACGCATCTCGGTTCGGGCGACCCTATCTTCTTTTGGACTAATATTAATCACGCTGATGCACTATTTACTGTGCAATTCTGCAAGAAGGGTACATACAATGCAGCAAGCGACAGTTGTACTGCTGACACTTCAATTAAAAACGTTAGTTCAACTTTCTTTGACTTTGATATTCTTTACACGGGCAGCACTCCTGCTTATCTCGAAAGACCATTTGCTTCGAATGAGGGTATCTTCTTTGAAGATAGTTCCCACACAATTTACTACAATCGCGACAATGCTGACAGAGTTACTAACATGACCGCCCAAATTGGCAATAACGGTTACGCGATTAATACTATCAATAATTATTACTATAATGGTATTTTTTACGGCAACTCGTTCTTTGTTACGTCTACCAATCTTCCAAACGGTACTTTTAGCTACCGACATACTGGCATAGGTTGGGGCGTTGGCGTTATCTTTGGCTCCGTTCTGCCGTATCAGATGAAAAAACCAGTTAAGACCGTAGATAAAACTAGCGCAAGAGCTGGCGAAAACGTTATATATACAATTGAGCAAGAAGTTCCTAATAATGCGACAACTATGCCGGATACCGTAACATTCATGTCGCTCCATTCTAACTATGACAACATACCTGAGTTTCGTAATTATACCAGCTTAACCATAACTGACACCTTTGATCGCAATCTGACTGTTCCTGCCGCAAATGAAATAACTATCAAGGACGAAACTGGTGCAGATAAAACCTCGCTTTTTACGGTTAATGTCTCCAGTCAAAAAGTTGACGCAGTGGCAACCAGTTCAGCGCTCGATTCTAAGGACTTCTATGGTCACATTTACACAATGATCGTTAAGACTACGGTCAAGGATCCTGTCAATATCTCGCCAATCAATAATCTAGCTCGGACCACCTATACGCCTAATGGTGGTACGCCGGCTACGCTCGAATCTGATCCAATTCAGACCAAAATTATGCACACTGTCATTACGAAATATGTTGACAATGAAACAGGTAGAGAAATCGCACCGAGCACTAGTCGTGATTACGAGCATGGCAAATCTTACAACACGACAGCTGCAAGCGAAGACGATTTGCCTGAACGATACGTACTTAAGGAAACGCCGAGTAATGCTAGCGGTACGGTGGAGTCTGATATAGTAGTTATCTACCGCTATAATCCAATCCATACTATTACCACTCGTCACATCGATGACGAGACGGGAGAGCCTATCGCTAATCCTACCACTGAAGAATACGCTCTGGGTGACAAATATGAAACCAGTCCGCTCGAGCAGCTTCCGCATTCATACTCTTTGAGTGGCAGACCAAATAATGCCTCCGGTATAGTTGATGGCGACGTAGAGGTAATATACCGCTACAAGAAAGTTAAGAATCCAAATACTATTGATAATATTGCTAAGTGCCTTGGAGGTTTCGTCATTGTTGGCGTTACTTTGCCCGGACTCACTTTTGCAATCAAACGCCGTCGCTAGCCTTTCTTAAGCATAATTAATCGACAAAAATACAGCCATTCACATGGCTGTATTTTGATAGTCGAAGGTAGACTATATTAAACATAAACAAGGCGGAGAACTATTGTAGACGATTATGGCGCATATTACTCTCGAATCTTGAAATAGACCAAAAAGACTCCAATTTAACCTGTTAGAGCCATTTATTTACATAAAAAAATTGGACACTCGTCCAAAATGGCTCCCCCGGCCAGACTCGAACTGGCAACCTCGAAGTTAACAGCTTCTTGCTCCACCATTGAGCTACAGGGGAAGGTAATCTAAGTGTATAAAGAATTAGTCGAAAAGTCAAGGTGTTTCAGATTGAGCGCTTGTGCGCCATCGTGGAGCAGCAAAGTAGCCATATCGTCATAGCGGTTTTGACACTTAATTGGCAAAAAGATATACTAAACACAAGAGAAAAACAAGGAGTAATATATGTGTGGTATTGTGGGCTATGTCGGAAAAAGAACGGCACAAAATGTGTTATTAAATGGCCTCAAGCGCCTCGAATATCGCGGTTACGATTCGGCCGGAATTGCAACGCTCGATGATACGGATAAACCGCATATTGCTCGTTCTGTTGGCAAGATTGCTGAATTAGAAAACGTCCTCCTCGTTAAACCCCACAAAGGACATCTTGGCATCGGGCACACGCGTTGGGCAACCCACGGTGGTGTTACTGTTTCGAATGCTCACCCGCATCATGTTGGCGACGTATATCTTGTACATAATGGCATCATTGAAAATTATAAAGAACTGAAGGAGCAGTTATCGGAATATGAATTTCAATCCGATACTGATACTGAGGTATTAGCGGCGCTTATCGATAGTAATTATAAAAATGGCATTTCACTCAAAGACGCCGTCGCAAAAGCGCTCAAAAAAGTGCGTGGCACTTATGGGATTGCTGCCTTTTCGCCAAACGAGCCAGGCACTATTATTGTTGCACGTCTCGGCTCACCGCTTATTATTGGTCTTGGTCAGGATGAGACGATTATAGCTTCGGACGCATCTGCGCTTCTAGGATATACTCGTGAAGCTATTTATTTAAATGATGGTGAAATTGCTGTTTGTACGGAGAAGGGCGCTGAAGTCTTTAATCTTAATCTCAAGCATCTTAGTCCAAATCCAGAGACAATTGAAGGTGATGTTGAACAAATTCAGAAAGGCGGCTACGACCACTTCTTATTAAAAGAAATAATGGAGCAGGCAACTACTCTGCACAATACTCTTTCTGGTCGTATCGATCCTGAGCAGGGCAAAATGCATCTCGGTGGTCCCAATCTTACCGCAAAAGAAATGCGCGATATTAATCATATCGTTATCGTTGGCTGTGGTACTGCCTATTATGCAGGTCTGTTAGCCTCTTATTATATGGAGCAATTAATTCCAGATTTGACTACTGAAGTTGTAGTTGCTTCAGAATATCGCTATCGCTCGTTCCATCTCCCGCAAAATTCCGTAGCTCTAATTGTTTCACAATCGGGCGAAACCGCTGATACGCTTGCCTGCCTCCGCGAAATTAAAAAGCGCGGCGTCAAAACGCTAGGTATCGTAAACGTAATTGGCTCGACAATTGCGCGCGAAGTTGACGGCGGTACTTATGTTCATGCTGGACCAGAGATATCGGTTGCTTCAACTAAAGCGTTTACGGCGCAAGTTGTTACGATGGTGATGTTTGCTGGTATGCTTGCCGAATATCACGGCGGTAATGTTGAATTGATTGCGAAAATCACAAAAGAACTCTCGATCCTACCAAAAGAAATCGAAAAGACACTCAAAGACCATCGTGAGGATGTTAAAAATCTTGCCAAGAAGTACTGCAAATACAATGATGCGCTTTATCTCGGCCGTGATACTGCTTATCCAATTGCTCTAGAAGGTGCGCTTAAACTAAAAGAAATATCCTATATTCATGCCGAAGGTTATGCCTCGGGCGAGCTTAAGCATGGTCCGATTGCGCTCGTTGACGAAACCTTCTTCGAAGTCTTCAACATTCTTGATAACTGGCTCTTCGACAAATCAATCGGCGGCCTGCACGAAGTACGTGCGCGTGGCGGTAAGGCGATCGTATTTACGAATAGCAAGGCAGAAATTGAAGCTGATGATATTATTCGTATTAACAGTAAAATTAAAATTCTCACACCATTGTTACTAAATACTCTCCAGCAACTCTTCGCCTACTACGTGGCTGTCAATCGCGGTAATGATGTTGATCAGCCACGCAATCTAGCTAAATCAGTAACCGTGGAGTAATATGGCAAAGCGCTTACGACGTCGAAAAGACCCAAAACGACCATCTCGTCGTGCTCAGAAAAAAGCACGTAAGATGGCCGAACGTAAGCGCCCAGAGTATCCGCGAATTGATTTAAAATCAATTTTGTACTGCATGAAAATATATCGCCAAGCGGTCGGAATGCGTCGATATTTCTTCTGGTTCTATCGTATTATTACTTCAGTAATTCCGGCTATTACTGCCGTTCTCGCCGGTTACGTTGTAACTTGTATTTCGGAGGCGGTCATATCTCCGACGCACGATTTATTGCCGTTCATTATTTCAGTAATATTTTTGCTATCAGTTCAGTTGCTCGATGTGGTTCTTGGCGCCATTTATCAATTATTATCCATTTCGACTAGCCAAGAAACCTACATTTATGTTAGCGAGTTAGTTGCTACTAAGTATATTCAAATTCCACTTGCCACTCGTGAAACGCAAGAGTTCGCCGATAAATTTGAACGTGTCCGCGAATTTGGATCTTCAATCGATTACGTATCGACCAGCGCAATCACAGTCGTATCTTCTGTTACTAGCCTTATCTCGATTGTTATTGCAACTCTCGCAGTTTCTCCAATTGTTACGGTCGCGCTTTTAATTGCGGCAATTCCATCGTCTATTCTCAGTCTGCAATTGGCTGCGCGCGAACGTCGCAACTGGCGTGAGTTTACGCGCGATCGCCGTATCGCCTGGGCAATTGAGCGTAAAATTACCAATTCTGATTCGGCGCTCGAAATTGAATTAAACGGCCTTTCAAAACAACTCGTGTCGCAAATGATTAAAGCGCGTCGTCGTAGTCAAGAGCAAGATATCGCCGACAATCGCACATTCTTCTGGCCACGTTTTGGCGCAAATATTTTACAAGACGTAATTGGGTACATTGTGCTCATCATTGTAGCCATTGAAATCATCTTTGGCCGTTTAGCTATTGGTCAATTTTTGACCGTACGTACTTTATTAATGCAACTGAATACGAGCATTTCAAGCTTCTTTAATAGCGTTACCGCAATTAATACTAGTCTCGTTAATGCGACGGACTTTATGGAGTTCATGGAAACACCAGCGCAGAGCAGTGGTGATATTAAAATAAACCATCTTCCTGTAATTGAATTTAGACACGTTAGTTTTACTTACCCACATTCTGATACACGTGCTATTGAAGATATCAGTTTCACGCTTAAGCCCGGCGATAGTCTTGCTATAGTTGGTGAAAACGGCGCTGGAAAAACTACTTTAATCAAGCTATTGATTGGTGCGTATTCGCCACAAGAAGGTGCAATCTATATCGATGGTCATCCTCTTGCGGAAATCGATCGCGCTTCCTATCTCGATCAAATTGGCGCACTTTTTCAGGACTACTCGCGCTACGATTTCGCAACACTTGGGGAAAACGTTTGGTTTGGTAATGTAAATAAACCATATAATCGCAAAGAGATACTCGCTGCGCTTCGAGAATCTGGTCTTAGCAAACTTGTCGGCGAATACGAAGAAGGGCTCGATCAAATATTGTCAAAGGATATAGATTCAAAGAATGCTACGAATCTTTCAGGCGGTCAATGGCAGCGCCTTGGCATTGCGCGTGCATTTTTTCGTTCGCCAAATATTCTCATTCTTGACGAGCCGACATCCTCGGTTGATGCCAAATCGGAGTATGAAATATTTAGAAATATTATTAAAAAACAACAGAATAAAACCACCGTTATCATTTCGCACCGTTTCTCTACTGTACGCCGAGCGGAAAGAATTATTGTATTAGATCATGGTAGGATTATCGAGCAGGGTACGCATAGCGAGCTAATTGAAAAAAACGGCATTTATAAAGAGATGTTTGAACTTCAGGCTGAAGGTTATGCTTAAAATGGAGTAAAATATACTTATGAGGAAGTTTAGAAAAACCATCTTCTTTATTACAATCGGTATGACCGTCGTCATTCTGGCCGGCATGCTATCGCTAATACTGTCACCGAGAACCGTAGCTGATTCGGTATCCGATATTATATTTTTAATTGTTTCTGGCGCTAGCATCGCAATTGCGCTCTATTCTCAGCTCGAGGCCGACAAAGAGTCGCGTCGTGTCGCGAAAATGGTAAAAGAATTAGCGGAGATGCGTAAGAATGTTGATAACGACATGGCTATCGATAAAAATGTTCGCTATAAACTTGATAAAATAATTGCTTTAGATGAGCAAATCTATAAAAAAGTTGGCGGTCGCAAGAAAACCTCAAATCTTGTTAAAGACGCCAAAAATCAAACCGACCCAAATAATAAGAATTAGATTTTATATTCCGCTCATGCTAAAATTTAAAGCATATGAATATTAGTCTCCTCGATTTCTATTCGCGGCTCGGCACGATTGCTATTATTCTAGCACTCGGTTTTCTACTGGGGAAACTTAAACTAATTTCTCCTAAAACTAACAAGGATCTCGTCAATCTGCTTTTAACTGTTTTTATGCCAGCATCGCTTTTTATGGCTTTTCCAACTGCTTATAGCGACGAGTCTTCGCATATTTTTGTTGCTGGTTTAGTAGGCGGTTTTATTGTCATGATCGCCATCACTCTACTGTCTCTCGTTATATTTAATAAGAAGTGGTATAAGGGCAAAATGCGATACGAGTCACAATTTGCACTTATCTTTAATAACGCGACATTTCTTGGCTATCCAATTATTTCTAGCACTTATGGTTCGCAGAGTACGGCTATTATTGCCTACTGCGGCTTTATCATTGCTTTTAATATTGCGCTATTTTCCTATGGCGTTTATTTATTTAAGCATAAAATCGACGGCAAACTTATTCTTAATGTCATTACGAATCCAAATATTATCGCCGTTATTTTAGGTGTCTTGGTATTCTTAACTAGTTTTCAGGTGCCAAAATTTATTAACGATGCGGTAACATTCACTGGCAGCGCCACTACGGCTCTCTCGATTATCTGCGTCGGCTGTATGCTTAGTACGGCTAAATTTGCTCAATTGTTAAAAAAATGGAAACTTGCCATTACGGCGCTAATTCAGCTAATCGTCGGACCACTAGTTGCCTATTTATTATTGATTGCAATACAATATGTCGCACGTGGTGCTGGCTTTGATTTTCCAGATGAGGTAGTGATAGTTTGTACCCTAATTCAAGCTCTCCCGACCGCTACAAGCTTGGGCCTTTTCGCCTCTAGGTATGGCGGAGACGAGAAAGAAGCCTCGCAACTCGTCACAATTTCTACATTATTTTCTATGGTTACGCTTTCGATTATGATTAGTATTCTGATAGTTCGCTAGTCTTAAAACGCTTGTGCTTACTTCTAAAGTACGCTACCATATAATTAGTACCATTTGGGAGGTATTAATATGAGATATAGGAGTTAATCAGTGTCTGGTGGAATATTTTCCAGAAAACGCTTAACGCAGGTAGATAGGATTCGGAAAAATATTCGTATTTTTGCAGTGCTCATTTTGGGCGCTATTTTAAGTTGTATTGTTTTTAAGTCCTTTGCTGAAATTATCGATGATGTCCGTGTTGATGTCGATGCAGATCTTACCTATTACTTAAACGTCAAAGAAGACGGTATTGATGCTACTGGCATAGAATCTAGTGATGCCCAAATTGCCAATGTACTTGGTGGTAGGGTAAATGTGACAGACAAAATCCCAGAAGGTCTAGTATTCCAAGGTTTCGTTACTACTTCTGATGGTACAATCGGTGCCGTATCCCGTGCAGATAACTCTATCCAATGTCCAGGTAAAGTCATTGACGATACTAATGAAGAAACTGTAGATACTGGTACTTGGAATAATGACCATACAGAATACTACTACCATGGTCTTCACTACAATGCTAATACTCGTACCGTTAGCTTTTCCGCTGAGAAGATTAAAGCTGGCTGCCAATTAACAGTAGGTATCATTACTAAAACCCCAACCACCATCGATGATCCAAGTACTACTCCCATTGAAACTCGTCGAGATTTCTACAACACTGCCTTTGCTGCCGAACGCGGACTAACTGCTACTTCCAATACTGTCCATGCCTTTATTGGTGATTCTAGTGCTACGCTATATGACGTTACTTACGCATATGAAGGAAACATCCCAGCCGGTGCACCAACTACTCCTAGTGAAGAATCTTACGCCCAAGATTCCACAGTACCAGTTAATGCTAACCCAATACTTGAAGGCTATACTTTCTCTGGCTGGACTACGACTGATGCTACCGTAACGGACGGAACTTTCCCAATGCCAAATCGCAATGTCCGTCTAGTAGGTCTTTGGACAAAAAATCCAGAAAGTACTAAATACAATGTTACCTACGTCATTAATGGTGAAAAACCAACAGACTTTATGCCACCAACTGAGAAGCAATATGAAGCAGGCGTTAGTGTACCATTAGATTCTACGGAGGCTAATGCTAATATAGATGGCTATAGATTCTCTGGTTGGAGCACTACTGATGCTACATTATCTGAAACTGGATTCACTATGCCAAGTCAAGACGTAACTATTGTAGGTTCATTCCAACGTATTTCGTACAGAGTCTGCTATGCCTTTGAAGGCGCTATTATCCCAACAGGTGCAAGTGTTCCACCATGTGAAGATCATTATCCAGGCGATACAGTTACAACAGCCGCTAATCCAGTAGTAGCAGGTTACGACTTCCTAGGCTGGTATAAGAATGCGACCTTCACCATGCCAGAAGAAAACGTTACTATCTATGGTGAATGGGCAGAAACTCTTGGCACTTTCACGCCACAGATAAGCAAAAGTCTTGTTGATGCTCAAACAGAATACATCTACGGCGAAACCGTAAAGTTTAAGATTACCGTCCATAACCCAGAATCCTTTGCCATTAAAGATATCTATCTACAAGAAGAACTAGATGGTGCAATCTTTACGGCTTCAGCTAATAACAGTTATGAGCTGAAGACTAATACTATTGTTAAAATTCCAAGTATTGCATCCGGCGCAAGTGTCGATGTCTATGCCGAATACAAAGTGACAGAAAACAAAACTCAAACACTCACTAACATTGTAGAGTTAACTGGTGCCCTAGCAGATAACCATACCTTAGATACTAGCCAAGAATACAAAGCAACCATAGATTTCAATACTGTTCCGGAACCAGTACCACTTACGGGCATTATCTTTAATGCTTTACCATATATTGGTTTAATTGTATTAGGGATTGGCATTATTTTCATACTCATCATATCTTCTCGTAAAACACATATAATTAGCAGAGCATTTGAACGCATTAATAGAATTAAACCACGTGCTGTATTTAAGTGTACGCTCCCATGCTTCGCTATTATTGGCATTCTAATTGGCGCTACAATAGTTAAGAATGTTGCAGCAGGGCATTATACCGAAGTTATTAAGTCCGTAGAATTAACATCGCAACACACTAACTATTCCAACAATGAGCCAGGCTCCTGGAACGTAACGAAGAGTGCTAAATGGATTGAACAAGGCAAAGCAAGAATTACCTTTGACGTAGATACAATAGCTAAAGTAGCCGAAGACGCACATACAGACATTGTAATGGTACTAGATAATTCTGGCTCAATGAGTGGAGATAAAATAACCCAAGTTAAGCATGATGCAACTGAACTCATCGAAAGTGTCTTATCTGATTCTAATAACCGTATTGGTTTAGTGAGCTTTAACTCTGATGCTACTAAACTTAGCAATCTCACTAATGATAAAGCTTCATTATTATCCTTAGTGAATCAATTGGAGGCTACTAACAATACTAATTACTACAGCGGCTTTCTAAAAGCCGAAGAAATACTTGAAGGCTACCAAAAGCAAAACAACCGTGAACTCATCATGTTATTCTTAACTGACGGTTATCCAAATGAACAAACCCCAAACGAAATCCCTGAATACCAAGCCCTAAAAGCTAAGTATCCATATATGACCATTAATGGTATCCAGTATGAAATGGGTGATGAAGTCCTAGACCCTATTAAACAAATCTCAGATAACCAGTTTATCGCTAATATGAATTCCCTAGGCAATGTACTCTTTGAAGCCTCAATTGCGCCATATACTTATGAGAACTTTACCCTAACGGATTACATCGATGACGAATACTGGGATGTAGATAGTGTAGATATGATTGAGGCCTCCATTGGTGAAACATCTCTGACTCACGATGATACTACGCCGGTTGTAACCTGGACAATGAACAATGCATTAATATCTGGTCGTTCGGCTAGGTTAACCATAGACGTGACATTAAAGAACGCGGGCGCAATTGAAGAAGGAACCTTCCTACCAACCAATGACCACGAAACTGTACAAAGTAGCTTGCCTGATACCCTGGACGAGAACATCACAAGCGAACTCACCCCAGTTCTAAAATCTAGCTACGAAGTAACATATGAGCCAAATTTGCCAAGTGGCTGCAGCTCATACGAAGGTACTCTACCAGCAACGCAGAACTATCTACCAATGACTATAGTACAAAAGTCCAGTAGTATACTTACTTGCGACGGCTATAACTTTGCTGGTTGGGATGTAGCTGAAGGTGATCCAAAGCCAATTAACGACGATTACTTTAAGATTATTAGTGACGATGTAGTTTTGCGCGCCATTTGGTCTAATGTCTCCATCTCTAAGAGTATGGACGGAGAAGTAAAGGAAGAGGTAGTAGCAATCCTAAATACTGGACAGAACATAAACGCGGCATTGAAAAAGCTTTCTGGTCAAACCAGTGCAAATAATTTTACTGCGAATACTACCATTGCAGCTGTGAAGCCTTCTTCTACTATGTCTTCCGAGCAACAAGCAAGTGCTTCCATAATCTCTTCATCTAATTCTCCTGTACCAATTTATGCCTGGTTCGATAATACCGATGGCACTATTTATATTTATTCCGAGGCAGATAAGATTAAGGCGGGCACTTCCTTGAGATATTTATTCTACAACTTTAAGAGCCTGAACGACATCTCTGCGCTCGTCAGTTGGGATACTTCGAGTGTTACTAATATGAGCTATATGTTCGGTGACGCCTCCAGCCTCACAAATATAGACGCGCTTTCTGCTTGGGATACTTCAAAAGTTACTACTATGAACTATATGTTCGGTAACGCAAAAGCACTAACCAATATAGATGGTGCAACGAGTTGGAATACTTCAAAAGTAACTGATATGAGCTATATGTTCGAAAACGCCTCCAATCTTACAAATATAGACGGAGCAGCCGACTGGGATACTTCGAAAGTAACTAATATGAGATACATGTTTGACAGCACTAAAATTACGAATATAGACACACTTAGCAACTGGGATACTTCGAGTGTTACTGATATGGGCGATATGTTCGGCAGCACTAAAATTACGAATATAGACGCTCTTACCGATTGGGATACTTCGAGTGTTACCAATATGAGTGGTATGTTCAGTGGCGCCTCTAGTCTCACAAACATTGATGGTGTGGCTGGTTGGGATACTTCGAGTGTTACTACTATGAGCTCTATGTTCTACGGTGCCTCTAGCCTCACAAACATTGATGGCGTGGCTGGTTGGGATACTTCGAGTGTTACTACTATGAGCTCTATGTTCTACAATACTAAAATTACAAATATAGACGCGCTTTCCGACTGGGATACTTCAAGTGTTACTAATATGAACAATATGTTCTCTGGTGCCTCTAGCCTCACAAACATTGATGGTGCATCTGATTGGGGTACTTCGAGTGTTACTAATATGAGCTATATGTTCTATGGCGCCTCCGACCTTACGAATATAGATGGTGCAACTAATTGGGATACTTCAAGTATTACCAATATGAGCGGTATGTTCTACGGCGCCTCCAGCCTTGTAAATATAGACGCACTTACCGATTGGGACACTTCAAGTGTTAATTATATGAGCTCTATGTTCCAAGGCGCCTCTAACCTTACGAACATTGATGGCGCATCCGGCTGGGATACTTCGAGCGTTACTTATATGAACTATATGTTCAATAGCGCCTCTAGTCTTACGAATATAGATGGCGCATCTGGTTGGAATACTTCAAAAGTGGCTAATATGAGCTATATGTTCCAAGGTGCCTCTAGTCTTACAAATATAGATGGTGCTTCCGATTGGAATACTTCTAAAGTTACTAATATGAGCTATATGTTCAGCGGCGCCTCCAGCCTTGCAAACATAGACGGTGCATCTGGTTGGGATACTTCTAGCGTTACTTATATGGGCTCTATGTTCCAAGGCACCTCCGGCCTTACGAACATTGATGGAGCAACTAATTGGGACACTTCGAGCGTGACTACTATGCAGCAAATGTTCTTCGGCGCCTCCAGCCTCACGAACATTGATGGCGCATCTAACTGGAATACTTCGAGTGTTACTACTATGCAGCAAATGTTCCGCGGCGCCTCCAGTCTTGCGAACATCGATGGCGCAACTAATTGGGACACTCCAAGTGTTACTAATATGAGTTATATGTTCGATGGCGCCTCCAGCCTTGCCAATATAGACGGCGCATCTGGTTGGGATACCTCAGGAGTTACTAATATGACTTCTATGTTCAACGGTTGCTTCCGAATAACATCTCTTGATCCAATCTTTGATTGGGACGTCTCAAGCCTTACGAGTAAAACCTATATGTTTAACGGCGTTCCAGCATCCGTAACGCGCCCAGGATGGTATTAGGAGAATTACTATGTAAAAAAAATGAAAAATCATATATAATAATGAATAAGGTTAAGCGATATGCAAATAATAGGAGGAAATATGAAAAAAACCAATAAAGTAATAACGGCTTCAGCGGCAGTCGCAGTGCTTGCTACGACCGTAGCGCCACTTAGCACTTTCGCTGCGGCTACTACGCCAACTTGGAATACCGGTTCGTCGGCTACGATTATTCGTAATATCGAAAATGCTTACGGCACAATTAACAACACCTTTGGCTATACTATTACGGCAGATGGATCTAATCCAGCTGGTGCCGCAAATGCTCCATCCGCACCGAGTATTGTTTTTAATGACACTTACACAACAATAGGTACTGCTTCAAAGAGTACGACCCTAGACTTCTCCAACATGACGTTCGAGAGGGTAGGTGACTATTCCTATACTATTACAGAAAGCTCATCAACTAATTCTGCAATTTATCCTGTAGATAGCACCAATAGCTATACTGCTACTGTATCTGTACGCAACAATGATACACTTACCGGCTATGTTGCTAGTCTCTATGTAAAAGACGCTAGCGACGATAAGCTAGATAACATCTCTGGTGATGATTCGGGGTTTGTCTATTCGAGTGCGCCGGCCTATACGAATATTCAGGTGTCGCAAACTGTTTCTGGTAACACCGCCGATCCAGAGAAATGCTTCGAGTACACCTTTGCGGTTAGCACTAGCGATAGCTATACTCTAGATACGAGCTCTACCTGTACAAACTCAAGTACTATTAAGAATGGCGATACAATTAGACTAAAGCATAATGATACTGCTACTATCGGTTTGGTTGGTAATAACTCTCAGATTCCAGTTGGCACTACCTATTCCTTTACTAAGGCTGATGCGGCGGAAGGATATACCACCACTATTGATGGCGTAGAACAAGCTTCTACCGGTACTAAGACGATGGTCGCTGTAGGTGATTCCGACTATGATACTAATAACGAAACTACGATTAATTCATATCTTAATTCCGAGGTTGATACAAATGCGTTTATGGGTATTGCAATTTACATCTTACTAATCCTTGCCGGTACAGCTGGTGTTGCTTACTTTGTTCGCAAGAAAATCGCCAAAAAGGCTTAATTGGATTGTGAAAAACAAACATATGAAAATCAACGACGAGGCTAGGCGTACTTGGGTATGCCTAGCCTTGAAGGCGTTAGCTATTATTGCGATACTCTGGATTAGTTTTGGCGTGTTCGTCGGGCTTCGCAGAGTCTCTGATATTTCTATGAACGGACGCATTAATGATGGTGATTTTGTACTATTTAATCGCATTAGTAAGAAGTATAATGTCGGCGACATCGTCTTCTATTCGCAAGATAACCATGAATTGATGTCGGAAATAGTTGGCGAAGAAGATGACATTATAACTTTAGACGATGATGGCTATCTCCTGGTCAACGGTATTATCGTGTCGAGTGCGCCAGTTTATGACTATTCTCTTGGCGAATCGAATCCTTTTAGAGAGGGCTATCGCGTTCCAAAAGGCGCCTATTTCGTTCTTAATTCTAATTACGAGGATGCCGATGACTCACGTTCTTTCGGCGCCATCAAAAAATCCAACATAAAAGGAAGCGTAATTGCTCTTCTTTTACGCACTCGGAGCTTCTGAATGCAGAAACAGAATGAACGCAGAATCATCATAATACAAAAAATATTAGATTATTTTTTTAATTTCACTTTACTGTTCGTGTCGATTCTTTTTTTGAGCGTCGGTCTTTACGCCGTCATTGATAATCGGTTAGTTATAAAAGAGGCGGAAATACCAGATAGTTTTAAGAAATCCGCTATGGCCGATCGTGTGTATCCAAATATCAATGAGCTCAAAAAGACAAATAACGAAATTATTGCTTGGCTCACCATAGATGACACCCCTGTCGATTATCCTATTACGCAATCGAAGGATAATTCGAAATATCTCACTACGGATTATAATAATAAACACTCTATTGCTGGCAATCCGTTCGTGGACTATCGGAATAACTTTCTAAAGGATGACTATACTATTATTTACGGTCATCGCATGAATCAAAAGAAGATGTTTGGCTCCATCGTTGAATATGCTGACGCATCGTTCCTTCAGAAGCATCGTACTGGTACTATTACTACTGCTGAAAATACATTTAAACTTGAAGTAATTGCGTATTCGGTTGAAGATATCACGAAAACAAAAATCTACGATCTTGCGAATAATCGGAACGATAGAAATCGAGAAATATTAAGCTCAATCATAAATCATGCCACTACTATAAATGGCGATTATACTAAGGAAGAACTCCAATCGGAAGAAGTGAATAGTTGGCAATTAATGCTTCTTTCTACTTGCGATAAAGATTCTAGGCACTATCGCGACATTCTCTTATTGAGAATCGGCGACCAGATATAGTATAAGTAATATAGGCACAAGTATGAATAAAAAAGAAATAATAACTTTAATAGCCGTAGGGGTAGTAGTATTTTTCATTAGTTGTTTTGGCGCATTATTACTAGTATCGCCAAATAGTCATAACGAAGGCGACAATCCTGGCGATATCCCGACAACATCCAAGCCTACGCCGACTAGCGATGACGCAATAAAAGTCGGCAAATACGCTTTGCATTACGGTAATTATTATTGCAAATATGAAGAATACGAGGACGGGAAGCTAACAATGCGTGAATCCGCCCTTAAACTAGACAAAGACGAAATAACTATAGGTGACGAAGAATACGATTACGTCATCGAAGGCGATAAACTCAAATTGGAAGATGGTCCCGAATTACGCGCTATCGATAATGATCGAATTCGAATGGAAGCGGGTGCAGGTCTAGAATATGTCTATAAGGAGGCAAAATAATGGAGAAACAAAAAACTGAGCATAAAGCTGAACAGAAAACCTTCTTCAATAACAATCGTTTCGTATGTGCTCTGGTTATTATAACTTTATCAACGCTCGTTCTCGGTGCTAGTGCGGGCATATTAATCGCCAATCTTAGCGGCAACGGTAGTGGTGACGGGCGAAACAAGACTGCTGGCGGCGGTCTTTTTTCTAATGAACCAAAGGTCGAGATTAAGGCTAGCGAAACAAAAAATATCCAGTACGAGAAGTTCGATAACGGCCTTGTTTCTATGCAAATTCCAAAAGGTTGGAAAGTTCAGACAAACGTTAATGTATTAACTTATACGATTTACGCCTATGATCCAAGTCATACCGAACGAATGATTTTCGCTAATCTAAAATCTGAAGGCTTTAATAAGTCTAAAGATGCTCAGGATTGGTGGAATAGGTATTATCCAGACGCTGCTTTTGCAAGGATGCCAATTATTAGTCCCCAAACCACCGAGGCTTTCTTCAAGATTTATCCACAAACTCATAACCTACGTGCTAATGAAGCGGACCCTCTTGTGAACTTTATCCCAAACTATACTAATTTTTCCGTTATCCAAAATCTTGGCAAAACAATTTTAGGTGGCGATTTATTACGCGCAACTTACCAATTAAATAACAAAAAGATTCAGGGGCTATTTACCGGCTTAGTTTCAAATACAGGGTCAATTAATCAAACGAAAAATATTTTCGACATTCTGGGCTCACAAGGTACGGTTGATGTTTGGCCGCTTACGGTTTATGACATCTTCTTCTTTACGGCTGCTGATGATGAATTTAACGATTGGCAAAAGATTCTCGATAAGTGCATTGGTACTATAGAATATAGTAAGGAATTTATGAGCCAACACGCCAAGGCATTGCAAAACCAAAGTGATTTAACAAAAACATTATCCAAGAATGCTAGCGACATTTCAGACGGTATTATGGATTCCTGGAACAAACGTCAAACTTCTTATGATATAACATCTCAAAAACAAAGCGACGCTACGCTTGGCTATGAACGCGTAAAAGATACTGAAACTGGCGAGATTTATCGTGCCACAAATGGCTTCATGGATTCATATAATGGCACGCGCTATCAATCTGTCTCTGACAATGACTACACCAAGGGCATCGATGGATATATTAATCTGAAATAAGGTTATAAATGGCGAACATCGAAGTTGGAAAAACTACTGAAAACGGTAAGACGATTGTCGTTAATCGAGAATCTGAAAAAACTCTAGCCACTCTTAAGATGCCAACCGATTGGGAAGTGAAAGATGCGATTATTAATCATCAAAAGTCCACCCTTGAAATCCCATATGCAATTATTATTACTTTAGCAAATAAAACTGGTTCAAGCATTATTATTGACTCTGGTGATAGTTTTGCTAGCCAGGGTAAAGTTGCATATTTCCACGAACAGGCCCCGCACACTCTGCAACATAATTTTGTCACTGTTGATAAATATCTAGATGAGTATGTTCATAATTTTGCTAAGCAAAATAATAAATCGATACGTTTTAAAGATAACCTCGACATTCCGCTCCGTAATTACGATGGCGAAGCAGATTTTATCAAACATCGCAATTCAATCGAGCAAGAAACGCAAAGAGCTGCTGCTGCATCCGGTGGTCGCATTGTTATAAACGGTCTCTATTGTGATAGTGCCTGTCGTATGTATTCTTCCGACGATGTAGTAATCGTAGCCTACGCTCGTGAAGTTGGCAGCCAAACTAGTATGACTAATCTCGGTATGTTTGGTGGTGATGGTATGAATAATACAATTCAAGAATTAGGCGGACTTATAAAAATCGCCAAAGACAAAACCATCTCGGCGGCAAAAAACGATGATGGCGGCGGATCATTACTGAACCGTATGGCGGATAACGGGTTGCTTGGTGATATGCTTGGTAACAAAAAACAATCGCAGCCAAAACGCAAGGTTGAGCAGCCTGCGGCTAATAATCCGGAAAATGAGGACGAAGGATTAGTATCGAATATATCTAATGCAAATAATGGCGAATTGAACTATAGATTATTTGGCCGCATGAACGAGCCGAGGCAGGGCGAATGGCTGGAATGGAAAGCTGGACCAGTTTTTCTTTTAGTAACCCCTAAAGAAGGATACGAAGAAATCGTTAAAAAAGCTTTCAGGCAAATTTGCTCTTCATTTAAATTATCACCAGAAGTCATTCGCGAGCATCAAAAACTCCAAATGCGCATGGAACAAGATGAAAATCATAATTGACCGATAACGCAATAATGGTGAATCGTCTAGCTATGTCAATGTTTCGTAAAAATGTCACCCCTTTTGTACCATGAAAAGTTTTGTAAACGAAAGATTGGCTTACGCGTTTGTTGTTAGGGTAACATTTTAATAAAACAATCTACTATGGCATTATTGCGAGACAACAATAAGTTGCGGTATGAAGCTTGTGCTTACTTCTAAAG
>CAMJKD010000012.1 GCA_946406315.1 uncultured Candidatus Saccharibacteria bacterium
CTACCGTTACGGACGGAACTTTCCCAATGCCAAATCGCAATGTCCGTCTAGTAGGCGTCTGGACGAAAAACCCAGAAGGTACTAAATATAACGTTACCTATGTCATTAATGGTGAAAAACCAACAGACTTTATGCCACCTACCCAGAAGCAATATGAAGCAGGCGTTAGTGTGCCATTAGATTCTACGGAGGCTAATGCTAATATTGATGGTTATAGATTCTCTGGTTGGAGCACTACTGATGCTACTTTGTCTGAAACTGGCTTCATTATGCCAAGTCAAGACGTAACAATTGTTGGTAGCTTTGAAAGAATCTCATATAAAGTCTGCTATGCCTTTGAGGGCGCTATTATCCCAGCAGGTGCAAGCGTTCCACCATGTGAAGATCATTATCCAGGCGATACGGTTACAACAGCCGCCGATCCAGTAGCAACAGGCTACGACTTCCTAGGCTGGTATAAGAATACAACCTTCACCATGCCAGAAGAAAACGTTACTATCTATGGTGAATGGGCAGAAACTCTTGGCAACTTTGCGCCACAGATAAGCAAGAGCCTTGTTGATGCTCAGACGGAATACATCTACGGCGAAACCGTAAAGTTCAAGATTACAGTTCATAATCCAGAGTCCTTTGCTATTAAAGATGTCTATTTACAAGAAGAACTAGATGGTGCAGTCTTTACAACTTCAGCCAATAACAGTTATGAGCTAAAGACTAATACAATCGCAGTAATTCCAAACATCCCAGCAGATAGCAGTGTAGATGTCTATGCCGAATACAAGGTAACAGAAAACAAAACTCAAACACTCACTAACATTGTAGAGCTAACCGGAGCCCTAGCAGATAACCATACTTTAGATACTAGCCAAGAATACAAAGCAACCATAGATTTCAATACTGTTCCTGAACCAGTACCACTTACGGGCATTATCTTTAATGCTTTACCATATATTGGCTTAATTGTATTAGGGATTGGCATTATATTCATACTCATCATATCTTCGCGTAAACTTAAGACGATAAATAAACTAAGCGCAATTTCAAGTAGCATTAATCCGCATAAAATCTTCAAATATTCGCTTCCATGTTTCGCCGTTATTGGCATCTTAATTGGCGCTACAGCAGTTAAGAATGTTGCAGCAGGGCATTATACCGAAGTTATTAAGTCTGTAGAATTAACATCGCAACACACTAACTATTCCAACAGCGAGCCAGGTTCCTGGCACATTACCAAAAGTGCTAAATGGATTGAACAGGGCAAGGCAAGAATAACCTTTGATGTAGATACAGTAGCCAAGTTGGCGGACGGCACACATACGGACATTGTAATGGTACTGGATAACTCTGGCTCTATGAGTGGAGATAAAATAACCCAAGTTAAGCATGATGCAGCCGAGCTCATTGAGAGTGTCCTCTCTGACACTAATAACCGTATTGGTTTAGTAAGCTTCAACTCTGATGCCACTAAACTCAGTAATCTCACTTCGGATAAAAACGCTCTCATAGATTTAGTAAACGGATTAGACACTCCAGGCTGCACTAGCTACTATGATGGCTTCCTAAAAGCCGAAGAAATACTTGAAGGATACACTAAACAAGAAGATCGAGAGTTAATTCTATTATTTCTCACTGACGGTTATCCGAATGAACAAACCCCAGATGAAATCCCAGAATACCGAGTCCTAAAAGCCAAATATCCATATATGACCATTAATGGTATCCAGTATGAAATGGGCGATGAAGTGCTAGACCCTATTAAGCAGATCTCAGATAAGCAATTCATTGCTAGTATGGATTCATTAAATAACGTATTATTTGAAGCTTCAATTGCACCATATACCTATGAGAACTTTGCCCTAACCGATTACATTAATAACGAATACTGGGATGTAGATAGTGTAGATGAAATTGAGGCCTCCATTGGTGAGACATCGCTAACCCACGAAGGCACAGTGCCAGTTGTAGCCTGGACGATGAATGAGACATTGTTATCCGGTCGCTCGGCTAGGTTAACCATAGACGTGGCATTAAAGAACACGGGCGCAATTGAAGAAGGAACCTTCCTACCAACCAATGACCATGAAACTGTACAAAGTAGCTTACTGGAAACGCCAGACGAAAACATCACAAGTGACCTTACGCCAGTATTGAAGTCTAGCTACAAGGTTAGCTATGATGAGAATTTACCGAGCGATTGTAGCTCGTATGGTGGTACATTGCCGGCAGAGCAGACCTATTTACCGCTTTCAATAGTACAAAAGTCTAGCAATGCACTGACTTGCGACGGCTATAACTTTGTAGGGTGGGATGTAGCTGAAGGCGATCCAAAGCCAATTAACGACGATTATTTCAAAATCTTGGAAGACGACGTACTGCTGCGTGCCGTATGGACAAAGGTTTCAATCTCTAAGAGCATGGATGGGGAGGTAAAGGAAGAAGTAGTGGCGATTCTAAACACCGGAGAGGACATAAACGTAGCATTGAAAAAGCTTTCTGGTCAAACCGGCGCAAGTACTACGACCAATAACACCACCATTACAGCCGTAAAGCCTGCTTCTGCTATGTCTTCTGCGCAACAAGCAAGCGCTTCCGTGATTTCTGCAGCTGATTCGCCAGTGCCAATTTATGCTTGGTTTGATGATAGTGATGGTACGATTTATATTTATTCTGAAGCGGAGAAGATTAAGGCAAATCAGGCATCGTATTATTTATTCTACAACTTTAAGAACCTGAATGATATTTCTGCGCTTTCTAGTTGGGATACCTCGAGTGTGACTAATATGTATGCTATGTTCAATGGCGCCTCTAGTCTCACAAATATAGACGCTCTTACCGACTGGGATACTTCGAGTGTTACTACTATGAGCTCTATGTTCAGTGGCGCCTCCAGCCTCACGAGTATTGACGGCGTTGAGGGCTGGGATACCTCGAGTGTTGATAATATGCGCGGAATGTTCCAAGGCGCCTCCGGCCTTGCCGACATTGATGGGACCTCTGGCTGGGATACTTCGAGTGTTACCATTATGAGCTATATGTTCGGTGGCACTAAAATAAACAATGTAGATGTACTTAGCACTTGGAATACTTCAAAAGTTGCAAATATGAGCGAAATGTTCCGTGGCGCCTCCAGCCTTGCCAATATAGACGGCGCAGCCGGTTGGGATACTTCGAGTGTTACTAATATGAGATATATGTTCTCTGGCGCCTCCAGCCTTGCCAATATTAACGGCGCCTCTAGTTGGAATACTTCGAAGGTCACTAATATGAGCTATATGTTCAGTGGCACTAAAATTAGCAATATAGATGCGCTTTCCGACTGGAATACTTCGAATGTTACTAATATGTATCAAATGTTCGATGGCGCCTCCAGCCTTACAAACATTGATGGAGCCTCTAGTTGGAATACTCCTAAAGTTACTAATATGCAAGCTATGTTCTCGAGTGCCTCCAGCCTTACAAACATTGATGGAGCCTCTAGTTGGAATACTTCGAAGGTCACTAATATGAGCTATATGTTCAAAAACGCCTCCAACCTTGCAAACATCGATGGCGCTTCTGGTTGGGATACGTCAAGTGTTACTCAAATGTATCAAATGTTCGATGGCGCCTCCAGCCTTACGAACATTGATGGTGCATCTGGTTGGGATACTTCAAGCGTTACTGATATGCAGCAAATGTTCTACGGCGCCTCCAACCTTGCAAACATCGATGGCGCCTCTAATTGGAATATGTCTAAAGTTACCAGTATGTCTAATATGTTCAGTGGCTGCAGTAGCATCACTTCATTAAACCCAATCTTTAATTGGAATGTCTCGAGTTTGACAAACAGCGGCAAAAGCAACATGTTTCATGGTATTCCATCATCCGTAACGCGCCCAGCGTGGTATTAGGAGATCGATTCCGTATTTCAAACGTTTCCCTCTTGTTTTGCTTTGGGGGTAGGGGCGCAATAATCATGCTGCATTCATTTTAGCTTTTCTATTTAGCCCAATTCACCTTCTCGATTACGATCTCGTTTTTTCGTATCTTCGATTATGCAATAAAGCTACGAGTATTAGTATCCTAGGCGTTAATGTGTAATCGTGTAATTTGACGAATATATTATAGTATGATATAGTAATCAAGATGTTTGATCTCGCTATTAAAAAGGAGGTCTAATTTGTTCTTTTAGGAGGTGAAATAGATGAACGAGAATAATTACCGTAACTACACGAAGGCAGACAACGAAATGTCTCTTGCGAGTTATAATGCGGTTATCGGAGGCGTACTTCTCTGGGGCTTCGCATTGAGCGCAGTTATTGTTTGGCTGGCTGGAGATTACTTCTTAAGCTGGAATCCGTTTGTGCTCGTAATTGTATATTTAATTGTTTCTTTCATAGGTGCCCATATTAGTCATACAAGTACGGATCCTATAATCAGCTTCATTGGCTATAATCTTGTCGTCTTACCGTTCGGTCTCGTGCTTAGTGTTATCTTATATGATATAACCGCCGTATCAATCTTGCACGCTCTTGCTGTCACGGCCGGCGTCATGCTCGCTATGATACTGCTGTCTACTGCGGTGCCTAGAATCTTTTTGAGGATGGGAGGCATTCTATTAGCCACGCTGGCTACCGTTATAATTATCGAGATTTTATGCCTTGTATTCGGCTGGTATCATCCGACCGTAATCGACTGGATTATTGTAATTGCCTTCAGTTTATATATCGGTTACGATTGGGCGGTTGCACAAGAGAAGCCGCACACATTAGACAATGCAATAGATAGTTGTGTTGATCTCTATATCGATGCGGTTAACATGTTCGCGAGAATCGCATCTATTGACGACGATAGATAATTAATCTCTTCGTCGTTCTTGCTGTAAACCCCGCTTGGTTTTTAAGCGGGGTATTTTGATGGGGTGTTGCTCGGAGTAAATAAAAAACCAAAAACGGTACAACATCATAGTGCAAGAGGTCTCTATTAATGGTATACTGATTAGAGTATAAGGAGGAGTGCGTGAAAGATTTTGATTATTTAGCCAAAAGTGACATATATTTAGATAGTGCTTGTCAGTCTTTGCGCCCACGTCAAGTTATTGATGCATTAAATCGATACTATACTCGGCATAACTCATGCGGTGAACGCGTTAAATATGCCTGGGGTCGCCAGACTGATGAACTTGTCGAAGAAACGCGTGATTTAATTCTGAAGTATCTTAAATTGAAAAAGAAGGATTACTCAGTTTCTTTCACTCTAAACACGACTTATGGTATTAACTTATTGCTTAATCAATTTAAAGACGGCATCTTTCAGAAAGTTGTAACATCTGAAATCGAACATAACTCTCCTTTTCTTTCTACGATGACTTTCGCAAAACGTCGTCAAATTCCACGTATTGTTATGGAGCGCGAGGACGATGGCTCAATCGAGTTGGATCGTTATGATTTTACGAATGCGCTCGTAGTAGTAAACTGCGCCTCGAATATTGACGGACGCAAATTGAGTAACGTTGAGGATCTCGTTAAAAAAGTCCATAAACAAAAAGGCATAATTATTATCGATGCAGCGCAGGCATTAGCGCATAGTCCAGAAATTCTGTATAAAACGCAGGCAGACGCAATTTGTAGTTCCGCGCACAAAATGTATGGTCCATCATTAGGGTTCATGATTGTGCGTCGTGATTTATTTAAGATAATTGAAACTAGCTTTATTGGTGGCGGCATGGTCGACGATGTTGAGAAGGAAGGCTATATATTATCCGCAGAATCTCCTAATCATGCCTACACTAAATTCGAATCAGGCCTACAGGCTTGGGGCGAAATTGTTGCTTTTGGCGAAGCGATTAAATGGCTAAATGGCCGCACGAAGACCGACAAGGAAAACTTCCGTCGCCAATACGAACGTTTATTCGATTATCTTAGCGCCCAAGAACGCATTCGCCTAGTAAATACCGAGCCTAATCCGACCATATCTTTCTATATCGACGGCTTAGATTCACATTTAGTCGGCGGAGCATTGTCAAATGAAGGAATTATGGCGCGTACGGGTTACTTCTGTGTTCATTATTATCTTGATCACGTTAAGCATTATCCGCCACTAATCCGTTTTTCGATGGGCTACCATATTCGCCCGAGCGATATCGATAAAACCATTGAAATATTTGAAAGGATGCTTGGCTAATGGTTTGCATTGCTGCGTTTATTATTCTTTTAATTGTTGGTATTTTCGTAGCCTTCATTTCTATTTTTAAGCCAAAAGTCGGTAAACGCTATTTGCGCACTTTGAAAAAATCATGGAGTTGTTTCGGAAAACGCATTACATTGCAAAAATGCGAAACTGGTTTTGGTGACGACGTTAAAAACAATGTTCTCAGTAAATTAATAATTCGTCATCCAAAATGGGTTAAGCCAGTATCGGCTATGATTGAGATTGCCTCAATTTTAATAGTTGTAATTACGGTATGGTCGCTCATAGAAGGCGCAAAAGCTGGTCTTGCACTTTATTCGCTTGGCACTTGTAATGTTAAGCATGCGGAATCTTGCACGCTCGGATCTGAGGTTTGTAGTATTGATGACAATACTGAAGCAAAAAATCCAATTGAGTATATTGGTCTTTGGCTCTCCGACTGGGGCGAGATATTTGGCGCTATTCCAGACAAATTCCGCGATTGGAATACGGATAATTTTGATGTAGTTGCGATTGAAATTAAGAACGATGGCAAGCCGGGTGCAATTGATTTCTTCGATCCTGGCTGCATAATATGTAAACAGTCGTTTCAGGCGCAACTTGATTCTGGTTTCTTTGAGAATTACAATGTTAAGCTAGTTATTCTGCCAATTCAGGATAATGATGGTAATTTCAAGTTTGCAAATTCTGAGCTAATCGCACGTTATATATATGCCGTTAATAAATATGAACAAAAAACTTCCACCGATTCGGTTGCATTTAAAATTGTAAAACGTATTTTTACAGAGAAGGATAAAGAAAACCGCGCCTACCTTGATGCATTTAATGATTTTTACTCTTCCGACGAAGCTCGCGAGTTGCTAAAAGCGTGGCTAAAAGAATTTGGCCTTGACGATAGGGCAGTGGGCGAAATATCCGAAAATATCACATCTAACGAAATAGATGAAATACTAAAAAAGAATAACGACGTAGTTGTTAATAATATACATGCAAAGGGTATTCCAACCTTAATCTACAATAATAAAAAACATACAGGGAGGTATGAAGCAAAATGATGGAGGCATGGCAAGCTTTCTGGCTTGGTTTAACGCAGGGTTTGGCGGAGTTTATTCCGGTCTCGAGCTCGGGGCACTTGGAGATAATGCGCGAGATATTAAGTGGGAATCCTGAAAGTTTTCACCTATTTTTGGAGTTCATTAATGTTGGCACTTTGTTGGTCTTGCTGGTCTACTATCGCAAACGTATTGTTGAGATCCTCAAAGACGTATTTGTAAAACATGATTTCAAGCTCGCATTCAATATTATTCTTACGTGTATTCCAGTTGTTGTAGCGGCTCTACTATTAAATGATTTGATAGATAATAGTCCATTTTTCTCAAATCTCTCCGTCATAGCAATCATGATGGCTATAGTTGGTGTCTTAATGATCAACGTCAAGCGTCTGCCAAAGTGCAAAAAGATTAAAAGTGAAAAAGAATTAACTCCTAAAAAAGCTATCGGTATTGGCATAGCGCAGTGTTTTGCCCTGATACCTGGCACATCTCGTTCTGGTACTACAATTTTAGCTGGCCGCGTAGCTGGCATGGATAACAAATCTGCCGCCGACTATTCTTTCTTAGTTAGTATCGTAGTTATGACGGGTGTAGTGGTAAAAAGCTTCTTAAGCAGTACTTCGCGTGCCTACATCGCCGAAAACTGGAGTATGCTTTTACTGTCAAATCTTGTTGCCTTTATTGTTGGTTTAATTGCAATTAAATTTGTGATGAACTTTCTTAAAAAAGAAGGATCGCTTGAAGTATTTGGTTGGTATCGGGTTATCGTTGCGACCATTGTTATCATTTTTGAGCTACTAAAGTAAGATAGGTTACTCTGGGCTTCTCTAGCGTAAATAGTAGAATAATAATATAATATGCCTCATGGATATAGATAAGATCCGTAATTTTTGTATTATTGCCCACATTGACCATGGTAAATCTACCTTGGCTGACCGTATGTTAGAAATAACCGATACAGTTACTAAGCGTGAGATGAAATCTCAACTCTTAGACTCCATGGAATTGGAGCGCGAAAAAGGTATCACCATCAAACTCGCGCCTGTGTGTATGAAATATAAAAATCACACACTAAACTTAATCGATACGCCTGGTCATGTTGATTTTTCTTACGAAGTTTCGCGTAGTTTACAAGCCGTGGAAGGTGCTATTTTAGTGGTTGATGCTACGCAGGGGATTCAGGCGCAGACGCTGGCGAATGTTTACTTGGCGCTCGAGCAAGACCTCCACATTATTCCAGTTATTAATAAAATCGATTTACCAGCTAGTGATGTGCCACGCGTGACGGCGGAGATTGTTAATCTCCTAGGCTGCGACGAATCGGAGATTATCAAAGTATCAGCCAAAACCGGCGAGCACGTCGATGAGGTATTGGATGCCATTATCGAACGCATTCCGGCGCCGAAGTGTTCCGATTCCGACGATATGAAAGCTCTCATTTTTGATAGCTATTTTGACGATTATCGTGGTGTCGTTTTGTATATTCGTATGTTTGGCGGAAGATTGCCAAAAAATGCCAACATTCATATGATGGCGACTGAATCAAATGACATTGCCCTTGAAGTAGGCGTATTGAACCCCAAAATGTCTCCGCGCGACGAGCTGAAAGATGGCGAAATTGGCTATATTGTGACTAATCTCAAAGCAACAAGGGAAGCGAAAGTTGGCGATACGGTAACCTTAGCAAATAAACCAGCCACGAAGGCACTTCCAGGATATAAAAACGTTCGTCCGTTTGTCTATGCTGGCTTCTTTCCAGTCAGCAATGATCAATACAAGGATTTAAAAGAAGCACTCGAAAAACTTTCGCTTAGCGATTCGGCGTTGCAGTTTGAGCCAGAAAACTCGCCAGTTCTCGGTTTTGGTTTGCGCATTGGTTTCTTGGGCCTATTACATATGGATATTATTCGCGAACGGCTTGAGCGCGAATTCAAACTCGATTTAATCGTAACCAACCCATCAACCGATTATCATGTTACGCTTACGAACGGTGAAGAATTAGATATTCGTTCGGCATCGGAATTGCCAGACGTCAGTAAAGTTGCAGAAATTCGTGAGCCTTGGGCGAAGGGCGAAATTATCACTCCGAAAGAATACATTGGGGCAATTTTGGAGTTGATTGTTAGCAAACGCGGTATTCAAAAAAATATTTCCTATATCGACACGCGCGCAGTTATAGACTTCGAAGCTCCAATGGCAAATTTACTGACAGACTTCTATGATCAGCTAAAATCAGCCACCTCTGGGTATGCTTCCTTTAATTACGAACTAGGTGGCTATCGCGCTGAAGATTTAGTGCGCATTGATTTTCTTGTCGCCGGAGAGCGCATTGATGCCCTAAGCGTCATGGCGCATCGTAGCGAGGCGGATGCGATTGGGCGTGTTGTAACAAAGAAATTGAAAGAGGTAATTCCGCGTCAAAACTTTGAGGTTGCTTTGCAGGCTGCAATTGGCGCACGCATTATTGCGCGCGAAACGCTTGGCGCTTATCGCAAAGATGTTACTGTTAAAATTCATACTGGCGATCGTGATCGTAAAGCTAAACTGATGGAAAAACAGAAACGCGGCAAGGCGCGCATGAAACGTTTTGGCAAAGTCGACATCCCCAGTGAAGCCTTTACGGTTATGTTAAAAAGAGACTGAAACGCCCCTCCCTCAAGAGGCGCCACCATGTAGTTTAATAGATTCTTCGCCATCTTTGACTAAATTATTGCTATTAGAAGATGAAGTGTCACGATTATCGGTGAGCGCAAAATGCATCAAGGCATCAATGGCATTAGTGAATACATCTTCGCGACTGCCGGTTGCCTTTACTGGAGCAATCAGACCGCTTTTCTGGTAAGTCTCAATGACAGGAGCAGTTTTTTCATTAAACTCTTTAATACGATTATCGAGAATATGCTCCTCTTTGTCGTCTCTACGTTCTCCACGATCTTGCAAGCTGCGGCTTGCTTTCCAGCGCATTTTAATATCGGATTCAGATAAATTTAACACTATAACAGCCTTAATTGGGTGTCCTGCATTTTTGGCGGCTTCCATTACTTTATATTCTTCACCCTCCCAACGTCCTACGCTACTTAAAACCAGCGGAAAATTTTCTAATTCCTTCTTGCTAAGATAAGGCAAGACAATTGATCGGAATTTGTCCGTATTAACTAGCTGACCGGTTGCCATCTCGGCCTCGATCTCTTTGTCTTCTTTTTCTGCGGCGCGCAAAATAAGACCCGAGCTTAAGAATTTTGCACCAAGAACCTCGGCTAGCTTGACGCCGACGGTGTCTTTTCCAGAGAAGGGCATCCCGAAAATATTAATGCTACCTGTTCCAAGCCACTTTTTAACGATTTCAATTCTCTCATCCATAAAAATATTATATAATAAAACTAACTATGGATAATCAAAATGCGAATAATGGTGGGTTTCCGCAAAATCAAAATCCACCTCAAGCAGATAATCAGATACAGAGCAAGAATCCGCAATCAGCACGAAGCCGGGGCGTACAATACGAAAATCTTCGCACTAGGAGCGTTATTGAATCTTCGCGTGAAGTCGCAGAGAAAGAGTTAGCTGCTCAGGAAGCATATAACAATCAAGTTTTACGCCAACAGAAAGCGGCCGAGCGCCATGATAAAGAGCTTCATGTGGCGGTGAAGATTATGTTAGGTGTCTTCGGGCTCATTATTCTAGCTGCACTCGTATGGATGGTAGTAGAGATTGTAATTGACTCAATTCCGACGGCTACTAATGAATGTCGGAATGAAGATGGAACCATCAAGACTAGCTGTTGCGATAAGCCGGAGTATAAAGACAGCACTTCTTGCAAAGAAGAGCCGGGTCGAGCCGCTACGATTGACGGTTATAAGTGTCAAACTGATAACTGTAAGAAGATGACCGACATTATTAAAGACGAATTAATCGTGGTATATGATAAAGAATTCTATCTATACGACATTAAAAAGCAGACCGCAACGGCAACTACTATTGATAGCGCAATCACTTACAACCAAATGTCTTCATTTGAATGGGGCAAGGGGCGATATTACATTATTTTGCAACCAATGACTGGAAAACTTGGCTTATATTCCGTGACAGACAACGCTCAAATTATTAACAATGTTGTCTCTAAGTTCTATAACGATATCAACCATAAAGCCTATAAAGAAATGACGGATGTTTATGGTAAATATCTGCTCGTTCGTGAGGACGCGCAGTATCGTCTATATGACCTTCTGGGCGGTGGTACCAAGATAGCTAGCGGCGTTAATGGTATCTTTACGCATGATGAGTATATAATGACATTAGAAAGCGGTAACGAGCGTCGTGTTTACAATCACAATAATCAACAAATCTTATTAGCAAAAGAAGGCGAGCATCTCTTTGTCAAGGATAAATACATATTCCACCTTGCTGATCCAACTTTAAGCGCTTACGATAAAAATGGCACAAAACAGCAATCGAATATAAATCCGATTCTAATCGAGATGAAACAGGTTAGAAAAGATGACATCCTTAACTATATGAATAATCCAGAGAATAAATTCTATCGCATGCCGACTACGCGCGATTACTCCGATTAATAGTTGGCAAACCTTGACCAAGAGTGCTAAAAAGCATAAAATATAGCCATGACAGATCGCCAACGCGAAATTCTTTACGCGATTATAGAAGAATATGCAGAGCTCGCTACGCCAGTCGGTAGCGTTACTCTAGCTAAACTTTTTGATTGCTCTTCGGCTACTATCCGTGCCGAAATGGTTAAACTTGAAGCGATGGGCTATATTACGCAACCGCATACTTCTGCGGGGCGCGTTCCGACTGATGCCGGCTATCGCCTCTATGTTAACTCTCTGCAAGAAAAAATCGACCACGAAGCAGATATCGGCATAGATCATCATATTAATCTTGATAAGGAAAATCGTCCGACCAGGGCATTAGCAACGCGTATTCAAGCTCAAACTCGTGCGGATTACGCAATTCGCGCAGCCGTTGATAGTCTAGTTAATCTTACTGGCAACTTAGGTCTCGCAACTATTGGCGACCAAATCTATATTTCTGGTTTTGGTAACTTATTTGCGCAGCCGGAATTTATGCAGGCAACCCAGGTGCAAGCCGTTGGTACATTGCTTGATAATATTAAGCCGTGGCTAATGGAGGTTCAGCCTAACGAGGCGATTAATGTGTATATTGGTACCGAGAACCCAATCGGTAAAGCTTCAAATGTTTCATTGATTATTTCGCGTTTTCGTTCGCCGTATTCGGATCGTAGTTATATTGGCGTACTTGGCCCGACGCGTCAGTCGTATAAACGCGTTATGTCACTCGTGCGTCACGCAGGTATAATGTTGGAGGATATAATTTATGACTAAAAATAATAAAAAAGATAACGAGAATCTTGGCAAAACGATAATCGATGCCGCACAGAACGCGAATCCTGCCAATGACATTAATCAGGATGTTGACATTAACGAACAGAACGCTAAGCTCGAAGAACTGACAGCCGACTTAAAACGTACGCGTGCAGATTTTGAAAATTTCCGTCGCCAAGTTGATGCGCAACGTGAAGCTTACGCAAATAGTGCCCGCTATTCAACGATAAAGAAAATTCTACCACTACTTGACGATATCGATCGCGCTATTGCGGCTAACCCAGACTCGTTAGGTCCACTTGGAAAGAATCTCGAAAAAACTTTACGCGAAATTGGTTTGGTCAAAATTAAAACCGAGTCTGGCGACGAATTTAGTACTGACTTGCACGATGCGGTTCTCGTAGAAGGCGATGGCGAAAATGAAGTAGTAGCGGAAGTTCTCCGTCCTGGTTATATATATGACGGTGAGGTGATTCGCCCAGCAATGGTCAAAGTTTTAAAACAATGAAAATCTCAGTAATTACGCTTTTTCCGGAAATGTTTGACAAGGTTTTTAATCAGTCGATGCTCTGGAAAGCGCAAGACCGTAAAATTGTAGAGTTTGAAATAATTGACCTTCGTCCATTCGGACTTGGTCCACGCCATCAAGTCGACGATACGCCCTATGGCGGCGGTGACGGCATGCTTTTGAAGCCAGAACCAATTTTTGCAGCAGTCGAAGATGCAAAAACGCGCAATCCTCACGCAAAAGTTGTCCTAATGACGCCAAAAGGTCGCATCTGGGACCAAGCACGCGCTGCCGAGCTAGCTAATGTAGGACAAGATTATATCTTCATTTGCCCGCATTATGAAGGCTACGACGAACGCATCGTGACGCTGGTGGATTACCAGATATCAATTGGCAAATTTATTCTGACGGGCGGCGAAATTCCCGCTATGGCAGTAATTGACTCTATTGTGCGCTTAATTCCAGGCGTACTTGGCGGCGAAACATCAGCCGAAATTGAGAGTTTTTCGGACGGCGATAATTATGAATATCCGCAATATACGCGTCCAGAAGAATTCCGCGGCATGAAAGTGCCGGACATTCTGCTATCTGGCAACCATGGCGAAATTGCTAAGTGGCGCGCCAAGAATGCACCGACCGACGCTCATGATTAAGATATAATATAGATATGGATTTAGCAGCTCCAATCCAGGAGGTAAAAGGTATTGGCCCCAAAACAGCAGCAGTCTTAAATAAGGCTGGCATTTTGACCTTGCGCGATTTAGTTTATCATTTACCGCGTGATTATGAAAACTTTCAGCAGGCACAAAAAATCTCCGAATTAAAGCCCGGCAATGTTGTCGTGAAGGCGAAGGTTGAAGATGTCGAACTTCGTCGTATGCGTCGTAACTTAATTCTCGTCGAGGCGACTTTACGCGATAAATCTGGCGCTATTAAAGCAATCTGGTTTAATCAACCTTATCGCGCTAAACAATTTGAAGCCAGAAAGGACTACTATTTTTCTGGCGTAATGGCTTTTTCTTACGGTCATTATCAAATATCTAATCCTTCAACTACCTTGGCGGAGGACTACGACAAGAAGGCTAGCACGGCAAAAATTCAACCGATTTATCCTGCGCGCGGCTCGGTAAAATCGCAAGATTTCAAGAAGTTTATCAAAACTATTGAAAATAATATCGCCCTAATCCCAGACATGATTCCGAATTTTCCGGGGCGCGCCGATGCGTTATTTGATGTGCATTTTCCCGAGACGCTCGTCGCCGCCAAAAACGGACGCGACTATCTAGCAACTGAAGAATTATTTAGTTTATTATTAGCGGCGCGTTTGAACCGAGAAGAAAACCAAAAACTTCGCACTCAAGCTATTCATGGAGATATGGAGCAATTAAGGAAATTTATCAAAAAACTACCTTTCAAGCTAACCAATGCGCAACGTCGTGCGACTTGGGAAATTATTCAAGATATGGCGCAGGAAATCCCAATGAATCGCTTATTGCAGGGCGACGTTGGCTCAGGTAAGACTATAGTTGCAGCATTGAGTTGTTTTGTGGCGGCGAAAGCTGGCTTTCAGGCCGCTATTATGGCGCCAACGGAAGTCCTCGCAACTCAACACGCAGAGTCGTTATCGAAATTGTTTGATAAAAGTTTGAATATTGCATTGCTAACCAGTTCTACTAAACGCAAGCCAGAATTGAAGAAACATATTAAAAATGGCGAAGTTGATTTGGTAATCGGTACACATGCTTTGATTACGGACGATACGGAATTTCAGAATCTAGGGCTCGCTATTATTGATGAGCAGCATCGTTTTGGCGTAATGCAACGTCAGAAGTTACTTGCTAAAGCTCATACAATGCCGCATTTATTATCTATGACCGCTACACCGATTCCGCGCTCTTTGCAGCTCACTATTTTTGGTGATCTTTCGGTTTCGATTCTTGACGAATTGCCGGCTGGTCGCCAGCCGATTATGACGAAAATTGTCTCACCAAATTCGACTACTCAGATGTGGGCCGCAATCGAGAAAGAACTCGCCAAAAAACATCAAGTTTATTACATTTGCAAAAAAATCGATGAAAAAGGCGCTAGCGAACTCTCGAGTGTTAAAAAAGAAACACAAAAAATCGCTCACCAATTCCCGCAATATAATGTGGCGTATCTGCACGGTAAAATGAAGCCAGCCGAAAAAGATGAAATTATGACGCTATTCTCTAGGGGTGAGATTGATATTTTAGTCAGTACAACAGTGGTGGAGGTTGGCGTTAATGTGCCAAATGCGACCGTGATGGTTATTACCGATGCGGACCAATATGGTCTTTCGCAGTTACATCAGCTACGCGGACGCGTTGGTCGTGGTAGCGACGCATCTTATTGTTATTTAATTAATTCTAATTCAGACGCGCCGACGCGACGCTTACGCGAAATTGAACGTTCTCAGGACGGTTTTCATCTAGCAGAAGTCGACCTTAAGCTACGTGGACCAGGCGAATTGTACGGATCCTTACAGCATGGCGCATTAGATCTTAGGATTGCCACTATTACCGATACGAAACTTATTCGCAAGGCGGAAAATATGGTTAAGCAGTTTAGACAAAAAGAGTATAATATGTTAGAATATAAAGAGTTAAGCGATTCTGTTCGTAAATACCAACGTTTAACCACTTTGAATTAATAATATGTATGCAACTCTATGTGTCAAACCGGGGTCTAAACGCTCGGGGAAATTGATTGGAACGCACCAAAAATTAGATAAAGCCGCGCGTCAGCTATTGGGGCGCAATCTATATGTAGGCAACAATTTTCCGACCATTACGGAAATTTTACGCTTCGAAGGCATGCAGGGGCCAGACGGCCTAAAGCGTAAATCTCCAGGCATTGATGAGCCGGAGCATTTTATTATTCCAGAAAATGACGATGGTGTCCTTTGGCAATACATAAGAAATCACCATTATAACCTCGTTCAAGCTCTCAAGAAAGGCGATCGCGTGCGCGCAAGCTTTGAAGCGGCTTGGCTTGCACACGCAGTTACCGATGGTCTTACGCCGGCGCACCATTATCCGTTTCGCGAAGTGCGTGACGAATTGGTAGGTGATGCGGACTATGTTAAAGTATTTGGCGTACAATTGAAGGGAGTTACAAAAGGTGAAAATTTAGCCGAGACTATGCGTAAAAACTGGCTCTATCTTGGCGCTGGCGGTTTGATGACGAAACACATCGCCTATGAATACGGAGTGGCATATATCATTAAGCCAGTTACGCTACGCCGCCTGCAGCCATCTGACTTTACGCGTAAAGAAGCGGAAAATGCAGATTGCGAAGAAGCGTTTTATAATGCACTACATCGTATAGCGAAATTAAAAATGTATGAAAACTTTTTAGAGCACGGCTGGACCACAGAACTTGCCATCGAGACTCGCGAAATTTTAATACCAGAAATCGTGCGCGCGATCACTCTAGCTTGGGCGTCGGCTGCAAATCAAGCCAAGAAAGAGATGAAAAATGGCAAAAAATAGTTCTCAAATTCGCATTATTTCTGGCACACATGGCGGTCGCGAAATTGATACGCCGAAAACAAAAGCTACGCATCCGATGGGAGAGCGTGAACGTGCGGCAATTTTTAATAGTATCCGCGCGGAAATCTATGGTCGCCGGATTTTGGATGCATTTGCTGGTAGTGGCGCAATTGGCATCGAAGCATTATCTCTGGGCGCTTCCCGTGTTGATTTTATGGAAAAACATCCTAAAGCCATTAAGACTATCCAGCGAAATCTTGAAAAATTGCAGCTGAAGGATCGCGCCAGTATCGTGCGCGCGCCAGACGGCGATTATAGTATTATCTTTGCCGACCCGCCATATGATAATCCGCAATATGACGTAGTGGCGAGCCTAATTGCGCATTTAGTACCAGGCGGTTTCTTCGTGCTCTCGCATCCAGAAGTACCCGATCCGCCTCAGTTTGCTTATCTTGAGCTAATTAGCGATAAGAAATATGCCGCTGCTCGCATTAAAATCTATCGCAAAAAATAAAAAAGACCGCAAAATCATCATCGCAGTCCATTTTTTAAGGCGATCGGCTTAAGGAACGTAATGTCTTTGTTCAAGCTCTTCAAAGCGCTCTTCGAAACACAATTTGCGTTCTTTCGTGCAAAGACAGTCAACGACGCAATATACTCCATTATCCTCGTTCTCTCGCCCTGAACAGAAAACTATATGTAATCCAGGTCTGCGATTAATCTCGATAATCGCCTCGTCGCCACTAGTTAAGCCATAATAATACAGACGAATATTCGAATTCATAGTAGCTTCAACTTTTCGAATATAATAATCGTCTTTGTCATTATGACCATACGGCAGGGGACTTCCCCCGCGGAAATGATGAAAGCGTTTAGATGACCCCTCTACGATTCGCCAGTCGCTACTTTTCATGTTAGTTTCTATAATCTGAATACCAAACTCTTCGGCATTATCGAGCTGTGTGTCTGGATTAATTGTTTTTGCGAAATCGTCTAAAGCAGGGAGGGAGAAAACGTCAAGTTCAGAAAATCCGTTCATTATGGTCGCCTCCTCTCGGAAAGATCATTGACAATAGCCAACTAATATATTGTAGCATACTTTCCGCAAAAAGTCAAGTAAGCAAGAGGCGGACGAGCTTTAAAGAAAGCTGAAAAAACTCCAAATTCTAGCACTCTCGGCTTGACAGTGCTAATTCTATGCTTTATAATGGAAACATAAGCGAAAGCAACCGACAGGATAAGGATATAACGGTTAGCAATTAACTTACCTCACACTAACAATTAACGAAAGGAAAAATATGATTCACTCGGGATTCGAGAGCCTTTTTGATGAAATGTTCAATGATTTCGATGACGGAATCTTTGGACATCGTCCTATGTTGCCAGCTCATGGCGGCATACGTGGGCGCGATTTAATGCGCACGGACGTAAGCGAAACAGAACAGGCCTATAATCTAGAAATTGATCTTCCAGGTTTTAACAAGGAAGATATAAAAATTAAATTTGATGAAGGCATGTTGACGATTAATGCCGAAAAGAACGAGGATATTGAAGAGCGCGAAGACAAAAATGGCAAGCCGCGCAAGAATGGTAGCCGCCTTATTCGCAAGGAGCGTCATTTTGGATCGATGAGCCGTAGTTGGTATATTGGAGAAGATGTTAAAAAAGAAGATATCAAGGCTTCATATAATAATGGCGTACTCTCACTAACGGTGCCGAAAGCGGAACCGAAGAAAGAGTTACCAGAAGATCAGAAATACATTGCCATCGAAGGCTAACTATCGTTCAAAGACTGAGCAGGGCGCTACAAAACGCTCTGCTTTTTTGTTAAAATAAGAACAACGAATAAAGGAGAGCAAATGAGCGAAGGTTTTATGGCGGAGCCTATCCGACCAAACGATAATAGGAATAATACGCAGCCCACAGCGCAACCTGCAAATAAAAGTAACGCTGGTATTATAGTATTAGTTATAGTATTGATTGTATTTGTGGTGCCATTATTTTTCTTTTTCTCAATTTTCTCTAAAATATGGGACGATATCAAAGATGACGTAACCGACGCAATCAGGAATGAGGGAACAAATATTAATCTTCATTTAAACGACTACAAGCTCACGGCTAAAGAACAGGAGTATGCTGCTCGTATCTGGGGGAATATCTATACAGCTAAAGAAGTTCAAGATATTTCTCTTCATCGCGGCGATTGTCGCACTCTTAAAAATGTGGCAACTAATTTTGCTAACCAAAATCGTTTAGCCCAAAGATGGTATGATTCCACTTATTGCGATTCGGCGACGGTTAATGCCGGCATCGAAATCGTGACTGAAGGAGACATTATTGCTGCCGATACTTTCCGCATCAGCCTACGCGACAGCGAAAAACCAAGCGAATGTGTTTTACTTGATTTTACGGAAAACTTCCAATACCTCACACATGTCTCAACTTTCAAGACTTGTAATACATCGACGTTTTCGTTGAAAAATGACGATTATCACGAAGCTGAAGTGAAGCCGCTCTACGATGAAGACCAGAAGGATGATGACGCCGAAAATATACGAGACGACATTAATAACCCGCCAATCCACAAGAGCTAATACTGTGCCACCTATAGCTATTCTCTCTATCAAGAAAAAATAGCCCCGTATTGGGGCTTATTTTTTCTCAAATATAACGTAACTGCGTATCCAATCTTGTAACGCCTGCGTTTCGTTATATTTCGCCGTATCTTCGTCGGAATCGGCATCTAAGAAGTCAATAACTTCGCCTTCGCGTATAATCGCGACAGACGGAACGTATTTGACATACTCGTGCAGACTCGAATCTTTAGCTTGCGACCACATCATACGATAATACTTGAATTGCATATCGTCTGGAAATTCCGACATATACTTGCGCATATTAGCAGTAGTGTAGCAATCTGGTTTATCAACCATAATAATGAAAGATTTTTTCTCGCTAATCAATTTTTCGTAATCTTCCTTCTTAATATCAATCGCCTCGCTCTTAGCATATAGCTCATCTTCTAAACGAAATGTTTTAGGTATTTGGCTGTGAATTAAGAAGAAACCGCCAAAGAATATCGTGATACAGAAAATTACAATTGCGACTAAGGCTATTTTGTTTGGTTTTGAATTAATGACTTTCTTCTCAGTCATTCTTCTTTTCGGTTAAAGTGTCAAATTTAATATCGTGATACGGCACTTTCCAGAATGCGTAAGTGGCTTTCTCGCCTTCACCTTTCTTCACTTTAACATCATGCTGACCTTCATAATACCAGTAGCCACCTACGACGTATATTTTGTTCGTGTCCCAGCCGAGTTTTACGAGCATACTCTTAGTCATACCAGCATATCCGCCGCCACCGCACATGAGGAAGATGTTTTTGTCTTTCGGGAATAGATCCTCTAAGATTTTCATAGATTCTTCATAATTTGCTATATATTCACCTTTGTCATTCTGCCCAAAAAGTACTTTGCCGTCATATGTTTTTCCGACTTCTTTTGGAAGGCCAATAACGTTGGTTAAATATGGAAACGAAACAACTTCAAAGCCTTCTACGTATCCAGATAAATAACTGTCACCCTCAATTGCTTCGTAATTTGCTGGATCCTTCAGCATACGCATATCACGATAAACGCTATCGCTGCGACCGAGATACTGGTCGATGTTCGATTCGTTGATATTTTTATCAATACCCAATTCTCCGCGTTGACCTTCCGTAATCTCTGGTAACGGAAGAGGAGACAATTGATTATTAAGATTAGCAATATTAATATTTCCGATTACGATACCAATAAACAATGCTGCGACGATTGCAATTGCTACATGATATCTTTTTATAACTACCTGATTCATATCTTTATTCTACTACAAGGTTTGCGAACTATTAAAAAAATCAGAAAGGTGCAATAATATAAGCATAAATATAGGAGATCATATTAAATGAAGAGAAAAGGCATAGCAACTATTGGTATTATTGGTATTATTGCTGCCATCGCAGTAGTATTGATTGGTTTTTATGTAGTTGCGCATAATTCAATCGTTAAATTAGAGGCTACTGTTGACACTAAAGCATCAGATATTAAAACGCAATTACAGCGCCGCGCCGATCTTATACCAAACCTTGTCAGTACCGTACAGGGTTATGTTGAACATGAGGAAAATGTTATTGATTCCATTACCGCAGCTCGCAAAGAAATATCTGGCGCCAAAACTATCAAAGAGATGAGTGCCGCTAATGATAAATTAAACTCCGCTTTGCAAAGCTTGAATGTAATTGTAGAAAATTATCCAGACCTTAAAGCTAGCCAAAACTTCATTAATCTCCAAGATGAGCTTGCCGGTACGGAAAATCGCATAGCGACCGCCCGCAAGGATTACAACGAAGCCGTCAAAAACTATAATACTAAAATCAGCACTATTCCAACCTCTATCATCGCCAACATGATGGGTAAAGAAAAGAAAGATTTCTTCGAAGTTAGCGACCAGTCGAAGCTGGAAGTACCAGAAGTAAACTTCAATAACAGTACGAATAATGGTTCTAAAACTGATTCCGATAAATGAGAAAAGTCGTTAGCTTATTATTAGCTACTCTTGCGATATCTTGGTTTTTTGCGCCAATCGCATTAGCTATCGTTCCGCAGACCGATAAGTTTTATATTAACGATGCTGCCAACGTATTGAGTGATGAGACTGAACAATACATTTTCGAGAATAGCGTTAAGCTTGCGGGAGCAACCACGGCGCAAATCGTCGTGGTGACTGTACCGAACCTAGAAGGCATGAGTCTTGAAGATTATGCTACTTCGCTATTTCGTCAATATGGTATCGGCGACAAGGAAAAGAATAATGGCCTCCTAATGCTACTAGCTCTAGAAGAGCGCCAATCTCGTATTGAGGTCGGTTATGGTCTAGAGGGGATTCTCCCCGATGGCAAGACTGGTCGTATTCAGGATGAATATATGATTCCGTATTTCAAAGATAATAAGTTCGACGACGGAATGCTTAACGGCTACAAAGCCTTTTATAAAGAAGTTGCCGCGGAATACAATTACGATTCCGATATCGAGCCAACTGCTATAGAGAGCGAATCCGATCGCATCGAAAATATATCGATATTCCTTCTACTGCTGAATTTTTTTACTAGTACAGTCGGCGCCTGCTTTACCGGAAAAGGCATTGCGAGGAAATTTGTTGTCTTTCTAGTATTGGAATTGCTAGTAATTCCGGTTATTTGGCTTGGTCTTTCTAGCGGCATTACAGAATGGTACGTACTTCCACTTATTATGACGGCAATTAATTTTGTCGCTGCTTTCTTTGGTTTAAGCCTTACTAGCGCAGCCAGTAGCGGTGGCAGAGGTGGTTTCTTTAGCGGTGGTGGTTCGTCCGGCGGCGGCTATTCTGGCGGAGGTGGCTCGTCTGGTGGCGGCGGTAGCTCGCGCGGTTTTTGATAGGTTTTCTTCACTTAGGAAGTTGCAGTGGTGGTTATGTTAAAAAAATATTCTTATAATGGCGTTTTACGGCCAACCGCCAGCAAATAGTTTGGCAAGAAAAAGCCCCCGCGGTTTTCCGCGAGGGCAGGTTTTTCGGAAGTTACATCAGGGCATAGACCCTGTTCCCGGTCATATATAGGTGGCTCAGACCTTCACATTCACCTTCGCCACCTGATTGCATCGATCCACGGGGCAATTGCCTTCGTCGTCCATGCCTATCCGACAACGAATGTGCCGAAGAATTATGGAGACGAAAAGTATGATCCGTTTCCACCAGATTTGCCAATTTATGAATAAAATGTTGTAATATATTTTTAGTTTTTTGAAACCCTTATGCTAAAATAGTATTAGTACTTTTGGGAGGTACTGGTATGCATATAAAGCATTTGCCGTATTAACTAATGCAATATATAGGAGTTAATTAGTGTCTGGTGGAATATTTTCCAGAAAACGCTTAACGCAGGTAGATAGGATTCGGAAAAATATTCGTATTTTTGCAGTGCTCATTTTGGGCGCTATTTTAAGTTGTATTGTTTTTAAGTCCTTTGCTGAAATTATCGATGATGTCCGTGTTGATGTCGATGCAGATCTTACCTATTACTTAAACGTCAAAGAAGACGGTATTGATGCTACTGGCATAGAATCTAGTGATGCCCAAATTGCCAATGTACTTGGTGGTAGGGTAAATGTGACAGACAAAATCCCAGAAGGTCTAGTATTCCAAGGTTTCGTTACTACTTCTGATGGTACAATCGGTGCCGTATCCCGTGCAGATAACTCTATCCAATGTCCAGGTAAAGTCATTGACGATACTAATGAAGAAACTGTAGATACTGGTACTTGGAATAATGACCATACAGAATACTACTACCATGGTCTTCACTACAATGCTAATACTCGTACCGTTAGCTTTTCCGCTGAGAAGATTAAAGCTGGCTGCCAATTAACAGTAGGCATTATTACTAAAACCCCAGCCACCATAGATGATCCAAATACTACTCCCATTGAAACTCGTCGAGACTTCTACAACACTGCTTTTGCTGCCGAACGAGGACTAACTGCTACTTCCAATACTGTTCATGCCTTTATTGGTAATTCTAGCGCTACGCTATATGACGTTACTTACGCATATGAAGGAAACATCCCAGCTGGTGCGCCAACTACTCCTAGTGAAGAATCCTACGCCCAAGATTCCACAGTACCAGTAAATGCTAATCCAGTACTTGAAGGCTATACTTTCTCTGGCTGGACTACAACAGACGCCACTGTTACGGACAACGTCTTCTCAATGCCGGGACGCAGAGTGCGATTGACTGGTCTTTGGACAAAGAATCCAGAAAGTACTAAATACAATGTCACCTACGTTATTAATGGCGAAAAACCAGCAGACTTCATGCCACCAGTTCAGAAGCAATATGAAGCAGGCGTTAGTGTGCCATTAGATTCTACAGAAAAAGATGCTAATATAGATGGCTATAGATTCTCTGGTTGGAGCACTACCGATGCTACATTGTCTGAAACTGGCTTTACAATGCCAGACCATGATGTAACTATTACTGGTTCATTCCAGCGTATTTCGTACAGAGTCTGCTATGCCTTCGAAGGCGCTATTATCCCAGCAGATGCAAGTGTTCCACCATGTGAAGATCATTATCCAGGCGATACGGTTACAACAGCTGCTAATCCAGTAGCAACAGGTTACGACTTCCTAGGCTGGTATAAGAATGCAACCTTCACTATGCCAGAAGAAGATGTCACTATCTATGGCGAATGGGCAGAAACTCTTGGCAACTTTGCACCACAGATAAGTAAGAGTCTAGTTGATGCTCAGGCAGAATACATCTATGGCGAAACCGTAAAGTTCAAGATTACTGTCCGTAACCCAGAATCCTTTGCTATTAAAGATGTCTATTTACAAGAAGAACTAGATGGCGCGGTCTTTACAGTGCCAAATGACAATTCTTATACAGTCAAGACTAATACAATCGCAGTAATTCCAAATATCCCAGCTAATTCTAGTGTAGATGTCTATGCCGAATACAAAGTAACAGAAAACAAAACTCAAACACTCACTAACATTGTAGAACTAACTGGTGCTCTAGCAGATGACCATACTTTAGATACTAGCCAAGAATACAAAGCAACCATAGATTTTAGTACCGTTCCTGAACCAGTACCACTTACGGGTATTATCTTTAATGCTTTACCATATATTGGTTTAATTGTATTAGGCGTCAGTATTATCTTTATTGTAGCCATTTCATCACGCAAGTTTGACCTATTAGGAAAGCTGAGTCTAGCCTCAAGTAGCATCAATCCACATAAAATCTTCAAATACTCGCTATCATGCTTCGCCGTTATTGGCATTCTAATTGGCGCTACAGTAGTTAAGAATGTTGCAGCAGGGCATTATACCGAAATTATTAAATCCATTGAGCTTACTTCACAGCATACTAGCTACGCAAACAACGAGCCAGGCTCTTGGCACATTACCAAGAGCGCTAAATGGATTGAGTCAGGCAAAGCTAGGATTACCTTTGATGTAGATACTATAGCCAAGTTGGCGGACGGCATTCATACGGACATTGTAATGGTACTAGATAACTCTGGCTCTATGAGTGGAGATAAAATAGTCCAAGTTAAGCATGATGCAACCGAACTCATTGAAAGTGTCTTGTCCGACACTAATAACCGTATTGGTTTAGTGAGCTTTAACTCTACCGCCACTAAACTCAGTAATCTCACTTCAGATAAGACTACACTCATAGATTTAGTAAACGGATTAGACACTCCAGGCTGTACTAACTATTATGATGGCTTCCTAAAAGCCGAAGAAATACTTGAAGGCTATCAAAAACAAGCCAACCGTGAGCTCATCATGTTATTCTTAACTGACGGTTATCCAAACGAACAAACCCCAAATGAAATCCCTGAATACCAAGCCTTAAAAGCTAAGTATCCATATATGACCATTAATGGTATCCAGTATGAAATGGGTGACGAAGTACTAGACCCTATTAAACAAATCTCAGATAACCAGTTTATTGCTAACATAAATTCCCTAGGCAATGTACTCTTTGAAGCATCAGTTACGCCATATACTTATGAGAACTTTACCATAACGGATTACATCGATGATGAATATTGGGATGTAGATAGTGTAGATGAAATTGAGGCGTCCATCGGCGAAGCAAACCTCACCCATGAAGGCGCAGTACCAGTTGTAACCTGGACGATGAATGAGGCATTGTCATCTGGTCGCTCGGCTAGGTTAACGATAGATATTACCCTCAAAAATACGGGCGCAATTGAAGAGGTAACCTTCTTACCAACCAATGACTACGAAACTGTACAGAGTAGCCTACCTGATACCCTGGACGAAAACATCACCAGTGAACTCACCCCAGTCCTAAAATCTAGCTACAAAGTTAGCTATGAAGCGAATTTACCGAGTGATTGTAGCTCATATGGGGGTACACTACCAGCAGCGCAGAATTATCTACCGCTCTCGATAGTGGGGGAGTCTAGTAACGTATTAACTTGCGACGGCTACAACTTTGTAGGGTGGGATGTAGCCGAAGGCAATCCAAAGCCAATTAACGACGATTATTTCAAGATAATTGACGAAGACGTAGTACTACGCGCCATTTGGTCTAAAGTTTCCATCTCTAAGAGTATGGATGGGGAAGTAAAGGAAGAAGTGGCGGCGATCCTAAATACTGGACAGAACATAAACGTGGCACTTAAAAAGCTTTCTGGCCAAACCAGTGCAAGCTATTTGACTAGTAACACCACCATTACAGCCGTAAAGCCCGCCTCTGCTATGTCTTCTGCGCAACAAGCAAGTGCTTCCATAATCTCTTCATCTAATTCTCCCGTACCAATTTATGCCTGGTTTGATGATAGTAATGGTACAATTTATATTTATTCCGAGGCAGATAAGATTAAGGCGGGTACTTCCTTGAGATATTTATTCGACAACTTTAAGAGCCTGAACGATATCTCTGCGCTTTCTAGTTGGGATACTTCTAGTGTTGCTGATATGAGCTTTATGTTTCAAGACGCCTCCAGCCTCACAAATATAGACGCGCTTTCTGGTTGGGATACTTCTAAAGTCACTAATATGCAGGTTATGTTCTATAACGCCTCCAGCCTCGCAAACATAGATGGCGCAGCCGGTTGGGATACTTCGAGCGTTACTAATATGAGCTCTATGTTCAGCGGCGCCTCCAGCCTCACAAATATAGACGCGCTTTCTGGTTGGGATACTTCGAGAGTAACCAATATGCTCCGAATGTTCCACGGCGCCTCCAGCCTTGCTAATATAGATGGCGCGGATGGCTGGGATACTTCGAGTGTTGCTGATATGAGCTATATGTTCCGCGGCGCCTCTAGCCTTGCGAACATTGATGGTGCGGCTGGCTGGGATACTTCTAAAGTAACTAATATGGCGTATATGTTCGATGACGCCTCTGGCCTTGCGAACATTGATGGTGCGGCTGGCTGGGATACTTCTAAAGTAACTAATAT
>CAMJKD010000013.1 GCA_946406315.1 uncultured Candidatus Saccharibacteria bacterium
GTCCCAACCGGCTGCGCCATCTATATTTGTAAGGCTGGTGGCGTTGTAGAACATATAGCTCATATCGGTTACTTTTGAAGTACTCCAACTCGTTGCGCCGTCAATGTTCGCAAGGCTGGAGGCACCATAGAACATATAGTACATATTATCAACACTCGAAATATCCCAACCGGCTGCGCCATCTATATTTGTAAGGCTGGTGGCGTTGTAGAACATAGAGCTCATATCAGTAACACTCGAAGTATCCCAGCTAGCTGCGCCGTCAATATTCGTGAGTTTGGAAGTGTCATAGAACATAGCTTGCATAGTAGTAACTTTCGAAGTATCCCAGTCGGAAAGCGCATCAATGTTAGACACCTTAGTTCCAGCAAACATGGAGCTCATGTAAAACACTTTCGAAGTATCCCAGCTGGATGCACCATCAATGTTTGCGAGACTGGAGGCGCCGTTGAACATACCACTCATATTAGTAACACTCGAAGTATCCCAACTAGAAAGAGCATCAATATTAGTGAGACTGGAGGCGCCTCGGAACATTAGCTGCATATCAGTAACACTAGAAGTATCCCAACTGGAGAGGGCGGAGATATCGTCCAAGCTCTTGAAATTATAGAATAATCTACTCAGGTCAGTACCCGCCTTAATCTTATCTGCCTCGGAATAGATATAGATAGCGCCATCGGTATTATCGAACCAGGCATAAATTGGTGCCGGCGAATCGGCTGCAGAAATCACGGAAGCGCTTGCTTGTTGTGCAGAAGACATAGCAGAGGCAGGCTTTACGGCTGTAATAGTAGTGTTATTAGTCGAATAACTTGCGCTGGTTTGGCCAGAGAGCTTTTTCAGTGCTACATTTATGTTCTCTCCAGTATTTAGGATCGCTGCTACTTCTTCCTTTACCTCCCCATCCATGCTCTTAGAGATGGAAACTTTAGACCAGATGGCGCGTAGTACTACATCATCCTCTAGAATCTTGAAGTAGTCATCATTAATATTTTTTGGATCGCCTTCAGCTACATTCCAACCTACAAAGTTGTAGCCATCGCAAGTCAGTGTACTACTAGACTTTTGCACTATAGTCATTGGTAGATAATTCTGCGCTGTTGGCAGTGTGCCTCCATATAAACTACAGTCACTTGGCAAGTTCGGTTCATAGCTAACTTTGTAGCTAGATTTTAGAACTGGGGTGAGCTCGCTCGTGATGTTTTCGTCTGATGTTTCCGGCAAGCTACTTTGTACGGTTTCATGGTCATTGGTTGGTAGGAAGGCCCCCTCTTCAATTGCGCCCGCGTTCTTTAATGTCACGTCTATGGTTAACCTAGCCGAGCGACCAGATATTAATGCATCGTTCATTGTCCAGGTTACAACCGGCGTAGTATCATCGTGAGTCAGAGATGTTTCGCCAATGGAGGCCGCAATTTCATCTACACTATCTACATCCCAATATTCGTTATTTATGTAATCCGTTAGGGTAAAGTTCTCATAGGTATATGGCGTAATTGAGGCTTCAAATAATACGTTATTTAATGAGTCCATATTTGCAATGAATTGTCTATCTGAGATTTGCTTAATTGGGTCTAGGGCTTCATCACCCATTTCGTACTGGATACCATTAATGGTCATATATGGATACTTAGCCTTTAAGGCTTGGTATTCAGGGATTTCATTTGGAGTTTGTTCATTTGGATAACCGTCAGTTAAGAATAGCATGATGAGTTCACGGTTGACCTGTTTGACATAGCCTTCAAGTATTTCTTCGGCTTTGAGGAAGCCATCATAGTAGTTAGTGCAGCCTGGGGTGTCTAATCCATTTACTAAATCTATGAGTGTAGTTTTGTCTGAAGTGAGATTGCTAAGTTTAGTCGCGGTAGAGTTAAAGCTTACTAAACCAATACGGTTATTAGAGTCAGATAAGACACTTTCAATGAGTTCAGTTGCATCATGCTTAACTTGGGTCATTTTATCTCCATCCATTGAGCCGGAGTTATCCAGTACCATTACGATATCCGTATGTGTACCTTCTGCTACTTTGGCTACCGTATCTACATCAAAGGTAATTCTTGCTTTATTCTGTTCAATCCATTTAGCACTTTTGGTAATGTGCCAAGAACCTGGCTCATTGTTTGCGTAACTAGTATGCTGTGAAGTAAGCTCAATGGATTTAATAACTTCGGTATAATGCCCTGCCGCAACATTCTTAACTACTGTAGCGCCAATTAGAATGCCAATAATAGCGAAGCATGGAAGCGAGTATTTGAATATCTTATGCGGATTAATGTTACTTGAAATTGTGCTGAGTTTATTTAGCGCCTTAAGCTTACGAGAAGATATGATGAGTATGAAAATAATGCTGACACCTAAAGCAATTAAACCAATATATGGTAAGGCATTAAAGATAATACCTGTAAGTGGTACTGGTTCAGGAATAGTATTGAAATCTATGGTTGCTTTGTATTCTTGGCTAGTATCTAGAGTATAGTTATCTGCTAGAGCACCAGTTAACTCTACAATGTTAGTAAGTGTTTGAGTTTTGTTTTCTGTTACCTTGTATTCGGCATAGACATCTACACTTGCGCCGGATGCAATGCTTGGAATTACTGCGATTGTATTAGTCTTGACTGTATAAGAATCATCGGCGGGAGATATAAAGACTACACCATCTAGTTCTTCTTGTAGATAAACATCCGAAATAGCAAAGGACTCTGGATTATGAACTGTAATCTTGAATTTTACGGTTTCCCCATAAATGTATTCGTTTCTTGCATCGATTATGCTCTTACTAATTTCGGGAGCAAAGTTGCCAAGAGTTTCTGCCCATTCACCATAGATAGTAACGTCTTCTTCTGGCATGGTGAAGGTTGCATTCTTATACCAGCCTAAGAAGTCGTAACCTGCTGCTACTGGATTAGCGGCTGTTGTAACCGTATCGCCTGGATAATGATCTTCGCATTGAGGTAAAAGTGAGCTAGCATTTTGTGGCATAATAGCGCCTTCAAAGGCATAGCAGACTCTGTACGAAATACGTTGGAATGAACCAACAATAGTTACGTCTTGACTTGGCATAATGAAGCCAGTTTCAGATAATGTAGCATCAGATGTGCTCCAACCAGAGAATCTATAGCCATCTATATTAGCATCTTTTTCCGTAGAATCTAATGGCACGCTAACGCCAGCTTCATATTGCTTCTGAACTGGTGGCATAAAGTCTGCTGGTTTTTCGCCATTAATGACGTAGGTAACGTTATATTTAGTACTTTCTGGATTCTTCGTCCAGACACCTACTAGACGGACATTGCGATTTGGCATTGGGAAAGTTCCGTCCGTTACGGTAGCATCAGTCGTAGTCCAGCCAGAGAAAGTATAGCCTTCAAGTATTGGGTTAGCATTAACTGGTACTGTGGAATCTTGGGCGTAAGATTCTTCACTAGGAGTAGTTGGTGCACCAGCTGGGATATCTCCTTCATATGCATAAGTAACGTCATATAGCGTAGCGCTAGAATCACCAATAAAGGCATGAACAGTATTGGAAGTAGCAGTTAGTCCTCGTTCGGCAGCAAAAGCAGTGTTGTAGAAGTCTCGACGAGTTTCAATGGGAGTAGTATTTGGATCATCTATGGTGGCTGGGGTTTTAGTAATAATGCCTACTGTTAATTGGCAGCCAGCTTTAATCTTCTCAGCGGAAAAGCTAACGGTACGAGTATTAGCATTGTAGTGAAGACCATGGTAGTAGTATTCTGTATGGTCATTATTCCAAGTACCAGTATCTACAGTTTCTTCATTAGTATCGTCAATGACTTTACCTGGACATTGGATAGAGTTATCTGCACGGGATACGGCACCGATTGTACCATCAGAAGTAGTAACGAAACCTTGGAATACTAGACCTTCTGGGATTTTGTCTGTCACATTTACCCTACCACCAAGTACATTGGCAATTTGGGCATCACTAGATTCTATGCCAGTAGCATCAATACCGTCTTCTTTGACGTTTAAGTAATAGGTAAGATCTGCATCGACATCAACACGGACATCATCGATAATTTCAGCAAAGGACTTAAAAACAATACAACTTAAAATAGCGCCCAAAATGAGCACTGCAAAAATACGAATATTTTTCCGAATCCTATCTACCTGCGTTAAGCGTTTTCTGGAAAATATTCCACCAGACACTAATTAACTCCTATATTCCATATTAATACCTCCCAAAGGTACTAATTATATATTAGCATAATCGTTTTTGTGGCGCAAAATGCGATGATGCTACAAGAAAAGAAATGAGTTCAATATGACAATAATAGACTGGATAAAACATGCGATCTTCACATATAAGCTAAACAGAGACTATCCCCTTACTAATCGTTCGGTAGAAGATTCGTAAGCAATAATAAAGTAGTAGTAATCTTTGTCTTGGTCGTCATGCCGAACAACAATACGCTTACCTTGGCCAAATAGGCGCGAACGCCAAGCGTCAAGCAGGAATGCGTCGTCGCACTCTTCTATGTCTTTTTGACCTCTCTATAGTGGAATCTATTAGAACCATGCCGCGTAAGTCTTTGTAATGACGTGCTTCTAGCGATTGGCGTTCTTCGCAGGTGAATCCTATAGTATTGCGCCCTCTTTCTTCTGGGGTACGTTTCTTGTCTTCCTCTTCCATTTTCATTAATGCCACGAAGAAGTTATATAAGTTCTCTAACTGTTCTTCTGTTAGTTTTGGTTGCTCCTGGTCTTCTTCTTGCGTCCTCTCGTTTCCTTTATCTTGATTCAATGATATCGCCTTGGGTTGCTAATTGTTTTGGATACTTTATCTCTGGTTCTAGTGAGGTTAGGGGTATAGCTTGTAGGATAAATAACGGTAATTATTCCCTTGATACGATAGATGTCTGACACGACGTCGTTCCAATTCGATTCTACGCGGTTCAACAAGGTCAAGAATAAACTTTGTGTCATAGTTATTTTGAATGGACAAAATAAAAAAAGAGAGTGTCGCCAGCTCCATATGGTGCCTTGTTTCACTCTGTGTTGTTATTTTATCGTAACTTATCTTTAAAATCAATAATTTTATGGCTTTTCGTAATGACGATTAGATTTTTAATTCTATGCTTATTATTGCGTAAAAAGTATTTAGTTCTGGATAGTGCTTGGTTTTCATTCATCTTTATGCGCGAAAAATCTAGTATGATATTTTCTGATTGTTTTGTTGCCTTTTTTATGATATTCGGACTAATGGTTATACGTATGCCAGGATTGCTCGCCAGGGCTTATTTAAATTTAAAGATATTTCTAATAGTTTTAGATATTGTGCTGGAGATGGCGTTGGTGAAACCACGCTGAACGCCGGTCGCGACGGTTTTTTCGATTTTGCCACCTAGGCTGTTGGCCTTTTTCTTTTCTTCGAGTTTTTCCCGTTCGCGTTTGAGGGCGGCCTGCTGCTTTTCTTCAAGAGTTCTGGCGCGTTCTTCGGCTTTAGCTTGCTTCTCGGCTTCTTTGGCCTGCTTTTCTGCCTCTTTGGCTTCTTTTTCGGCTTGTTTTTCTTCTTCGATGCGTTTTTTCTCGGCTTCTTCGGCGGCGATTTTTTCCTCGTGATGCTTAGTAATTTTTTCGTGGGCGGTTTCGTTATCGATCGTCTCGTCATATTTGCCGCATAGGCTGCTGTTATTGATTACTTTTGTGCGTGTCATGTCGTCAATGGTACCCATGGAGCTTTGTGGCGGCAAAATAGTAACACGTTCAACGATGGTTGGGGTGCCCTTTTCGTCCTGGAAGGAGACGAGCGCTTCGCCAGTGCCGAGTTCGGTAATTGCTTTTTCAGTATCGAAAGCCTTATTGGCGCGGAAGGCGCTGGCGGCGGCTTTGACTACTTTAAGTTCGGTTGGAGTGTAGGCGCGTAGTGAATGTTGTACGCGGTTGCCGAGTTGCGCTAAGATGTCGTCAGGGATGTCGGTTGGTTTTTGCGAGATAAAGTAGAGACCAATACCGCGGGAGCGAATGAGTTTTACTACTTGAGTGATGCGCTTGAGGCGATAAGCGGGCATACCATTGAATAATAGGTGCGCCTCGTCAAAGAAGAAGACGATTTTTGGCTTAGCTAGATCGCCTACTTCTGGCGAAGTGATGAATAAGGTATTAAGCAGCCAGAGTAGGAATGAAGCGTAAAGATCTGGGCTCTGGAAGAGCTCGACGGCGTGAAGGATATTAATCATGCCGCGTCCGTCCGTATCGTTGGTGAAGAAATCTTTAATATCGAGCGCTGGTTCGCCAAAGAATTTGTCTGCGCCCTGCTTTTCTAGTGCAAGGAGGCTACGTTGAATGACACCAACGCTTTGCGTGGTAATATTGCCGTATTTAGTAATGTATCGATCTTTGTTTTCGGCGACGTATTGTAAAGTTGAGCGTAGATCGGCGAGATTAATCAATTGAAGTCCTTCGTCTTTAGCGACTTCAAATACGATGTCGAGGTTGCCTTCTTGTGCTTCGGAGAGGCCGAGCATCATGGAGAGAATATCTGGGCCAACGGATTCAATGGTGGCACGAATGGGGTGACCATTTTCGCCGTAAAGATCCCAGAAGCGAACTGGAAATTTTTTGCATTCAAAACCGTACTTTTCGAGCCCAAGTTTGTCGATGCGTTTTTGGATATTTTCATTTATTTCGCCTTCGACGGCAGTGCCCGCAAGGTCGCCCTTGACATCGGCGAGGAAGACTGGCACCCCGGCATCAGAGAAGCTCTCTGCTATAACCTTAAGGGTGATGGTTTTGCCGGAACCGCTTGCGCCCGTGATGAGACCGTGGCGGTTGGCCATATTAAGAAGAATAGATAGTTCTTGTTTGTCGGATTTACCGACGAGAATTTTATCGTTAGTATACATGATTAATCCCGATTATCTGCTTCTATTGTAGCAGGGTTTATCTAAATGGCTATTCGCGTTTTTCGGTCAGATTTTTGATAACCTCGGCATTCATTTGACCTGGAGTATATTCAATATTCGCTTCTTCTGCTTTTTGCGCCATTGTTTCGGTAGTTTCTGTTAATAGATCTTTTTTTCTGCCGAGTTCTGCTTCGATATCTTGAAGACCGGTTTGCATTTTTGCGGCTAGCTCGGAGTTTTTTACGTCATCTGCAGCCTGTGTAAGCGATTCTTTGGCTGACTCTGCTTGCTCGATAGCGCTTTCGGCGTCAGCGATGCTAGATTCAGTGTCGGGGTGTTCGTTAATGGCATTTGTGGCGGCTTTTTCGGTTGCGACGCTCATGTTGGCGGCGCTTACCATGGCGGCAGTGAGAACATTTTCACCTTCGACGGATCCGTCGCTTTCGCCAGCGGCGATTTTAGTAGCTAAACTGTTTGCGGCGCTCTCGGCTTGTGTGATATTCGTTCTAGCTGCGGCGGCATCGCTAATAATAGCTTCTTCTCCGCCCGGTGTGGTTCCAGCAACGTTTTGAACTAAGTTACCAACATCTATGTCATTTGATTCGATTTGTTGTTTTGCGGCTGCTTCGGTTACGGTAGCGGGCGTACGCATATTTTCGTTATCTGCGTTAGGAATGTTGCTATTACTTTCCATATTGCTTTCTGAGTTTGGAGTTTCTCCAATTGTGGCAGCAGCATCAAGAACTGCGCCAGCCGCTGCGCCAGCGATGGTTGCTTCGGCAGCGCCTGGGAATGGGACAACATTAGCCATACTTTCGCTGAAATTGACTGGTTTTACCGCCTCAACGCCTAGCGCCGCATTCCATTCAGCCTCACGCTGGTTGCCAGCGGCAATTTCTTCAGGAGTTGGCTCTTTTTCTTTCTTTTCTCCGATTGCTTCAGGATTGCCTTGATTGTTATTTGGAATATAGCCCATGTACATATGATGTTTACTCCTTATTTATCCCAGCCGACACGTCCGCCAGAAGTGTTATTATAAATACTAATCCAAGTGCGTCCGCGATTCAATTCGATTTCATTATTCTCGCTATCGAAGAATTTTAGTTCGTCCTTGATATTGGCGCGACGCCAAGTGGCTTTTTGGATAATGCCGTTTTGGAAGATGTAGGCCTCGCCGGAACCAGTTGTTGTATGGTCGTAGTATTTTGGCTCCGAAGAGCGTGCGACGGTAGTCATTTTTACGGCGATGACTACGTCTGTTGTAATTTGCGTCTGTTGGTTATTCTTAGCACGGTCCATATGTGCGCCACCATAGGCGTGGGAGCGAGAATATTGATTTGTGTCTGGATTATATTTCCAAACTACATTGTAGCTATTGTCGCCAGCCATTGTGACTGTTATTGTTTTGGCGGTATATTCTTCTGGTTCGATTATTGTGTCCGGTTTTATGCGTTTAAAGCCAGTAAATTCAGATTTAGTCCAGCCCTTATTGCTACTCCACGTATTGAGATGTTCGGCATCTGTATAGACATTGTGCGGAGCGAAGCGGTCGGAAACGCGGAAAACATATTGTCCCTCAACCCAGCCGCCGTCAAGATCGCGATAGCCAGCAGTTTTTAGTGTTTCGATGGCGTTGCCAGCGCCTCCAACGTGAACGTAGCCGCAATTGTATGGACGAGCAAGATGTACGAATGTTTGACGGGCGGAGCGAATTGGTCCGACCCAGGCTGGTAAGTCACCTTTATAGATTGCCATGAAGCGAGTAATACCACCTTCGGCGACCGCTTCGTATACTACGCCGGCCGCATTAAGACCGGACTGAGGGCGAGCGTCGGTACTATTTTCAATCATAATACAAGTTGCTTCGTCGGTTGCAATGTTTTTATTCTTAGTTTCTAGACCAGTAAGTGGCGAATAGTAGATTTCGTCTGCGACGGCCTTTTCTGGATTAAAGTTGTCGAGGGTGTTTTCGATAAAAGATGGTTTAAAGAACCACAGCCCACCGAATACTATGAGGGCAATAACGATAAGTGAAATTACGATTTTAGCAATGATGGATTTAGCGATTTTTTCGCGTTTTTCCTTTTGGCGTCGTTTTTTGCGTTCTTTTTTAATGGATTTCTTTACTGGAATATCTTCTTCGTCGGTGTTATTGGAAGTATTAATAAAATCGTCAATATCTTCACCGCTAGTATCGGCGTCTTTATTTTTGCGGGATTTTTTAGGAGTATCTTCTTTTGCGTACTCACTTTCTTTGTAAAGATTAACTAATGTTTTGTCCTCATCGTCTTTTTTGTGGACATAAATTTTGGAGCCTCGAAACGGCCTCTTATAACCATCCATAGTATAAGTTTAACATAAGTGATATATCTAGTCACGTGCGAAGGCGGTAATCACGGCATTAAGACGCGCAAGGGTGACGTTTCTGCCGAGTACTGCCAGTGTGTCATGTAGGGCTGGACTGAATGGTGCAAAGCTAACACTGAGGCGAATTAAGCCAAAAAGCACCATTGGTTTTTGCGCGCTTTCCTTGAGCAGTTCGTTTAGGGTTTGTTGTATTTTTTCTGGTGTCCAATCTTCAACGGCGCCTAATTTGGCGATAGATTTACGTAGAAGGTCACATATCTCCTGTTCGGATAGTTTCTTGAGTGCCTTGTTGGTGGTAATCATGTCCATGTCGACTTTTGGGTCTTCAAAGAAATAATTAGTCATAGTTTTAAGGTCGCCAAGTGTTTTGAGGCGATCATAAATAATTTTGAATATTTTGAATTTATAATCGTTATCATATTTAGCTGCAGATTCTGGCCAGAAATTTTGTGTGCGTTCGAAAAGTGCTTTGGCGTCTTCTTCGAAAAGATGGCGGATCCATTGTCCATTGAGCCAGAGAAGTTTCTGCTCGTCATAACGTGCGCCAGCGCGCTGAATGCGTTCGAGCTTAAACTTTTCAATGAGATCTTGTTTGCTGTAGAGTTCTTGTTCGGTACCATCGTTCCAGCCGAGGCAGGCTAGGAAGTTAAGCATAGCTTCTGGCAAGATGCCGTCGAGGCGATAATCGTTGGCGGATTTAGCGCCATCGCGTTTGCCGAGCTTCTTATTGCCAGTTGGAGCTAGAATGTGTGGTAAATGGACGAATTTTGGACACTTAAGACCGAAGGCTTCGTAGAGTTCGAGATAGTTACCCATACTTGGGAGATACTCTTGACCACGCATGACGTGCGTGACGCCCATCGTGGCGTCGTCAACGATATGAGCGAAATTATAAGTGGGTAAGCCGTCAGCTTTGATTAGGATAATGTCATCTTGAGTTTCTGGACCTAAATGCAAATCGCCATATACTTCGTCGTGATAATCGTAAGCCTTTGGTTCAGCCTTGAGGCGAAGCGGAATGCCGATTTTCCATTCTGGAGTTTCTTTCGGACGATAATTGCGATATAAAAATGCTTTTTTGGCTTTATTACTTTCTTCACGGTATTTAGCGACAGTTTCACTAGGCGTTGGGTCGGCGTAAGCGCGTCCGTTGGCGATGAGTTTTTTCGCCCACTCGTAATAGATTTCCTTGCGTTCAGTTTGGTAGTATGGACCGTGGTCACCGCCGCGGTCTGGACCTTCATCCCAGTCGAGCCCGAGCCAGAGTAACGTATCCTTAATTAAGTCAGTAGCGCCATCGACGTAGCGGGCTTGATCAGTATCCTCGATGCGCAAAATAAAAGTGCCTTTGGCCTGTTTTGCAACAAGGTATGGGTATATTGCTGAACGGACATTGCCGATGTGAATGTAGCCGGTCGGCGACGGCGCAAATCGAGTAACTGTTTTCATAAGGCATATTATAACATTTTTTAACCATATTGCTATGTGCGAAGATTTCTAGGCTGTAACGATGAATAAAACTAGTGCTTTCAAAAAGACGTCTTTTCTTATATGATTTTTCTTGATGCTATTAAAAGCTATTGTACGTTAAAAGGAGGTGACAGAGTATGTCAGCTACAATAGTTTATGTAGGAAGTTTTCTTATTATTGCAGTTGCATTGGTTTTGGTCGGATATAACTATTTCGACTTGCGTAAGCGGGACGAAGGCAGAGAAGACATGAAGGAACTTGCCGCTATAATTCGCAAAGGGGCAGATACTTTTCTTTTTAATGAGTATCGAGTAATCATTCCGATAGCTATACTGTTCGTTTTTCTGTACTCGCTTTTTACTGAAATGACGGCGGGTGCTGCTTTTGCATTTGGTGCCGTTCTAAACACGACGGCTGCCGTTATTGGGATGAAAGCTCAGACTTACGGAAACGTACGTACTACGAATGCCGCCTTAGTTACGAGAAAAGAAAGCCGCACAATGCGTGTTGCACTAATTGGTGGAAGCGTTGGCGGTTTTTCGGTGACGGCGGTTGGATTACTTGGGTTTTTGATTGTATTTTTGGCTTCAGGTGGTCCGGAGGGCGTCCACGATCTCGGTAGTGGTGTGTTGGAATTGTCTACGGTTTCGGTGCTTGCGGCGCGGCTAGAGTGTTTTGGGTTAGGATATTCTTTAATTGGATTATTCAGCCGCATAGCTGGTGGTATCTATACTAAATCTGCGGATATTTCTGCGGATATTGTAGGGAAAAATAGACACGATTTCCGCGAGGACGATCCGAGAATGCCAAATACGATTGCGGATTTCATTGGCGATATGATGAATGATGCATTCGGTAATTTTACCGATTTGGGCGAAAGTTATGTCGCGTCAACTGTTTTTTGCATCGTCATGGCAACGCAGTTATATGCCGATAATCCAAAAGTACTGTTGATGGCTTGCCTTTATCCGATTGTGTTATCTGCAGGCGGGCTACTGAGCAGTATTATTGGTGTAATGTCAGTAATTGTAGTGAATCGCAAGAGGATAAGCTACGATGAAAATGGGGAAAAGATTATCGAATCAAGAGAAATAACAGATATCGGTTCGGAGCTGATGTTCGCAACGACTACTTCCGCAGTAGTTATTGCTATCGTGAGTTTAGCTGGTGCATTTGCCATTTTCGGAAGAGATGCAGATATGTTCAGATATGGCTTCATGTCGCCCTTCATCGCAGCGATGCTTGGGATTGCGAGCTCTGTAATAATCGGTAAACTTGCTGAGTTTTATACGAGTTCGAAGTTTTCACCAGTAAAGGATTTGGCGAAAATGGCTTTTGAAGATACCTCATTTTTCGTAAGTGATGGTGATGGTCTTGGCGACCGTTCTGTTCTTGTGCCTGTTCTTGTTGTGTCTATTGCTGCGTTTTTGGCTAATAATTTCTGCGGTGGACCTTATGGATTAGTGGTTGCTGCGGCGGGAATGTTAAGTTTTGCTGGAACTACGATTACGATTGACGCATTTGGTCCAATTGCGGATAATGCTGGCGGAATTGCGGAGGGGTGTCATTTGGATCCGGAGGTTCGTCAGATTACGGATGCTTTGGATTCGTTTGGTAATACGTCCGCAGCTATCGGCAAAGGAAACGCAATAGGGTCTGCAGCTTTTGTGACTATGGCGGAACTTTATACCTATGCGCACTTATGTACGGCTAATACTGGATTGTTAGATGCTTTACAGCCGATACTTTCTGGCGGAATTGTGGGTGTAGGCTTAGTTTGCTATTTTTGTTATCTTCTGAGGAAGAATACGAATATTGCGGCTACTGATTTGGCGAGAATTGGCGAGGAAGAGTTAGATAAGCCCGGAGTAATCGAGGGAACTGAGAGCCCAGATTATGAAAGAGTAATTAAGTCTGCGGCTAACAACTCCTTGAAGCATATGTGCGTTCCTGCCCTAATTCCTTTTGTTGCTCCTCCCCTTTTCGGCTTTCTATTTGGACAATTTTTTGTGCTCGGAGTTTTAATGGGCAGTATGTTTATAGCTGTTGCCTTAGCGCTATTCCATGGAAACTCTGGTGGTGCTTGGGATAATGCCAAAAAGAGTATTGAGGAGAGACTAGTAGATAACCCGGATGATCCGCGACTTAAAAGTGCGCATAAAGTTTCGGTCATTGGCGATACAATTGGCGATATTCGGAAAGATGTCTTGGCGGTTTGTCTCGATATTTTTATCAAAATTATGTGTAATGAAGCTATCGTCTTACTGCCGCTATTCATGCTGCATCATGCGTTTTAATATTGGTTTTTAGATTATCTCCTACCCCCCGATGATTACATCGGGGGCTTTTCTTTTTTGCGCGGTTTATACTTTGCGATGAATGTCCATTTGCGGATATGGCACGCTAATTTTATGCTCTTCGAGTATTTCGAGTGTTTTGTGTAGAATGTTGCGTTTTGCTTCAATGCGTTTCCCCTTTTCGCTTTTGGCGAAAATACGATATTCAATAGCGGAATCGGCTAGGGCGTTGACGCCGCGATATTCACATTCGGTGATGTATTCGAGAGATTTAGATGCTTCGGCGATTTTATTCATAATATCTTCGGCTTTGGAGAGTTTAAGCTCGTATGGTAGTGGAATGTTAAGATTAATGGTAGTTTCGCTGACCTCGGCTTTTTCGATGTTGCGGTTGGCAATGGAAATGATATTTCCGGTTAGACCGTCTTTAAGTTTTGTAGAGCGGATTCCGGAATATACCACAGTGCCACTATCGGAGCCAATGGTGACATAGTCGCCCATTTTAAAGTAATCTTCCGAAATGATAGAAATGCCACGAATAATATCTTTAAGTGTATCTTGAACGGCTAGACCAATTGCGATTGAGGCAACTCCAACGCCGGCAAGGAGACCGTCAACATTGACGCCGTTAATGCGTAGAATGAAGAGTGCAACGAGTACAATATATGCCATGCGCGCAAAGCTGCCAACCATAGATAGGTAAGTATAGTGCCCTTTGTTTTTGCCGCTACGTTTAGAAGCTTTTTTGATGGGAATTTTGATAATTTGATAAAAGATGATAGCAATTACGATAGTGAAACCGCTTGAGACGATATTGCTCCAATTAATGCTTTTGATGAAAACTTCCATGTCGACTCCTTATTTTTTATGCTCCAAAGCGGCTTTAATATCTTCAATTTGATCACGTAGCTCGGCGGCGCGTTCAAATTCGAGATTAGCAGCGGCAAGTTGCATTTGTGATGATAATTCTTTGATTATTTGCGGATATTCTTCGTGTGGGATTTTGCGAAGGTCGAGTTTTTTGCTCTTTTCTTTTTCTGGAATAATGGCACGGAGACCTTGGCCAATTTCTTTGGCAACGGATTTTGGCGTAATATGGTGTTCTTCGTTATATTTTTGTTGAATTTCGCGACGGCGATAGGTCTCTTCGATGGCGCGTTGCATGCTACCGGTCATTTCGTCGGCATACATAATGACTTTACCTTCTACGTGACGAGCGGCGCGGCCGATTGTCTGTACTAATGCGGACTCGGAACGTAAAAAGCCTTCTTTGTCGGCGTCAAGGATGGCAACGAGGGAGACTTCTGGCAGATCCAAACCTTCGCGTAATAAGTTAATGCCAACTAGTACGTCGTAAGTGCCATTGCGAAGATCGCGCAGAATGTCGCCTCGTTCGAGCGTGTCTATGTCGCTATGAATGTAAGCAGTTTTAATGCCGAGCTCGATGAGGTGTTCAGATAAATCTTCCGCCATACGTTTCGTAAGGGTTGTGACGAGGATGCGCTGCCCTTTTGCTATACGCTGGTCGATTTCTTCAATTAAATCGTCGATTTGATTATCGCTGGGGCGGACTTCAATTTCTGGATCGAGTAATCCGGTTGGTCGAATTACTTGTTGGGCTGGGGCTGGTGAATGTTGAAGTTCGTATTCGCCTGGTGTGGCGGAAACGTAAATTACTTGATTAATATGTCGTTCAAATTCAGCAAAAGTGAGCGGACGGTTGTCTAGTGCGCTTGGAAGACGGAAGCCGTATTCGACGAGTGTTTCTTTGCGGGCGTGGTCGCCATTAAACATACCGCGGATTTGCGGCAGTGTCATATGCGACTCGTCGATTAGCATGAGGAAATCTTCTGGGAAGAAATCGAGTAAAGTGGCTGGTGGCTGACCCTGGAGGCGACCTTCGAGATGACGGGAGTAATTTTCGATACCCTTTACGAAGCCGGTGGCTTCGAGCATTTCGAGATCATATTTAATACGTTGGCTTAGGCGTTGCGCTTCGAGATATTTTTGTTGGTCGTTAAAGAATTTTAAGCGTTTTTCGTATTCGGCACGTATTTTACGAATGGCGAGGTCGAGGGAGTCTTTTGGCGTGGCATAGTGAGTATTTGGAAAAATGCCAACCTCTTCTGGCTCCGATAATTCTTCGGCAGTAAGTGGATCAATGATCTTAATGCGTTCGAGTTTATCGAAATCAAATTCGAGACGATAGGCGCGGTCGCCAGAAGCTGGAAAAACATCGACAGTATCTCCGCGGACGCGAAAATTGCCGCGCTCAAAGGCGATATCGTTGCGGTGATATTGGATTTCGGTAAGAAGGCGAATGAATTGCGTCATATCGCGGGTCTCGCCCTGCGCAAGCCGAATAGCCATGGCGCGATAGTTGTCTGGTGAGCCGATACCGTAAATACAAGATACCGATGCGACAATAAGAGTGTCACGACGGGTTAAAAGTGCTTCGGTGGCGCCGTGGCGTAAGCGATCGATTTCTTCATTGATGGCGGAGTCTTTTTCGATATATGTATCGGTGCTGGCGATGTAGGCCTCGGGCTGATAGTAGTCGAAGTAGGATACGAAGTAGTGAACTTCGTTTTCTGGGAAAAAATCGCGAAATTCAGAGTAAAGTTGGGCGGCGAGGGTTTTATTGTGCGCTAAAACCAAAGTTGGGCGGTTATATTTAGCAATAATATTTGCCATCGTGAAAGTTTTGCCCGAACCAGTTACGCCGAGTAAAGTTTGCTGGCGTCTGCCCTGCTCGAGTCCATTTATAAGAGTAGAGATAGCTTGTGGTTGGTCGCCAGTTGGCTGATATTTGCTGTGTAGCTTAAAATTCATCTGTTTTTAATTATATATCAAAAACCGCCCCAGTTGGGACGGTTTTGGGATTGAGGTTAATTAGGCTTATGACTTGTCGGCTTTTGGCTCTGTGGCGGAATTGGTGCTGGCTTTACCTAAAGTATATTTAGCGTCACCAAAACCGAGAATGCAGTAGAAAATTGGTGTTAGGAAAATTAGACCGATTGCGAAGGCGGTACTTTTGCCAAATGCAGGGGCTATTTTAATAGAAACCATAATAGACCAAATCAAAGAGCCGACAAATGGAATGAAGCTGAGAAGGAATAGCCAACCATTTTGGCCGGATATTTCGGTAATAATATACATATTATAGAATGGAATGATAGATTTCCAACCAGCATAACCGGCCTTTTCGAATACCTTCCACATGCCGATGATAGTTACTACGAGGATAGCGATGGAAGGAATCATCATAGCGGCAAACATTCCGCCGAGTGCAGCTACCGTATCGCCCGAGAGTTGCGTACTACCGGAATAAGTTTTGTAGGTAAGGGTACTTAATATTTGACTTAGCATAATTGTAAATCCTTATGTTATTGTTGATTACATTTTAGCGTATTTTTTAACTAAATTACAGTATTTTTCTCCACGTTCTTCGAAGTTCTTGTAAAAACCGTAACTTGCGGCGGCTGGGGAGAGGAGGCAGATGTGGTCTTTGGCGGTAACTTCAAAGGCCACGTCGACCGCATCGGCCATATTAGCGACGGGGATTATTTTTTGCGAGAAGGGAGCTTCGTTAAAGAGCCTCATGAAGATTTGTTCCGTATTTGGTAGCAAAAGAATATTTCGCACTTGGCTTTGACGCAAGAAATCAACTAGCGGTTGATAATTGAGTCCGCGATCCATACCGCCAAGAATGAGCGTGTCAACTTTCTTAAGTGCTTTGACGGCATTTATGACCGCCTCCTGCGCGGTGGCAATAGAGTCGTTATAAAAATGGATATGCTGAAATTCGCCCACATATTCCATGCGATGTGGCAGACCATGAAAGCTCTCGATTGTAGGTATGATATCTTCCCTGCTTAGCCCTATCGCCTCACAGGCGCTGATGGCGGCGTAGATGTTGTACATATTATGCATACCAACCAGGTGGGTTTTTATCTGATTGGGCGGAATATTGATGTCGTGAAGGATGTCGATTTTATGCATCGGTAAATGTTCAATTTCGGTAGTGCTAGCATGCTGGAAGATGTCACCATAAATTAAAGTGTCGTCGGCGGTCTGGTATTTATAGATGTTTTTCTTCGCTGTAAAATAGGCTTCGGCATTCTTGTAATGATCAAGGTGTTCTTCGTAAAGGTTCAGTAAAATGGCAATTTGCGGACTGGCTTGAATGAACTCTAATTGATGACAAGATAATTCGAAAACAATGATAGTATTTTTATTGATTTGGTCGATTGCGTCAAAACAAGCGATGCCAATGTTGCCGACCAGTAAAGCGTCGTGGTTGGTGGTCTTGAGGATATGATGTATGAGCGATGCAGTAGTACTTTTGCCTTTTGTGCCGGTTACGCCGATAATTGTGTTTTTGCAAAAACGTAAGAAGAGGTCGGTCAAAGACGTGATTTTATCGAGTTGACTAGCGTCGACGAAGTCGCGAGTTGGAATGCCCGGGGATTTTATGACAATGTCAAAATCATGTACGGCATCGAGATAGTTTTCGCCGCAAATTGTTTGTGTGTTGTCTAATTGGAGTTCATTCTGATCGGCGACTGCGACTGTGTTATTTGGGAGATTAGTTTGCAAAAAAGTTAAGGCGCTCTTCCCCTCGCGCCCATAACCTAGAATTAATATTTTTTTATCTTTAAGATAATCAATAATGTCTTGTTTCATAATGTTGCGAGCATATTTAGATATTCTTCGGGAATATTGTGTTGCGGATTGTAATAATTAGTTACGTTGAAAATTGCCTGTGGGTTGTAAAAAGTGTTCTTATAGTATTGTAATAAATATGGCAAATTTCCTGAAGTGTTTTCTACGGCGAGTTTAAGTGAGTAATTGATTTCTTCGCGTGTGCCAACGCATTCGAATGGTTTGGTTGTGTCGGGATTGATTAAGCCAACGAATATATCCATGAGACTTCGGTCATTGAACATATTTTGGCCGAAAATAAGCTGAAGACGATTCAGTGGCACGAATGGGTAAAGCATAATGAAGACGTATAGGCATTTTGCGCAGTGGCCGCACCATTTATTTTCTTTTGTGCCGACATTGCAACTGCGGAAAATATTTAGATAACGGGGATTTTTGAGGAACTTTTGGATGATGGTATATTCATTGATACAGCGCAACAAGCTGAAATATTGTATCTTTGGCGTGAAGTATTTGTCGCAGTAAGCACGGAAATCGTTTTCAAATTCAAAGCTCTTAGAGTATTGGTGATTAATATTAGTTCCGGTAATGTTGCCTTCATTGGCGGAGGCTTCGTTCGATAAAACAATGTATTTTTTATTATTTAAGTAAGCCATAATAAAGGATGCGAAAGCTAAGCAGGACGAAAACGGAATATGACCGTTATAGTAGTTCTGTTTATTTAGCTCTAGCATATGCTTGTCGATTGTGAGATTAAAATTGGCAATGGAGTCTTTTGAATAACCGGCTTGAGTGATGCAATTATTAGCAGCGATGTTGGATGGATAAATGTCACGATTGTATAGTAGGCAGAGGTTGTCGGCGTGCATATCGCGCAGTGCTTCAAGCGTAACGACAGAGTCTTTGCCGCCTCCAACTGGTATGAGATTGCCATGACATTTAAATTCATCAAGCTCATAATCCGGAATTTCATCGGATGGTTTAGCAGCTTCAATTTCCATAAATTGATCGTATGGAATATCAAGATGATTAACGAACATAAATTCACCAAGTCCGTTATAGAAGAGTTTTTTGAAGAATTCTTTTTGCTCGTTATCGAGGGGACCGGCTTTGACGATGAACTTTGGCGCGCACGTTAACTTGTAGTAGCTGATTGCGTTAATGATACCAAAATTGAAGAGTAAATACTCGACAAATGGAATATTGAATTTGCTATTTCTAATGTCTGAAACCGAAATATTAACGGTCGGTTCAAAAGTATGTTCACCCAGTTTATAGGTGTATTTGACATGAATTCCTTGAACGTCGCGTTCTACGTCGCACGATTCGTAGATGAACTCGGGATATTTATTGCGCAATTGCGTATTGTCTTGCATATGATTCCATTATAGCTTATCAGAGCTGGGCTGGGGCGGAATTTTTTGGCTTCCGTGCCAATTTCTGCATCTGTTGACAGATGTACGCTTCTGGTTTGTGGCGCATAATATCTTCCTCGGAATACTTTTGGCTAAGTTTATGTAATGCAGTCATGCCAGCATTGAAGTAATCATCTTCGCTGTGTTCTGCATAGTTTCTGGCATAAATGTGTGCTAGAGTGCGAATATTGTCTCCCAATTCGCGATAAACATCGTGGAGATTGTTTTCGTAATCGGCTTCGACTTCGCGATAAAGGTTGCTAATGCGGTCTAATTCTGAAATATCAAATGGTGGTTGTATGTTTTCTTCGCCAATCGTGACGCGTGCATTATAGAGCATGAGGCGTTGAATATTGGTGGCTTCGGCTGGATATTTATCGAAAGCATAATTGCTAATCTCGATAAATTTATTGATCGCCGTCCGAATTAGCCAAGTTGGATTATGATCGACGAAGATATTGTAGTTGGGGTTATCTTTCTTATTTTTGGCAATATCGTCAATTACTGCCGCTTTTGCAATAGTAAAAAGCACTTCGTATTCGTATGCGGAGTTTTCGTATTCTGGAACAATCGTATCAATTAAGCGGTCAATATCTTGCATGCTTATGTTTATTATATAACACGGTTATTGTATTTTTATAGTTTTATAGTTTTGTAGTTTTGGCTGGCTTATGGATTTGATAAATAAACATCCACCAGCTAAGCCGGTGGATGTTTATTGTTACTTGAAACCCCCGGCTAGGCCGATGGATGTTTATTGGATAAGCTACTTAATAGCCAAGCTTCGAATCAATTAAGCTTCTATCTGCGCCGTGGATGAGAAGAGTGTCATACTTTTCGGCGATTTGAGACTTAGGGAGGTTATTGATTAAACTATCGATATCGCCAAAATAAAACCTGTCAATTATATTGTCTATATCCGCATGATGTTTGAGAAGAGTATCGATTTTTTTAACAATATCTCCGCTATCGAGATTATTAACTATATTATCTATATTTGCGTTGTGAGCGAGGAGAGTGTCCAATTTTTCGATAATATCTTCACTATGGAGATTATTAACTAAATTATTTATATCTGCATGTTGTTCGAGGAGAGTGTTGAATTTTTCAATAGTGTCTTCTCTATGGAGACGGTAAACTATATTATCTACATTTGCGTGATGTTCGAGGAGGGTGTCGAGGTTTTTAGCGATATCTTCGCTGTAGAGATGATTAACTATATTATCTATATTTGCGTTGTGAGCGAGGAGGGTGTCGAGATTTTCGACAATATCTTTACTATAGAGATGGCTAACTATATTATCTATATTTGCATGATGTTCGAGGAGGGTGTCAAATTTTTTGATGATATCTTCGTCGTAGAGATGATTAACTATATTATCTATATTTGCGCCGTGAGCGAGGAGGGCGTTGAATTTTTCGATAGTATCTTCGCCGTAGAGTTGATTAACTATATTATCTATATTTGCGCCGTGAGCGAGGAGAGTGTCGAATTTTTCGATAATATGAAAGCTATCAAGATGGCTGACTATATTATCTATATTTGCATGATGTTCGAGGAGGGTGTCAAATTTTTTGATGATATGTAGACTATCGAGATGGCTAACTATATTATCTATATTTGCGTTGTGAGCGAGGAGAGTGTCCAATTTTTCGATAATATCTTCACTATGGAGATTATTAACTAAATTATTTATATCTGCATGATGTTCGAGGAGAGTGTCGAATTTTTCAATAGTGTCTTCTCTATCGAGACGGTAAACTATATTATCTACATTTGCGTGATGTCCGAGAAGAGCGTCTAGGTTTTCGGCGATAGTATCGCTATTTAGATTGTCTATTATCTCATTAATATTTTCCCCATTCTGTAATGGGATAGCTATTGTTTTGATGAAAGTCACACGCGGATCTTCGTCATTATATGTATCGAGAGTATGAATTGGGCCATTAATAAATGCGATATCTTCTTCAGTTAATTCTTCGTCACGACGCCATTTATGGTCGATTTCAATGAGGCGCTTTTTATCTTTGAATGCTTC
>CAMJKD010000014.1 GCA_946406315.1 uncultured Candidatus Saccharibacteria bacterium
CTTGTTTGTTAGCAACAAATTATACCAACTAAAGAAATTAAAGCTAGTATGTGACGATAATGCCGTCGTTGCACTCGCCTTGGTCTGAGTTCTCCTCGATCGTCTCTTTGTTTGTTTCGATTTGTTCGCAAATACGTAAAACTGAAATAAGGTTTGCCACGCCGTCGTGACTGTCGTCTGACTCTGTGAAATCCGGTTCCACATAAATCTCCTCGTTTATGTGAACCTAATTAAGGAATAGGAAATATTAGGCTCGATTATTTAATATCTATCGAAGCCACTGAGCGCAACCTTTTCGTTGGCTACTATTATATGTCAGTGGTTCAATAACGCAAGCATAAGCAATTTGTACTAGTTGAAGAAAAACTCGAACCAAAAACGGAGCTTTATCGCTCCGCTTCTATTTATGACTCAATTTGGCTTCTAATATCGACAAGCTTATGTCCTTTATATAACCAGAATTTCCCCCCCTGGTATGCTTCTGATGCTATTACGGGAAGACCAAGTTTGCGTTTTGCTAATACGACTGCGCGAGAAAGCGTGGCTTCCGTTCCGTCTTGTAGTCTAACGCGGTTTATATTATTAATTACAGTTGCCGTAATTGATTCATTTTCCGAATAGCTCAATTCTGCGCCTACTGGAATGTTAAGCAATTCGAATGTTAGATTTGCTTTTGTAACGACGCGAGTTCTCGTTTTATTTGCGTCATCTTTTGCTGGATCGGTTCTATTTACGACTTGAGCATCCGTTCTCTCGGTAATGTTGGCCTGAGAAATTGGATGATTGTTCTCATAAAGCTCAATCTTGGCATCATCAATCGTTCTAGCACACTGCCTGAAGATGCTAAGTGCCTTTTCTGGCGTCACGTTAAAAAACTCGCGTCCTTTTCTGATGCGCATATCTGGATTAACGATATCGATAAGGCCATGGATTTGTTTTTCGGCTTCATCATACTTTTCCGTCTCCATGACGGCATAGATATCGAATGGAAGTGGTACGGCTGTGTTGTCTAATTCTTTCGAGCGAATATTGACCGGGCGGGAACTCTTCCCGATCTTAACCCAGTCATCTCTGAAACTTGGATTCGTCAAAATATAAACAAAGCCGCTCATGACTCTATTATTATACCATACAATGCGATTATTTCAAAACGCCACCCCTTATGGGCGTATCGCTAAATAGTTGCGGATGGATTGTAAGTAAGGTAGAATACGACAACCCTGCGAGGATTGCCGCAATTAATGATTATTTAAAAGGGTGCGTACCTTGTAGTTTCATAAAAGGTCTTCGCAGGGGATAAGGAGTAATTATGAGTAATATTGGTATTTGTGAGTATGTTATTGGCATAATCCACAATAAAGATATTTGGTATTATGTTGGGGAATATGACGCGGATGGGGAGAAGCTTGAACCGTGCCAAAAATATTCGTCGTTTCTTTCCGACGCCAAACATTATGACGATATAGATCTTCTGCGCGATGGTTTAGATCTTCTGCACGAAAGCGTGACGCGTAAGATATTCGAAGTTCAACGTTGCCCGAAATGCGGTAAGGAATTCACGGAATATCCAGCGTTGTCTCGCGTGGATAATGAAACGGAGATTTGTCCGGAGTGCGGAGTTATGGAAGCTTTGGTGTTTACTATTTAGATTTATTAAGACTTAAATATTTCCCGTACTCTTTCATGATTACGGCATCTCCATTGTCACCATCAAGGTAAATCATTTTTAAGTATAATAATCCTCGATGTGCGTAATCGATGAAATTTTTGGTGATATCATTCAGGTTATTCATCACGGAGAGGTCTTTGTTGGCTTTCGTAAAATAGTAAATTAGTAGAATATATTGGCGGTATTCATTATATTCATTACTGTTTAGGTATGATGCGTGAATTACGTCGTTTGAGCCGGTATGTTTATCGGGATCTTCGCGAAGGTCATTCTTTAAAGCTATCGCAGCGGCGATTAAGAGAAGGTTCTTTTGGTCGATTGATTTTAGCACTCCGTTTGCTTTTCTGATTTCGCCAATGAGATCTCTATCGAAATCAGATACCGAAAGTGTTGGCCATTTTTCTTTATTCTGCATTTTTCACCTCCTCAATAACAGTATCGTCGCTAGTGTCGGACTGCTTAATTACAAGCTCTTGTTTTATAATATCTGGCTTAAACAAGGCTATTCGTTTTTCTGCTTCGAGGTCTATAATGATTATCTGCTTATCTTTTGCTAGGAATTCGACTGCTTCAGTTAAATCCCTTGCATGCGTTTCTTTTATTTGCTGATATAAGTTATCAATTAGCAGAGGAGTATCGCTATATCCTAAGTCATCAGAGAGTGCATATACGATAGACAGGACCAGAGCCTTAGACTGTCCAACGGAAATATCATCAGTACGATATGCTCTTTCTCCGCTGTCGGTAAACGAAAAACTGTAATCTGAACCAATTTTAAGCTCTTTATATATTGAGTCAGGGAATATAGAAAAGAAAGCGTCCGATACTTTTGCCTGGAGTTTGGCGCGAATAGAAGTTTCCATGGTCTCTCGTACTTCACGAAGCATATCGTCGATGTCATGAATTCTGTCAAGCTTAGTGTTAATCCAGGAAATATCCGTATCTGAATCTATCAGTTTACGTCTTTTGTTCTCATATTCGCGCAAGTTGCTTTTATGAATGTCGAGCTGATTCGCGGCGTTAACGCGTTTCGCCTCTAGTATCTGACGTTTTTTCTCGAGATGGGCATGAGTCGCATCTGGATCGTCCGGCATATTATCTGCGTCGATTTCCGCTAGACGCTCATTGTTTATTTCGATTTTTCTTTGTAACTCATTCTTTTTTGCGTTCGCGTCGGATAGGCTTGTTAGGATGTCTTTCATGTCGCATGAGGCATTGTAGAGCCTATCATCTACGTTCGCAAACACGAAAATACCATCAGTAAGGAATTGTAGCTTTTTCTTAGCAGTATATTCCGCATGCTGTTTTTCGATAAACTCTTTCTCTTTCTCGCCAACGTGGCGACCGCATATACACATTTCGTCCGTCAGAATTTGCTTTGTAATTTTCGGGTCTACCGGAGGAGGAATTTGGCCATCCTCTTTCGCAAGCGATAAAGCTGCATGGTATTCATGCGCATAATCTCCCAACATTGCAATTGCGAAATTGTTTTGCACTTCATCCATTTTGTTCAACTCTAGTGTTTCTATGCCACTATCTACGTCCTTAAGATTATCATTCAAGGCGTCTCTTGTGGCAATTATGTCTCTGGCGTTTCTGATGTCCTGAATTTTCTCGTCTAATTTTTTAATATCCGCATCTACGCCCTTAATTGCTTCCGTATATTCGTCGATTAACTCGGTGCAGCCTTCTATTCCGGACTTAGCTTGGCCGATATCTTCGTCTAAATTATCAATCTGCGTCTTTACCTTATTCGCGCTAGATATTTTTGAGAGATATGCTTTCTCCGTCAATGCAAGATGAGCGATAGCCTTATCTATAATATCTATCTCGGATACTTTATAAATACTACTTTTAAGATTGTGTGTACTGGTCCTGCTAAAAATATCTCGGCTCAATTGATCACCGTTAAAGATAAATAGATGACGAATGTCTTTCGGTAAAATCTTTTTAACGAGACTGAAGCATTCGGCCGGCTCTAATGTCCTCCAGTTTCCGGATGAGTCGCATAATGACGCTTGGAGGTTTCCGCGGTCGTCACCTGGCAGAGCTATCCTTGTAAGAACTGCCTTTCTACCATCAAGATTTACTTCCAATGAAACTTCCGTAGCTTCGTCGCTATGGCGATAGTTGGATACCGCTGACACTGCATTATTTGTGTGAATTAACACTTCACCATATAGGCACCATCCGAACGCATTAAGTAGCGTGGATTTTCCGAGACCATTGTCGCCAGCGATTGCTACTATACCGCTTCCTTCCTTGAAAGAAACAGCAGTATCGTGATAAGAGCGAAAGTTTTTGATTTTTATGCCACTAAAACTAATCATCGCTTTTTTCCTCGCCATCTAGGATATTTTGGTATATTTTTGCAGCTTCGTTATCCCAATCGAGCTCTTTTCTTAATCGTTCTTGATATAAGATATCTCGGACTATTTTCTTGTCGCTATCATTAGAAGAAAGCTCAGATATGGCTTTTTCCATATCGCTGTTGAGTAGTTCCATGTTATACCTCACTCTCTTTATTAATATTATAGCTTAGTTCTTCTTCGCTAAAATTAAACAAGTAGTTATTTGCAATGTCATCTACTTCAATCTGCGCTTCTTCGGAGTTTACTGAAAGGTTAATAAAGAACTTCGCTCGAATCAACTCATTTTTTAGTAGATTTCTAGCAATAGTTCTATCGCTTTCGGATTCGTATATGATATTTTCTGGTGGAGTGACTATAAAATCGTAGACAATGGCGTATTGCTTATTGCCTTCTTTGTCTAGTCTCAGAACCCGTCCTAGGCGCTGGATATATTCGCGCGGATCAGTACTGCTTGAGACAAGAAAAGCCATTTTCGCAGACGGTATATCTACACCCTCGTCTAGACATTTAATAGCGATTATGGCGTCATGCTGCCTGTTTCTTAGGCCTTGTATGACGGAGCTCCTAGTGGACATATCTTCGTCGCCCGTGAACTTCGCCGTTTTTATCATAAGCTCCGTGAGCGCCCTTTGCGTATGCTCCAACCGCTCCTTATCATCCACATAAATAAGTGCACGCTCTAGTTTTTCGTTCTTCTTGATATCCCCTAAAAGTGAGCATAGACGCAGAGTCTTATTTTCAGCATTCTTCTTGATGTCTGCGCGTTGTAATAGTAGGGTTTTATACTTGTCTTTAGTTATATCATCATCTTTCGCACTACTCGCAAAGGAATACTTAGCAATTTCACGACTAAGTCTGATATATTCGTCATATTCGTCATTAGTAAGCGTTATATGGACTGGGTGATAATAGTATGGAACCAAATAGCCGTTCTGTATTGCCTTTTCTAGGCTATACACGTATGGATTATTCCCAAAAAGACGTGATACATATTCGCTATCGTTGGGATTCCAAAGACGGGTCGGGGTTGCACTTAGCCCCAGCTTGTAAGGGTAGTAATCAACATCAATTGCTTTTATACGTTTTCGGTTTTCTACAACTAAATTATGCATCTCGTCGGCTACTAGAATATTGTCACTAGCAATAGACTTAATTGTGCCGCCAAAATACTCAGTAGCTAATGTAGTATAAGTAGTGATTATCACGTAGTTAGGGATTGCCCCGAATGATGCGTTTATACTAAGGTTTTCGAAATCATTTTTCCAATGAGGATTGACTTTGCTGCTTGCGCTGATGATGGTAAAAGTTGGGAACATCCCTCTTACTTCCTCTTCCCATTGCTGTACGAGGCTTACTAATGGCACGGCTATTATGCAATGGAGGCTACCTTCTTGTTCATGGAATCGCCTGAGGGCATTCAAAGCAGTAAACGTCTTACCCGTACCTGTGGCCATGGAAAAAATACTTACATATGATTCGTCTTCCCAGTGCCGAATGGCGTCTAGCTGATATTCGCGTAGTTCGCGCGGCTTTACGGGCTCTCCATCTTTAGTGCCGTCCTCTTTCTCGAGTTCCTTTATTTTTTCCAGTAATTCTTCTTTCGTCAGTTCGTCGCTATTTGTTTTCTTTACAAGTTTTTCTTTCTGTACGTCATTAAGAGATATGACTTTGAAGCGTTTGGTGTTTCCGGTCCAGTAATTATCGAATTTGTTGATTCTATTACTGAAGTACTCAAATGATAATTCATCCCAGTTGTTAAATACGAGAAATTCCTCGATATTATTCACCCACCCACTCGCAGTCTCGTTATTTGAGCCACTAAAGGCTACGGCATCTCCGGTATTGTCATATATTACACCTATTTTCTCGTGCATGATGCCAATGTTCTTTTCGACGAGAGCTATTTTCAATTCGAGCTGGCCAGTATTATATAGGTAGAGAAACAGTTTCAGATAATTGTATTGCAGGTCGTCCAATAATAGGTCCGGATCAAACTCATTAATCTTATTCTCGAGAACAGAATTAGCCCCATCGTCGGTGAGGCTATCATATACTTCTGGTTCTAATTCTACGCTTGTTACGATACGAATTTTGCAATTATTCTGAATGCATTTGCGAAATCCTCTAGCGGCAAGAGCGAATACTTTCGGGGAAAAGAATCCGGTAATTCTGTCATATTTTACGGCGCATTCGAGAGCGGGGTTATAGAAGTCATTCAAAATATCGTCATTTTCTGAACTATATATTTTTTGCAACCCTAAATCCCGTAACCGCATTACTTATATTATAACATATTTATAGATAGTTGCCTAGCATAATTATTTTTTAAAAATAAACAAAAACTCGTGGGCTAAAAGAAAGAAGTTATACTTTATACTACTGGTTTTCCAATATCCTGTTGCGCGGCAATTATGCTGTTCTTTAAGTATTATTTCCTTCAGCCTAAATCCTGCATCCTCGAATACTTGCATCGTCTTGAAACTAAGGGGAATAACATGGCCTTTCTTGCGCGCATCGCCCATTAGAATTGCGCAAAACTTGCCATCCTTTAATACGCGGTAGCTTTCGGCTGCGACATCCTTCATTTGTTCTAAAAATTCGTCGAATTTGTAGTTTGAGAGGTCGGCAGGGATATCTTGGCCTTCGCTGTAATGAATTATATTTGCATATGGCGGATGAGTACATATTAGATCTATGCTGGAATCTTTGATGCCGCGAAGCTTTCTTGCATCACCCTTGCGGATGGTAACTTCGCCATTTGCGCCTTCGTGCTCAAACTTCACTTTTTCGCGACAACGTTTCAAGGCGTCCTTATTGACGTCGATTCCGATAATATTTCTATTTAGCAGCTTAGCCTCTACGAGCGTCGTGCCGCCACCGGCGAATTGATCTAAAACCAAGTCGCCTTCGTTAGAGTAGCGGAGTAGAATATTGCGTGGGATATATGGTGACCAATTTCCGCGCCATTTAGCATCATGGGTAGCCCAATTTCCACGCTTCGGAAAACTCCAAACACTCGTCATTTCTAGCTCGAAATCCTCCGGCTCCCACTTCTTAATTGTCTTTTGTTGTCGCTTTGCCATAATAAGTCATTGTGGCATCTTAAAACGTGCCGACTTTACGAGTTTAATTGAAGTGTAATCATCGGGGTCCTCAAACGTGAACTCCCAAATGTTGTAATAGTCAGTATTCTTGTCGTGCTCGAAAAACAGAGTCTTAACTTTTTTGTTTGTGGCTGCTTGCCACTGTCTATATGGATAGTAGAGCTGACGAATGATAGTATTATTTGCGTTAGAATTTTTGGCTTCTATGAGCACGACCTCATTCTCGCCTTCATACCCAGCATCAACTTCGGTTTGTACACTTTCGGCGTGAATGGATTGTGAGCCAACTCGGAAATCGATACTTGGAGTGTATTTGCGGCCTCGAATGGTTAATACGAGGGAAGGGTCATTCATGAATGTGCGAATAATGCTCGATGCATATGCCTTGTCTAGATATTGCATTTCGGAATCGCCAATTTTTGATGTGTCTAATGTAAAATTTAGCTTGGACTCGTATTCTATTGGCTCAGATTCAATTGGTGGAATATCTACATAGCCATCGCCCTTCAGTATTTTGTAAAACCCGTTCTTTATCGGTAAAATAAAAAGACCTTTTTCTTTAAAAACTTCCGGCCTCTCTTCGCGCCTATCCTGCTTGCAAAGACATCTAGGCTCGGTCAGCGTGTTATGAACAGCGCCAAAATGGCTAGTAATTCCTTTTATTTGTGTTGCGGATATTTCGAATGGCGATTCGTCGAAATTATGCTTATCAATGGAAAGCTGTTTGAATATCTCGGCCCACGAATCTGAACGGCTCCTTATCATATACCTCCTTAAAAATTAGCTATTAATAATTCATTTATTTTTCCGCGCGCATCGCTATTGCGGTTTATCATTCTATTTGCTGCTACTCTGCGAATATTCTGTTTCGAATATGCATCATCAAAGAAATTATCGTTTTCGTCTGTGTTCTTAGGATCTGAATTGCTAATAACGATTAGCGCACCTTTATTGTCCAAGTCCTGTACGAAATTCGCAAGCTCAAGCTGTTTGCTGTCGTCAAATAAATGCTCGGTGTAAGAGGTAAAGTTGGCAGTCTTAGTTAGCGGACGATATGGCGGATCGAAGTATACAAATGTCTTGTCATCGATGAAGCTTGCAGAGTCCTTGTAGTCGCCGCATACAATATTTGCGTTTTGCAACTTCTTTGAAACATTCAGTAGGTTATCTTCGTTGCAGATTTGTGGGTTCTTGTAGGCGCCCATTGGTACGTTATAGTCTCCGGCCTTATTCACACGGTAAAGACCATTGAAGCAAGTTCTGTTTAGGAATATCATCAGCGACGCAGCTTCAGCATCGCGAATGCCGTCGCGTTTGAGCGCATTAAAGCGCGCGCGTGCTTCGAGGTAGGCCTTTTTGCGTGCATCTGCGTCTTTGGCGAGATAATCGCTTTCCATGGTCTTAAGGCGCGAAATAAGCTCGTCTGAATTGTCACGAATTGTAATGTAGGTATTGATAAGCTCGGCGTTAATATCGCTAATATAAACTTCGTCAACGGTGTGTTTGTTTAATACGTCGAAGAGAACTGCGCCACCGCCAACGAATGGTTCCGCGTATTTCTTAATATGTTTCTTTTCGGCAAAAGGGTAATACTTACCGATTTCAGTTAGTAATTGACCTTTACCACCAGCCCATTTTAGGAATGGTTTTGCCTCACCGGATTTAGCCTTTGCGGTTTTTGTCCTAGCATCGACTGGCTTTTTCGACCTTCTTGGGAGTACCCACGAATTGCCGACCAATTGTGCGCCCGGAATGCGTCCTTCGGAGCATAGAACTATAACTCTGCGTTGGGATATATCCCACTTTGTAGCAGCGTCCTTTGCGGATATTAAATCCATAACATTACCTCTCTTTCTGAATATGCTTATGTACTATTATATTCCAAAACGAGAATAATGCTAGATCTGATTTTGCTAAATGTCGCGACCGTCTACTTTATTGATGTAATAGACGAATTCTTTCTTGAAATAGAACGCGTGGTTCTTGTTGGAAACATAGCGATTATACGTGTCTGAGTAGATCGGGTGGTAATTTCCGCTTGAATCGCGCGCATCTTTGCTGCGGATTTGAATCTGACTACCGTTGGAAGTATGAATGAAACCATCTGAGCTATGTTCGATGTGTTGCTTTAATTGTCCGCAAATAGAGTAATAATCATCGCGCCATATATCCTTTAGCGCGGCGTATTTTGGATTGGATAGGTCAACGTGGATGCTTGGTAAAAAGAACCAATCTTCTGGCTTACCGTCTTTGCAAACTGGTACATATAAGATATTGCTGATTTTCTTGTAGAGCTTTGTCTTTTCGAATTCTTTTTTCGCGAGTAGTTCGTCAATCATCGCGCTAATTTGCGTAATGAATACTGTTTCATACGGTTTTCCATTCTTGTCGCATTTATTAGTCTTAAGTTCGCCATCTTCAAAGTCTAGATCTGCGCTTGAGAGATTCATGCCTAGTGCTAGTTCTAGAAGTTGGCCGGTTTTTCCTTTGGCTATAATAATGTCTCTCATTTCTTCGGCCGAAAAAAGAGAGGAGAATTTGATTCCGACAAGCTTGTTTAGTTTGTCGCAAGCTTCTTGTAATTTCATAATAAGTATCCTTGCTTAGGGAGTTCTATTACTATTTTAACATCGCGCGCTTGTTCAGCATATTGGTAGCGCATATTTCGCCATAGTTTTCCACAACTTTCAATAGGCCTAAAATGACAAAACTCATCAGACGTCCGCTACAGTTGTAGTGGATAGAGGAGTATTGCTTTATTCTTGGCTTATTGTGCAATTTGGTCATAATTCACCGATTGTATATAATCGGTGCCACCCCTGTAAGCACCGCTTGTAAACAAGCGGTTAAGCAGTGCTTTTTTCATAAAAAATATCCACTTGTAAACAAGTGGGCCAGAATGTGTTTCTTATCTGTTACTTCAATTATTTACCACTTACGTGCTAGTGGTGAAAATTTGTAGCTTTAAGAAGCAGATTAATCCATTAGCATTTTGCTTATGTATAGACGAAAATCGTTTTCTCGGGTATCATTTAATTAAAGGTTCCTCCTCGCCGATACGAACTCAGGGAGTTCTTCTCGAAAGAGATAGGCGAGGAGGTCAATTGTTTCTGGCGCGGAATAAATCAAAGTCCGTCATTTTTATGCCTTTTAAAGATCTCAACGGACGCAACTCGTTTCTTTCCAGACTTATATATTTTGCCCATGCAAAGTAATCAGCAATTTGTCCGTTATGATCTGATAAGGTGCGATGAAAATAAATCCTGTATTCTTTTCCTGTTTCTTTAAGTAGAGGCTTTATTTTTTTCAAAAAAGCACTCGAATCGTTTTTCTTTAAACATTTATCAAAAATGATTATTATCTTGGAAAAACCATCAGATTTATATGAAACGATATAGTTTACCAGAATAGTTCCGAGCTTGGAATAAAACGCTTCGGAGGTTCTTAATCCTTGGTATGCTTTTTGTTTATCAGCATGGATATAATGGACTTTTATGATATCTCTTAAATTGTCGCTAATCGTGTCAATTACTTTATTGCGGACAGACTGCCTGTCCTCACTTGCGTGAAAATACTCAATATCTTCACCATTTTTAAGTAAATCATACTTTAATGATTGAAGCGAACTTGCGGATTTATGAGGGTCTGTCGTTGCTACTGCGGAGAATACAAAATAATGGGTCCCCTTTCTAGAAAAATCTAGATTGCCGGATTCATCAATAAAAACGTAAAGTGTTTTCTCGTTGGTATTAGACATGAAATCCTTCAATATTCTTGCTATCTGATACGTTTGTATTTTTTCATTTTCAAATGTTTATCTCGTAAGTTGCTAGCATCCTTATTCAATGCTCATTTTACTAATAAAAAAGTCCTGTACCAGCATGAGGTGTAGGCGATTCGTTACTGGCCCGACGACCAGGTGGTTGTTTAGAACCTACGCCTCGTGTTGACACGGGACTAGTCGGCTTGTTAACGAATTCTTTCATACTACGCCAACCACGGCGTAAATAAATACCTCCAAGACTTCGTTTGAAGCCTCGACTACTGCTATTTTACCGCCATACAAAAGTTTTCTACAAGCATAAGCGTAATACAATGACATTGTAGGAATAAGCTATTCCTTTACATTGGTTCAATGTTCATTTCCTTGTGATTCCTGATCAGAACGTAACATCTACTAAAACAGGGTAGTCCTTCTTCGGTATGACCTTTGTCTTAGGGTTATATTCAGGATGCAAGGCTAGCCAATCAACTACGCAATAGAGGCGGCGCATCATCTCGTCTGCTGCATCAATAAGTTCTCTGCAACGTTCACCAAATGAAATTTGGCCATAATTTGGCCCTGAAATCAGAGTTTGAAACGGTT
>CAMJKD010000015.1 GCA_946406315.1 uncultured Candidatus Saccharibacteria bacterium
GGAGATGACTTGGAGGTTTCATATTGAGGCATATCTATGACTCCATTCAGTTTATACTTATTATAATTGTATCAAATGAAAATAGGCTTATTTTTTATATCGCTTGAGCTTGGCGAATTTCTCCGCCATGGTAGGATTGCCACGCGTTAGGCGCTTAATCGTGAGATCTTCCGCTTTATTATTAGCAAGGCGGAGGTTATTTTCCGAGCTAAGCAATGCTTCTTTGGTTTTCTGTAAGTGCGAGATGGTTTTATCGATTTCGTCGATGGCGGTGGAGAATTTTTTACTTGCAAGTTCATAATTACGCGCGAAAGCCTGCTTGAAAGTTTCGATATTTTCTTCAAAATTCGTAATATCGATGTTTTGATTGCGTACAACTGCAAGTTCCGCTTTGTATTTCATCGAATTAAGAGCAGCATTGCGCAGCAAGGTAATCATCGGAATGAAGAATTGCGGACGAATAACATACATCTTCTCAAACTTATAACTTACATCAACTATGCCAGTATTATAAAGCTCGGAATCCGCTTCTAATAAAGTAACCAGTACGGCGTATTCGCAATTTTTCTCGCGACGATCTTTATCGAGTTCTTTGAAAAAATCCTCATTTTTATGCTTCGTGGCGGTAGTTTCGTTCTCATTTTTCATCTCAAACATAATGGAAATGATTTCATTGCCTTGCTCGTCCGTTTCGCGATAAATATAATCACCCTTGCTTCCAGTGCGAGCGTCATTATCTTTTTCGAAGTAGGCATTCTGAAAAGCAGTGGCGCGCAAGCGATTAAATTCGGTCTGGCAATGTTGTTCGAGCGTTTCGCCAACCATCTTAGTACTAAGTTTTGATTTTAGGTCTTTGAGGCGGTCGATTTCTTCGTCTTTGAGTTTTAATGCGCCTTCATATTGAGTTTTAAGTGCCGTTTCGCGCAATTTGACTTGTGCGACTAGCGACTCTTCACGCAATTTTGCTTCGGAAGTTTTAGTCTTCAAATCAGACTTGGCAGATTCGAGTTCTTTTTCGACGGGCGCTAAGGCCTTCGTAATGGCTAGTTCTTTGTCTGTTTCGGCCTGCTTGAGTTTCGCTTCAAGCTCGGCAATTTTCTTAGTTTGGGACGCTTCCTGCTTAGCGAGAGCGAGATCTTTATCGGCAATCGCCTGCTTTTCTGCATCTTTTAGGCGCGTATGCAATTCTTCTTCGAATTCTTTGCTCCTAACCTGATTCAAAATCTCTGCATAGCTCGTATCGTCAACCTTAAAAGTTTTACCACAATGTGGGCATTTTAGTTCAGCCATATTATCTCCACTTTTTCTTTTTATTTTAACTTAATTTGCTTTTTTGTGCTTTTTGTGATATAATTATACTGTTGTTGTAGTGTTTGCACATTTTTAGGATAGGAGGAGTTATTATGACACAGAAAACTCTCGATAAGATAGCCGAATGGGCGATAAAAACATTCATCATCGCAACCATTGGGCTCATAGGCGGTATATTCTTTCTTTTCATGCTGTCCGTCATTCCGGAAAAATGGCAGTTCTTGTACGTAGCGACTCGCTTTTTATACCTCTCTTGTATTTGGGCGTTCCGCATTCTTACGCCGGTATTCATTATTCTGTCTATCGTTACCATAGTAGGCGGTCTGATATATCGGATCACTCATTAACAAAGCGACATTACACCATATGGGGCCAGCTGTGGCTCCATTTTTTATTTCTTGTCGAAACGTGAAGCGATATTTTTATATAGTTCCATCAGAATTAAGATTGAGCTCGCCACAACGAATAGCCAGAAAATGGCCCAAGCCGGAATAGAAACGGTTTGAAGGAATTGCGACAGTAGCGGTACTTCCATAACGACAATTTGCAACAATAACGTACAGAAAATACCAATTACAATAAACCAGTTATTTCTTAATGGAACCGAGAAGGCGGAGCGACTCTCACTGCGACAATTAAACACATGAATATTTTGAATAAAGACCATCAAGCACATGACGTAACCGCGAGCGGTGACAATTTCAAGATGAAGACCATGGATTAAATAATAATAAAAGGCAAATACTACAGCTGTAATAATGAAGCCAGAAATTGCAATTTCACGCACTAGACGACGATTGAAAATTGATTCTTTTGGATTGCGCGGTTTTTCTTTAAGAATGCTCGGCTCGGCCGTTTCAAAACTAAGCGCCAAGTCCTGAATGCCGTCTGTAACTACATTTAGCCAAAGTAGCTGCACGGCGACAAGTGGCATCGGCATATCGCAGGCGATTGCCAAGCAAAAGAAAGCCGACTCGGCAAGGCCGCAAGATATGAGGAAATAAATTATCTTGCGAATATTCGCAAAGGCAACACGTCCTTCTTTAACGCCGGCGACAATTGATTTAAAATTATCGTCAATAATAATCATATCGGCAGTTTCGCGCGCAATATCCGTGCCCGACCCCATAGCGATACCAATATTAGCAACTTTTAGTGCTGGCGCGTCATTTACTCCATCTCCCGTTACGGCGACAAATTCGCCTTGACGCTTAAGCGATTCGACAATCTTTAGTTTTTGGAGTGGCGCAACGCGTGCGAATACAGTCTTGCTCGCAATGAAATCGTCAAAACTACGCTTAGAACCTTTCATTGCTTCAGTAACATCGTCACCTGTTGCAACTTGAGTTTTATCGTCTGCGAGTTTTAAATCTTTTGCAATTGAAAAGGCCGTAAGTGGATGATCGCCCGTAATCATTAAGACTTTAATGCCAGCTTCGTGACATTCGCGAATCGAGTCGATAGCTTCTTTACGAATCGGATCGATAAATCCAACCATGCCCATAAACGTTAAATCTTTGACGTTTTTAATGTCGTATTTTTCGGATTTTTTAACGATTCCATTCGCAATGGTGATTACGCGATAGCCATCTTTAGCTAGGAATTCGTTCTGACGATTTAGTTTTGTTACATTTTTACCAGATGTGAAATTAACTTTATTACAAAACTTTTGCACAACTTCGAGCGAGCCTTTTACTGTGCAATATGTTTTGCCGTCTTTCTCATAAAAAACAGCGGAATACTTATTCTCCGATTCGTACGGAATGCGTTCAAGTATCTTAATGCCTCTAGTTTTGACGCCAAGTTTCTCCGCCATGACAAGAAAAGCAATGTCAATCGAATCACCAATTGGCGTCTTGCCAGAAATATCTGCTTCGTTATTTAATGCGCCATAAAGACCAATTTCTTCGGCATACTCGAGGATATTCCCTTTCACCTTTCCTTTCGTCTCATAACCAGTACCTTCGATTTGGTATTCTTCGCCGTTTGGGAGGAGAATACGTTTGGCGGTTTGCTGATTGACAGTGAGCGTGCCGGTTTTATCTGAAGCAATGACCGTACAGCTGCCTAACGATTCGGCAGCGTTCAGCTTACGCACGATAACATTTTGTTTCGACATTTTATTGGCGGCAATCGTGAGCGCCATCGTTAATGCGAGCGGCAAGCCTTCTGGCATTGCTGAAACGGCAAACGCAATCACGGTTAATAATATTTCGTGCCCAGGCGTATGTTTTGCTATAAGCAGAATTGCAATAACAATTGCAACAGCTATCACTATTACGCTGATTTGTTTACTAAATTTTTCAACGCGAATTGTGAGCGGAGATTTTTCGTCATCTGTAGAGGCGAGTGTATTCGCAATTTTGCCAAGTTCAGTGTCAAGGCCAATTTCCGCCACGTAAGCTCGAGCACGACCAGAAACAACCGTAGTGCCAGAAAATATCATATTTTCCTGATCGGAAATAGATAGTTTCTCTTTCATGAGCGGATCTGCGGTCTTGACAACCTGCACGCTTTCTCCGGTCAGAATCGATTCATCTACGGTAAAATTATGCGCTTCAATAATGCGCATATCGGCACTAACCTTGTCGCCAGATTCTAAAATAACCAGATCGCCAATCGTTAAATCTTCAACGCCGATAGATACTTCTTTCCCGTCCCGGACAACGCGCACTTCATCTTTTACGAGCTCAGAAAGTGCATCGGCCGTATTATTAGCTTTATTTTCCTGATAAGTCCCAATAATGGCATCGACCAGCACAATAACAATAATGGCAATAGCATCAATTATTTCACCTACGAAAAATGAAACTACAATTGCTATTAATAAAAGTATGATAATTGGGTCGACAAATTCGCCGAGAAATATTTTTAAAATACCATCTTTTTTCTTTTTCGGTAACGTATTTGCGCCATATTTGCGACGCCGAGCTAATACTTCATTGGCGCTCAAACCGCGAGCGCTCGTCTTAAGGTTCTGCTCAATCTCTTTAATACTTTGTTTATAATAATTAGACATTATGCTTATCATTATATAACAAGTTTTTTGAGATATAATTATAAGGTGAATGCAAAGATTAAAGTTAATTATAAGAAAGGTCTAACAAAGCAACAGGTCCACGCTATGCGGCGCGCGGGCTTAATAAATGTTGCAGTTAAACCGCCGAGCAAGACCGTTAAAGAAATTATCGCAAGTAATGTTTTTACTTATTTTAACTTTGTTTTCTTAGTAATTGCCATTCTCCTGATTGCCGTAAAATCATACCGTGATATTACCTTTATGCCAATTATTATTGCGAATGCTTTAATCGGCATTTTTCAGGAAATGCGCGCAAAGACCGTTCTCGATAAACTAACAATGCTTAATGCGCCAACCGCAAATGTCATCCGCGAAGGGCAAGAGATTAGCATAAATGCCGAACGTTTAGTTCAAAATGATGTCGTGATATTTCGGGCAGGTAACCAGATTCCAGCCGACGCTATAGTTTTATTTGGCGAAGCGGCCGTAAATGAGTCTCTCTTGACTGGTGAGGCGGACGAAATACATAAGATTCCCGGCGATGAACTGATGAGTGGTAGCTATATCGTTTCCGGTGAATGCTATGCACAGTTAACGAAAGTGGGGGCAGAATCTTATATCTCTCAACTCACCCTGGAAGCGAAAAAAATTAAGACGAAAGAACAATCAGAAATTATTCGTTCATTAAATAAAATCGTCACAATTGCTGGAATTGCGATTATACCGATAGGTTTGGCAATGTTTGCGCAAAACTTTTTCCTGAATCATGTCGATATTCAGCGTAGCGTCCAATCGGCGGTTGCGTCCGTAATTGGCATGATTCCGGAAGGTCTTTTCCTACTTTCTAGCATAGCCCTCGCTGCCAGTGCGATGAAGTTGGCACAGAAGAAAGTGTTATTACATGATATGAAAAGTATCGAAACATTAGCACGCGTCAATGTGTTGTGTGTTGATAAAACTGGCACAATTACCGACAACACCATGAGCGTTGATGATGTAATTTTATTAAGTAAAAAATATAGCCGCGACGAATTAGTCAAACTCTTGAGCGACTTTGCTGCCGCGCAATCCGCCGATAACATTACGATGGAAACAATGAAAAAATACTTCACAAAACCAACGGGACGGAAAGCTACAAGCATATCTGGTTTTTCAAGTGAATTTAAATATAGTGGCGTCAATTTTGAAAAAGAAAGCTATGTGTTGGGTGCGCCAGAATTTGTGTTGGGTGACGATTATGGTAAATATCAAAAACAAATCGATGATTATGGCGGAAAAGGTTACCGTGTATTGTTATTTAGTCAATATGACGATTCGGCCGATGGTCGAAAATTAACGGCGAAAATTACGCCACTAGCACTGGTTTTAATTACAAACCCAATCCGCGAGAGCGCTACGGAAACTTTTAGCTATTTCGCAGCCCAAGGCGTAGCTATAAAAGTAATTTCTGGTGACAATCCACGCACAGTTTCTGAAGTCGCAAAAAAAGCTGGCATTAAAGGTGCGGAGCATTATGTCGATGCCTCAATGCTCGATACGGACGCCAAGATTGACGAGGCGATGCGAAAATATACAGTTTTTGGACGCGTGACGCCAGAGCAAAAATGTAAATTCGTAAAATCTATGCAAGCTGACGGAAAGACGGTTGCGATGACTGGCGATGGCGTAAATGATGTTTTAGCATTAAGAGATGCGGATTGTTCTGTCGCAATGGCGAGCGGTAGCGATGCGGCAGTACAAGCGGCACAAGTTGTACTTTTAGAGTCGGATTTTTCGCGAATGCCAGAAGTTGTTGCCGAAGGACGTCGCGTTGTTAATAACCTCGAACGGTCTGGTAGCTTATTCTTGGTTAAGAATGTCTTCTCTTTTATAACAAGCGTGATAGCTATCTGTTTCGCAATTACGTATCCATTTATTCCGGCGCAAATATCTTTAGTAAGCGCATTCACGATTGGTATTCCAGGCTTTCTATTATCGCAGGCGCCAAACCATGATTTAATTAAGGGTAGCTTCGTCAGCAATATTTTAAAACGCGCAGCACCGGGTGGTCTTACCGATATGATTGTAGTAATGATGATGGTGATTTTAGGGTGGATTTTCAACATCAGTCAACTTGATGTCTCTACTAGCTGTACCTTCTTATTAATGGTAGTAGGCATGATGATGGTTATACGTGCCTCCAAGCCAATCGACACCTACAAGAAAGTCGTAATATGTCTTTGCGTTGTTGGCCTCGCACTATGCTACGCGTTCGTTCCAGCTTTCTTCGGCATGGCAAGAATGGCCCTGCAAAGCTGGGTAATCTGTGGCGCACTAGCAATTTTCTCGATTTTCATTTTACGTTTAACAACAAATACGGTTGAATGGGTTTGGCGGCAATTCGATAAGAGTGCTTTTATTAAAAGACTAAGAGATTAATATAATCGGGTATAATATATCTATGGATTTAAAGACTGCGTTAATTGTGGGCGGTTTGGCTGTGGTATTGTTTGCGCTATCTAAAGCACCAGAAATAATTGCAGCTCGCAAAGATGGCACAAAGCCAGCCGAAATCAAGAGATCAAACCATCGTTATTATTCGAGAAAATACTTAATGACCGAACAAGAAAACCAATTTTTCCATCGTTTAAATGTTCTGGTGGGAAGATATTGGTTTATCGTCCCCCGCGTTAGTCTTCCGGCGTTATTAAATCATAAAGTTAAAGGCCAAAACTGGAGTGCTTCCTTAAGGCATATTAGTGGAAAATATATCAGTTTTGTCCTGATAAGCAAAAAAAGCGGAGAAATAATCTGCGCAATTGAATTGGACGACAGATCACGCAAGAGCGAAGCGCGCATTGAGCATAATGCAGAAATTGACCGCCTCTTCTTCACGGCGGGCATCCCGTTAGTGCGCTTCGGCAATGTTGATAAAATAAAAGACCGCGAAGTACTCGATGGCATTCGTGGCACATTGACAGGAGAACAGGAAGAGCTGTCGATTCGAAAAGTGTGGGATAAATAATTAATATTTGGAGGCATATGAAACAACTAATAAAGGGGGCAACTTTAGCAAGCTTTTTAATCGGCCTGGGAGATTATGTACTTCTAAAAATCGGCACACCACTTGGCGCATTTCTATTTGCGTTAGGTTTATACGGCGTATGCATGCTTGGCGCTAACTTATTTACTGGCAAATGCGGATTTATATTAGAAGATAAAAAATGGCGCGATTTAGGCATTATTTTAATTACAAACCTAATTGCTGGCTGGATTATCGGTTGGCTGTTTAGCCTAGCCGACCCAGCTATTCACGAAGCGGCGGTAGCAAAGTTTAATTCTTGGGATTTATCGCTGGGTTTTTTCCTACGCAGTGTTTTTTGCGGCATGATAATGTATATCGCCGTAAAATGTTATAAACTCGGCTCGATTTGGGGTGTTTTTATCGGCGTGCCATTATTTATTCTGGCCGGTTTCCAACATAGTATTGCGAACGTCATTACGGCTGGCGCCGCCGTCAATTGGAGCTGGACGATTCCGCTTTGTGTAGTAGGTAACTTTGTCGGTTCGGTGACTATTGCATGGCTGGCTGAAGCTACGCCAAAGGCTAAGAAGAAAAATAAAAGATAATATCTTATATTAAACAGCGCTCCGTGTTGTATCTTTTTCGTACAGCCTGCGATAGGCCTGACAGTCGCGCAGTAGCTCCCTATGCGTTCCACTATCGACAAGTTTTCCGCCATCTAAGACAAAAATTGTATCACTGTCAATGATGGTCGATAGCCGATGCGCCACGACAATTAGAGTATATTTCCCCTTCAGGTCTTCTAGGGAAGATTGAATATCAGCCTGGGTCTCATTGTCTAATGCGCTAGTAGCCTCATCGAAAAGAATTATTCGGGCGCCCGAGAGCAAGGAGCGGGCGATTGCAATACGCTGTTTTTGACCGCCCGACAATATCACGCCACCCTCACCTAACGCAGTATTATATCCGTTCGGTAAGGACATGATAAAATCATCTATACGCGCCAATTTACATACTTCGCGCATTTCTGACAAAGTTGCATTTGTTTTAGCAAGACGAAGATTTTCTTTAATTGAGCAATTAAATAAATACGGCTGCTGCGTTACGACCGAAATGCCACCCCTTAACGTCTTGCGATCGAGCTCTTTAATTGGAACTCCATCTACCGTAATCACTCCTTCATCAATGTCGTAAATGCGCGTTAAGAGGTTCATGATAGTAGTTTTACCGGCTCCACTTTTCCCGACAACAGCAACCTTTTGGTTGGCTTTGATGCTTAGGTTTAGACCGTTAATGACTGGTTTCTTATTAAATGAAAAATGAACATTCTGAAATATAATATTACCTTCTAATTCAGGGAGGCTGACTGGACCAAATTTTTCCTTCCTAAAAACTCTATCTTCAATTATTTCAAATAGACGATTACCAGAGAGTATAAGCTTCTTATTATTATCCAAGACACAGGCTACGCCATAAAATAAATCGCGCACTGATGGCAAATAATTATATATTACTAGGAGTGTCGGTATAGTAATTTGTCCTTGAGAGAACAGAAAACATCCAAATGCCAAAGCTAAAAAGCCCGTCGTGTCATATGTTATAGCCTCGAGAAGTTGAAAACGGCGATTGATTGAGTAAATTTCCAACTCATGCTTTGCAGTCTCTTTGATTCGCCGCCCCATACTGCGAGATATAGCTTCGCTAGCATTAAGCGTCTTAATATCACGTACTCCGCGAATAACCTCAGATGCCATACCAGTACGCTTTTCTCGGCTAATTTTTAAGACTTTTCGCATTTCAGTCATCTTAGCAATACGTGCATTGTTGACAGCGAAGCATAAAAGTGCAATTAATAGGGCGGCAAAAAACATTGGTAGACTTAAGATGAAAATCGTAACCATAATGCCGACATTAGAAGCTACGTATGCCAACCAATAGGCATAATCGCTAAAAATCGAGGCGACTTCGTTAGCGTCAGCTGTAAGTCGCTCAATTAGTTTGCCAGTTCCAGCTTTATCGATTTCTTCGATTTGGATTTTCAAAGTCTCACGTATTAGCGCCTGTTGTAGACCAAGCAATGTGCCGTGCTCAATTTTCTGCCATATGTACAATCTCCCCATACGCACTACATCTTCGATGAGATTAATCGCTAGAAGAAGCGCACCTGAGAGAATAATTTGATCCAGGACGCCATTAGAGATGTTAAGGACGATTTGAGCACCAATTATCGGAACAACAACCCCCTCGGCTACGGAAACTATGAACGCGATTGTTGCAATAGTAAAGTACCAACGATAATTGGCGCAATATTTGATAGATTTCAAAAATAATTTTAATGGACCATAGCTATACTCAGGCTCCTTAACCCGCTTCGTATTTTTGTTCATCTTATTTATCATTTTACAGTAATTATGCTTACGCTTCAAAAAAGTCTCGTCTAGAAAGACGAAAAGCCACCCGTTGGGGTGGCTATAAAAAAGTATAATGCTCCCGGGGCTGATGCGCCCGGTCGTTATACGAAGAAGTGATTGCTGCGCAATCAGGGAACAAAAGTTCCTTCCATCCCTTCGCGTGACCTTTCGCTTTCCTAGACTTCGTCTAGAAAGACGAAAAGCCACCCGTTGGGGTGGCTTCTTCGTATAATTCGGCATCTTGCTAGTTTCCCGCAAAGCAGTATAATCGCCGCTACCAGGCTTGACTTCTGTGTTCGG
>CAMJKD010000016.1 GCA_946406315.1 uncultured Candidatus Saccharibacteria bacterium
ACAAGAGATAGAATTAATAGCTTATCTGAGGAATATCGTAAGCTAGCCGCCAAGTATAAAGAAGCTGTTAAAGAGATTACTATTTCTGAACTTCCGGAAATGGTTTATAACTCAAACGCTATCGAAAACTCTACCCTTACACTTGAGGATACCGAAGACATTCTGATTCGCAACCAAATCCGCAGCGATCATGAAATTCGCGAGATTTATGAAGCAAAGAATCTCGCTAGCGCCATAGAATACCTGATGGATAATCCAGAAAAAGAGATTTTCGTAGAGTTAATCTTGAAATTGCACAAAACCCTACTTACAAATATTCGTGACGAGATCGCTGGTCGTTTTCGTTCTGGTAAAGAGTGGGTACGTGTCGGTACGCATATTGGCGCTAACCCAGAATTCGTAAATGGTTTTATGCATGATTTGGTTAGAGATTATAACTCTGATAGCGGCGAATATTTCTTGGAGAAAATTGCCTACTTTCACGCAGAATTCGAAAACATTCACCCATTCGGTGATGGTAATGGCCGCATTGGACGTTTGCTTACGAACGAGCAATTAGACATGCTTGGTTTGCCGCCAATTATTATCCCGAATAAATCGAAATTCGATGAATATTACCCTGCTCTTGATGAATATGCCAAGACTAATAAAATAGACAAACTAACCGAGCTATTTGCAGGCTTATTGATTGAGGCTCTGTATCGCCGTATCACAAAACTTACCGCTAAAAAAATCATCCCAGTTGCCGATTGGGCTAAAAACAACGGCATTAATCTCCAGTCTGCCACTAATAAGGCCATTCGTGGAACTATCCCGGCGTTTAGAATTAGGGGGCATTGGATGATTGATGCTAACTATAATATTTAGTATAAAAAGCCGCCCAACAACGAGCTTAATATGTTCTTCGTTTGGTGAGGGGCGAGTAGATGTTGTTCTCGGCTTTGCATGGTAGTGGACTGGCGTATTGATCGCCCCAGATACACGGCGAAGATCAAGGTTATACCTAAAAAGGACTACCCTATTCTGATGCCGTGCGAGTTCCGAGGTATACATATACAGGCAAAGAGATTCGAACTTTTAAGAATTACTGGAGTAAATACAGTTCTAAATCGAGATAGTGTAAACATTTTATAAAATATTCATAATACAGTGTCAACGAAAGAGATTTCATGGCATAATATAAAATATGAAAACACATGAAATGAATTTGCAACCACAATACTTCGATTTCATGAAAGAAGGGACAAAACGTATTGAGCTTCGTCTTTATGATGAAAAACGAAGCCGGATAGAGCTTGGAGATATTATTGAATTTTCTAAGTCTGAAAATGATAAATTAAAAGCTGAAGTTATCGGTCTTCTCCGCTACAACTCCTTTAAGGACTTGTTTGAAGATTTCGATATTTCTATTCTTGCCGATGCTTCCATGACAAAGGAAGAGCTACTTAGTGTGCTTAGTGAGTTCTATACTCCAGAAAAACAGGCAGAGTATGGAGTTGTTGGTATTCGCTTGAAGATGCTTTAAGTGTAGCTCACTCCATTAGGACTTTTATGAAATGCTTTCCTGCCTACATTTACAAACTTAATGAATTATGTTATAATTAATACAGTATTTGGTTAGTATACATCAAGCGTACATTACTATTTTGAAAGGTTGGTGATTATGTATGCCAAGAAATCCAGAATTGGACAGATTAAAGACGGAGCAGCAGTCACTTTTCGAACAGAAACAGGCTGCATTCCAGAGATTTAAGGATTTACGGGAACGAACCAATATAGCTCACGATGTTATGCAATCGGCTTGGAATGAACGCACCCGCACTAGAGAGCATATGAACCGTGAGTTCGAGGCAAGACAATCTGCCTACTCTCATCGTGATTCTGTCTGGGATGAATACGGTCGCATTCGTGATTATAATAATTCCAGAATCGAATCGCTGAAGTATGAAGCCGACGCTGAGCATCGTGCTATGCAGGATTGCTTCGAACAAGCCAGTAATGCGTATCAGTACGGCGATAAATCTGAGGCTCCCTACTATTCTCAGCAAGGACACGAGCATAAGGATCGTCGCGACGCACTGAATGCCGAAATTTCCGAACTCACTCGCGAAGTTAAACAGGCCAAGGCGAACGCTGAGGCATCAGCCCCGAGAATTAGTTCCTACGCATTCGACTCTGCAAAGTCTGCTTTCGAATCGGCTAAGGCGCGCCATGAATCTGCGCAGGCAGAATTCAAAAGACTAAAAGCTCAGCGCGATTCGGCTAAAGCCGAATTCGATCGTCTTCAGGCGCAGTTTAAGCAAGCCCAAGCCGCATTCAATCGTAAGCTCGAAGAAGTGAAGTCCGAAAGGTCCGCAACAAAGCAGCGTGCGGTGAATAAAGTCAATATGGCGCTCATTAAATCAAATACCCATTATCTCGGGACCATCTTTGGACAAGACGCTAAGGTCGTTCCTAAAAAAGATGGAAGCGGTAAAATCGACGTATATTTTGGTGGTTTGAATGCTGCAGGAGATGGTCTTGGTCATGGTCATGCTACTATTGACGTAAACGGCAATGTTACTTATCTTAGAGACGCTTGGGCCACTGACAAGCACGACTATCTGATTGATGAAAATGCCGATAAAAAATACGGCGCGAACGCGGAAACGCACAAAATCTAATTCATTTTTACCTGCCAAATACTTTAAAGGTCAGCCCTAGTTGCTGGCCTTTTCTTTTTATGGCATAATAACGACATGTATTTATCGGAATCAGAACGAAAAAAAATAATAGCTGCGTATGATTGCGAAGACCTCGTCGAAAGCAATCATTATCAGGTGGAACCCGATACTTGGGTCTATCTTTTTCGCGATAAGAACGACAAGAAATATGTTTTAATTGACGCCGACTATATTAATTTTGATTTCGAGGTATACCCACATCTTTTGAGATTTGATAACGGCGAATTTACTAAACTTGATTTTGTTCTTCAACGTGAAGTTCCGGTCAAAGATGGCTCTTCGAGAGAAAAGGCATCCGGTACTTTCTTATTTGAATACACTGATTAGGGCTTATTCACATGGTGAACGTTGCAGAGAACTTATTGATGCAGCAGACGAGATGACACGCCGCCTCTATTGCGTAGTTGATTGGCTAGCCTTGCATCCTGAATATAACCCTAAGACAAAGGTCATACCGAAGAAGGACTACCCTGTTTTAGTAGATGTTACGTTCCGATCGGGAATCACAAGGAAATGAACATTGAACCAATGTAAAGGAATAACTTATTCCTACAATGTCATTGCGAGAGTATTAGCTATTGCGCAATTCTTTAATTCTATTAATAATCTTAGCCATATCCGTAAAACGTTCTGACGCCTTATCGAACTTTATCTTACAGAACTCCTCGACTAAGTCTTGATTATAATCAAGTAGCTTGCCAAAGAAAGTAGGTACTGCATAGTGCCTCTTTGAATATTTGGGGATCATCATTCCGTCCGAGAAACCTTTCTCGATATTAGAAGCGTTAATAGTTTCTGCGGCTACATTGATAGCATTTTCGTAGTTGGACGGCGATTCGGCTACAGCCACGTCTAGACCGGCCAATAACGCCAAGACGAAGAATTCAAAATTCGGTCTATTAATCACTAGCTTATAGCCGGCTTCATGTACCATCATTTCGAACTCTTCAAGAATAACACCATGCTTCTCCATGTAATCGTAGTCGCATATCAACCATTTTTCTAGGTTATCTCCATTGGAAAAATCGCTTAAGGGTCCGTCCGTCCTCTTTTGAAACCCCAGATCTAATGCTTCATTGGCGGCTTCAATTATCTTATTATGCCCGTGAACACCATTTAGCGGCACGGGCACGACAGCAACACTTGCGCCACTTTGGTTAATTGATTGACCACTAAAAACCCTGTCTAGCTCCCTAATAAAAGCAGGCTCGCTATTTTCGCCTTCAGTACATATAGCTAGATACAACATTACAACCTCACATTTGGCGTTGCGCCTAGCAAGCCTTTATTATATTTTCTCTCAATTGAGACGTCGTCATTTCTTATATAATTTGGCGCTGTTTCTATTTTTGATTCTTCATTATGATTCTTGCTTACAAAACGAATATTTTCTTTACCTAGCTGGTTCTGCAATTGAGTACAGTGAGTATTTACTATTAATTGAGCTTTCTTGCTATTGTTCTGATCTTCAAACAGCTTTGCAAGCAACTTGCATTCCGCCGGATGTAGATTATTTTCAAACTCATCTATGTACAATATCTTTCCATTCTCTATCGTATCGAGGAGAGGGTAAGCCATGTCGAAGAACCGCTTCGTGCCAGTGGATTCATGCGCCGCGAGATCAAATTTCTTAACGCCGGAAACCACACCGTTCTCGTCATGAATTACATGCAATGTAGAAACCTCATAGCTCTTTCTATCCATATTGGCCTTAAATTCTTCAGTAAATGGCAAATCCTTATAGAATTTTTCTGGCAATTCCACCGTAGACACTACAAGGTCTTGAATAGACATATCTGCACTGCGTAGAAGCTCAAGAACTTTTTGCTTAAAAGCAGAATCTTCCATAGTTTTTTTAGCGGTCAAAGCCGTGAGCTGTTCGCCACTGATTAGATTGAAATTATTTAACCAATCGAAAACATCTTTTGCGTATTTATTATTGTCTTCCCATGCCTTAGTCAGCACTAGTGCATCTGGGCGCGTGCGCTTTAATAGGTCATTGCCAAAACCTTTCTCAGCATATCTATCTTCCTTATTCATAGAATTACGGCGGAAAACTGTATCGAAACTAGAGTCGTTCTTGCTACGAACTTTTAAATATTCATCCTTAACTACACCTAACAGTAATGAGAAACCATATTGATATACTTTTCCGTCTTTCTCCATCTCTGCCTCAAAAGAAGTTGGATTCTTTCCTGCAGAAGTACTAAGCATGAAGTCCTCATATCGCATCGCCTGCCCCTCAAAGCGAGTAGACATGCGAATAAAATCTCTATAAAACATCATTGCTTTAAAGAGGTTAGTTTTACCGGCACCATTAGGGCCATATATTGCGGTGACATTCTTAGGTCCATCGCTAAACTCTATCTTTTGAGAGTCCTTAAAAGACCTATAGTTGGTCACACTAAAGCTGCGTAGCCTCATTGAGTCCTTTCATTAGTTATGTTGATTATAGCACAGATATTTTCCAAAGTCAATATATTTTGCTATTTTTTTACAGAAAAATGGTGTTTTGGAAAATATCCTCTAAATATAGCCCCGGCCATAAACAATTACAAACATAAGTGTATTCATGTAAAGAATCTATGAAGCTGTAGCCTTTTCAAATAGCTAACTTTAACAGGGGTAACTCCACTTGTTTACAAGTGGATAGAAATGGGCGAAAACACGATGATTCACCGCTTGTACACAAGCGGTGTTTTTGTGGGCTCAACAGGGGTGGCACCGATTGTACACAATCGGTGAAAAATAGCACCATATGTGGCCTGGACTTTATTGCAAAACGATCATAAGATCCGATTATGAAATACACAATTACGATAGAAGGAACCTGCGCGAAAGACTTCGAGATCGAAACCGAAAGCGTCGAAGAAGCCTACGAAATGGCCGAACAGAAAATATAAGTCCGGCGAATTCGCCCTAGATCCAGGATAGTGCCATTTTAGACAAATCGCCATTACTAGCCCAGGCGAAAAAGCGACGGAGTAGTGTGAGTTTTAGTCGAAATGCTGAGCTATGATAGTCGTGGGGAACAAGGCGCGGCATGCGGGCAGCTTGAAAGTTTTATGCTCGAGCATAACGGCAGATTTAATTCGCGCGATTACGACAAGTTCGAGCGCATAGAACTAATGGAATCGCCCGTTCGCGACGCGATCGCGAACTTAAAGAGTATTCCCTCGAAACGCTCGCGCAACGCTTCGATATACGCCTTTTTGGGCGCAGTAAGCGCGTTTTTGCGCGTCTTGATAGCGAAGACGGCAGTTATATTACTTTACGCTTTCATACATCCCACGCGCACTAAATAATCGCGATGCGAACGACACAATAGTCCAGATGTTCTTATCGGAAAGTGGCGCGTCCACGAGCTTTTACTATGGGCTGAACCGGAAGATATTGACCACTACGGCAACGACTTTAACGACATATCTCGGTGATAAGCCAATAGATAGTCACCGATTGATTGCAAGCGGTTTTTGAAAGTTGTTATGCAAGAAACAGAGGCAAAGATTTTTCTTGATAATGAGCGACAAAATATTATAGAGTTGTGGATAAAACCGACTTTTTGAACACTTCTGCTCATATTGACTAACGATTTAATTCATCCTATAATAAAAGTATTAAACGAGGAGGTCATTATGCGCGGTAAACGAATTGTTACGGGCATACTTGTATTAACTTTAACAGCGGCTATGAGCATTGCAAACGCGAAACCCGCCAGTGCATATACTAGATTAGGAGGTGTCTCGGTATATAACGCATGCAAGTATCAATATAACGCTGCTTATTCTTGGGAAGTCTTCGTCCTAAGTAACAGCTATAACGTAATGGGATGGAGATGCTACCTCAATAACATTCATACGGGTTACGTTGAGCTAAACTTAAATACTGAATGTAGGCGCGAATACGGCTCTGGCGCACAAGCAGCCTATGATGACTTTAATGATCCTTATTCTTGGTATTGCTACAGAGCATAAAGATGGGTATTATTGAAGCGAAGAATATACGTAAATCATTCGGAAAAGAACAAGTATTAAAAGATATCTCTATTGAGGTCGGTAAATCTGAGTATCTTGCAATCGTCGGCCCGAGTGGAAGTGGTAAAAGTACGCTTTTGCATATCTTAGGGTGCATGGATACTCAAGACTCGGGCGAACTATTGTTTGATGGCCAGAACATAAAACGACTATCGAATCGACAGATCGCAGCAATACGGAATAAAAAATGCGGGTTTGTATTTCAATTTTTCTATCTAGAACCGCATTTAACAATTGCTGAAAATCTGGAAATCCCGCTATTTTTAAGTAAGCTCACAAAAGAAGAACGCAAAAATAGAGTAAAGGCGGTCGCTGCGGCTGTTGGCGTGGAAAAATTACTTAATAAATTTCCACGCCAGCTTTCTGGCGGTGAACAACAGAGGGCAGCGATAGGACGCGCAATCGTCAATTGCCCAAAAGTTCTCTTCCTCGATGAGCCGACTGGCAACTTAGATTCAGTAAACACGGCAAGAATAATGAACTTATTAAAAACATTGCAGACAAAGTATAAATTTACTATCATAATGATTACTCACGATCTAAGTATTGCTAAGCTAGCCGACAGGGTGATAAACATAAAGGACGGTAGAGTATGTTGAGTATTTTCGATGCAATGCTTCTATCAAAATCTAAAATTCGCTCGCATAAAATATGGTTTGCTACTGTCATTATAATAGAGTCGTTTCTAATAGCGGTCGTGCTTTTATTATTAGGCACGTCAAGCGCACTTGAAAATGATTTAGAGCAATACAGCTCAAATAGTCTGAGTGGTAAATATCTCGTCCGAGTGACAAGCCCCCGCTATACGTATAACTCGGTATTAAATAGCAATCATGAGGTATGGGACTTATCAGAAAAATTATACAAAGAATCGGTAGCTAACAAGTCTAAAATTGCGAAACAGTTCGATATCGAATACGACGAGGCTACAGAAGAAAAGCCGACTGAATATGTCGAAGGCGAAAGGGTTTTTCGCCCTTGGACAAAATACGGGCAAAACGCGATAAGTGATTACATTGATAATCTAGGTCTAGACGAAGGACGCGAAGCGCTCGAAAGAGTACTCAACGAGTATGATTATAAAAGTATCTATGAATGGCACAATCTGGTCGCTAACGGGACAATCGCACTGCTTAGCGATGGAAAAGAGGATCTTACAAAATATAAAACAGCTTCTTCTCCAAGCGAAGAAAGCACCCTTAACGGCTTTCAGGTTTTAGACGAGGCTATATATAAAGATTTCGTTGGTGAAACAATGGATCAAAGGAGCTCTTCAGTGCCGATTATCGTATCGCAGAAAACTGCCGAAAAGTATCTCGGCATAGAGAACTCGGAGGGAGCGAATGATTATGAAGATGTGAAGAAAAACATAATTGGCAAAGAATACGAAGCTTGTTATCGGAATAATGCATCGAAACAATTATTATTCAATGTTGAGCAATCAAAGAATAATGAATTATCAGGCATAGTATATGAAAACCCAACTATCGCTTGCGGCCCCGTTTCTATTAAATCCGATAAAAGAAGTACCATAGAAAAACAATACGATGATAGAAATATCGCATATCAAAAGGCGCTTAACGAATACGAGGAGCCAAAGCAAAAGAAAATTGTTTTCAAGGTAATCGGAGTCATTCCAACCGGCAACGAACAGGACGATAACACTACAAGTCTATTTGGCTTAATAAAAGATTTAGGAAAAATAGATATCAGTACTCCGCTAATTCCAAAATCATATTACATGGCCAACCAGCAGGCTTTGAGCGAACTGTTCAACGACTATAGTAAGATTAAAGATATATATGGAGTATCAAGCGGTTACCTTGTAGAATTTAATGACGCATATACTACAGAGCGATTTGTAAACGAGCAGTCTTGCAAAGATAGCTCTAAAGGATGCCTAGATAAAAGTGCCCCCTTTTACTTAACATACGACAATAAAAGCCTTATTCTTGCGGATATTTCATCCATAACTAAAACAATAGTACTAATAGTGGCAATAGCGACCGTAGCTTTAGCAATCGCAACAACTATAATAATAATCCTTCGATCTATAAGCTCCGAGAAGAAAGAGATATCAATTTATAAAGCAATAGGCTTTAGAAGAACACATCTTGTCCAAGTTTACTTCACGCAAACATTAATAGTCTCTGTCGTAACTATCATACTTGCTACTATTATTGCCATATCAATAGGTTGGCTAGCAAATGCTATGTTTAGCAATATATTAGCCCATGAGTTGACCTCAATTTTCTCAATCTACAATCAAACAATCGAAACTAATATCTTTACCGTCAATATATGGCCTTCAATTGAAGTAATAGCTTTATTTATTAGCTCCACAGCAATAGCTAGTATTGTAACTACGACATTATCATCAAACAACAATATCGTATCCGGCTTACGATACGAATAATAAGCTGACAACGCTTCTCAAATCCAGAATATCTTCTAGCTGATATCTATTGATTGCGGCAAATCTCCATAGGGTTGTCGCATTCTAGCTTGGTTCGAACTATTCTTCAACTAGTACAAATTGCTTATGCTTGCGTTATTGAACCGCTGACATATAATGGTCGCAAGACGATAAGTCTTTGTGGAGGAAAGTCATGGCTCGTAATTATTAACTTTAATAAAAAGGTACGACCATGTTTTGGATGCTTTATTGGTCTCCCCGAAAAAGGAGACGAAAGTGTGGAGCAGGATACCACAACAGACGATCAAAACGCAGTTGCCAACCTTATTGGAATACTGCGACTTACAGGACAAATTAACACTAACGACGAAACCGTCAAACGTAACTCATATTGCGGCGAGTGCAACGACGGCATTATTGTCACATACTAGCTTTAATTTCTTTAGTTGGTATAATTTGTTGCTAACAAACAAG
>CAMJKD010000017.1 GCA_946406315.1 uncultured Candidatus Saccharibacteria bacterium
GAAGCATTCAAAGATAAAAAGCGCCTCATTGAAATCGACCATAAATGGCGTCGTGGCGAAGAATTAACTGAAGAAGATATCGCATTTATTAATGGCCCAATTCGTACTCTCGATACATATAATAAGGAAGATCCACGTGTGACTTTCGCCAAAACAATAGCCATTCCATTACGGAATGGGGAAGATATTAATAAGATAGTAGGCAATCTAGATAGTTATACTATCATCGAAAACCTCGACACTCTTCTCGCCCACGGCGCAGATATAGATATAGATAATCTAGCCAAAAACCTCGATAGTGAATATATCATCGGGCACCTCGACACTCTTCTCGCCCACGGCGCAGATATAGATATAGATAATCTAGTCAAAAACCTCGATCATTGGCGTATCGCCAGAGACCTCGACACTCTCCTCGCCCACGGCGCAGATGTAGATAATCTAGTCAAAAACCTCGATAGCGAAGATATCATCTGGAACCTCGACACTCTCCTCGACCACGGCGCAGATATAGATATAGATAATCTGGTCGAAAACCTCGATAGTAGAGATATCGCCGAAAACCTCGACACCCTTCTCGCCCACGGCGCAGATATAGATAATCTAGTCAAAAACCTCGATCATTGGCGTATCATCGAAAACCTCGACACTCTTCTCGACCACGGCGCAGATATAGATAATCTAGTCAAAAACCTCGATCATTGGCGTATCGCCAGAGACCTCGACACTCTCCTCGCCCACGGCGCAGATGTAGATAATCTAGTCAAAAACCTCGATAGCGAAGATATCGCTAAAAACCTAGACACTCTTCTCGCCCACCATGCAGACAGAAGCTTAATTGATTCGAGGCTTGGTCGTTAAGCTTATTTAATAAACATTTGCTAGCCTTGCCAGAGTCTCGGGCAACGAAAAGCCACCAGCCAAAACTGGTGGTTTTCAAATATAGCCTTGAAAGACTTATTCCTCGGCGCTTTCTTCAACTGCAGAGAGAAGAGAATCTTCAACGTTCTTTTTCTTCTTTTTCTCTGGCGCTTTGGCGATTTCAACATCAATATCGTAGCCAGTTAGCTTAGAGGCTAAACGCACATTCTGACCGACGCGACCAATCGCAATCGATTGCTGTTCCTTAGTGACGTAAACTGTAGCGTGGTCGACCATTTCGCCTTTCTTATTTTTAGCTTTATCAGTCTCTACCTTTTGAATTTCGGCGGGGCTTAAAGCCTCGCGGATATATTCGGAAATATTGTCGCTCCAGTTGACGATATCGATTTTTTCGCGATCACCGATCTCGTTCATGACGGCTTGAACGCGTACACCACGACCGCCTACGAACGTACCGACCGGATCGATGCCAGGCATCGTTGCAGCGACTGCAATCTTTGTGCGACGACCCGCTTCGCGAGCAATTGCTTTAATCTCGACCGAGCCATTCTCTATTTCAGGTACTTCTTGGCGGAAGAGATACTCTATAAATTCGGCACAGCCACGGCTCAAGATTAATTGCGCGCCACGTTCGTTACGTTCTATTTCCTTTATATAAACCTTAATACGCGAACCGACGGCATAATATTCACCCTCTATTTGTTCACTCTTTGGCATGATGCCAGTTGCCTTTCCTAAATCTACGCGAACTAATTTCGGCTCAACGCGGACAACGGTGCCGTTTACAACGCTACCGATTTTATCCTCAAAGATTGTAAGAACAGCATCACGTTCAGCCTCGCGCAGGCGCTGAATTACAACCTGTTTTGCGGTCTGGGAAGCGACGCGACCAAAACTTTCAACTTTGTGTTTTTCCTCTACGTGGTCTCCAATTTCTTTTCCTTTAGCCTCAGATTGTGGAATTTCGGTGGCAGGATTGTAAGCGACATCATTTTCAATCACTTCGCGGATGACATAAATATCTGCTTCGCCAGTATTTAAATCGAGCTCGCAGCGTACGTCCATATCCTTGTCGCCGTTATCTTTACGCCATGCAGCCGCAATTGCTTGCTGGATCACATCGATAACAGTCTCTCTTGGAAGATTCTTTTCTTCAGCAATAATATCGACCATCGCGATCATTTGCTTTAAGTCTAGATCCATATATTCCTTTCTTTAACTTTTACACTAATAAAACCGCCTCTTTTCGAGCCGGTCTTCATCTGTATATCAATACTATAGCAAATTTTGCATTTTTTGTCAAAATATGTCATATTATATTAGTCGCATTATCGAAGCACCTTGGAGGTGAATATGGGAACGAAAAAACGAAACGTACCGCAATACGAGCTAGAAAAGAACAGGAGGGCGTCTAGTATGGATAGTCGCAATGAATACTACTATAACTATAAGGGTCCGCAGCCGTTATTATTCTGGGACGGCTATGCCCACACTCGCGCATCTACGCGTTACTCCGTCATCGTTGCGAGATTGTACCGGCAGTAATAGCTATCGTAACTAGCCTGAGCTTTATCGCGTCATATCTCTCCTAATCGTTTCTCGACCTCAATCAACTACCATGGCCCTTGTTAAAAGGGCCATTTTCATATTGGTTATGTTGCTAAATATGAAGAATATGTTATACTATGTATACCAATTGAGGTGCACATTACAATGGAAGGAGCGATATGAGAAATGAGCAGATCGGATAGATATCGGTCAAATGATCCTATTCTCAGCACGCGCGTATTCGATACTTCTGGACCGCGCGAAAACCTGCGCCTTTTGCGCATAATCTTAGTAATAGCTTGTTGTATAGTACTTTGCGTCTGCGTTGCGTTAGTGACGGCAGCTATCGGCAATTTTCAGATGGCTAACGCTACCGACGGGCAGGCACTTGCAAAAATAGAGAAATATCGTCAGCAAGACTTTGTTGGTCTTGATGCCTACCTTCATGATCGGCAATTTGAATCCGCCGGGATCAATGGTGAATTTGTTTATCAGTATGGCGGAAAAACTATCATGATCCACGAAATGGGTGATTATGTACGTATCGGCGACGGTAACGGGAACGTGCGTGAATTCGGCATTCCTATTTCAAACTATAGCGGCGAAGGCGACAATATGAAGTATGACAAATACGCTTGTCGAGTTAGCTGGAGAGATGGGGGAGAAACACAGCTGCGTGATATTTATCTTTCGCGCGAAGCTCTGGCGGAAATAATTCGCGTTAGTTATCGCTAACTCCTACGAGGAGCCCCCGCAAAGGGCTCCTTTTTGACTTATAGTCAAAAGTATGATATAACAGACGCATTGACGATTGTTCGCGCCATAGAGAAAAGGGGGTGATAATGTGTCGAACAATAGCACATCAAGAGAGGCTCTGAACGGAGCTGATATATATTACGGCAGGATTTTAGATTTCTTCAATGCTGTAGGAAACTACAATCAGACTCGTGGTATCAAAGATAAGCTGGATCAGCTTACTAATGGACAGTGGGTGCCGCCCGATGTTCGGAAGGCTTATGGCAGATACTATGGCAGTCGTCAGAAGGTCCTGGACGCCTTCGATAAATACGACGGTCAGTGCACGCGTTTGCTTGGATATATCGGCGAGGCCCTGAAAGTCTTGCATATCGAATATACTGAAAATGATCTTAGTCAGTTCGAGATGCTGGCTCGCGGCACGCTTGCCGAAGCCAGTTTCCGCACTAAGGTGCGCGGTCGCGTAAAAAGACTGCGCGATAATGTCGGTAAGGAAATGATGCGTCGTCTGGACGGCGAACCGCCTAAGCCGATAAAAATCGAGACTCCCGCCGAGCTTATTGCATGGTATCGGACACCGCGTGGTAAGAAGAAAAAATAACTCCGCTCCGCTCCGCTCCCCGGGCCACCCATATGGGTGACCCATTTCTATTTGACGAAAAAGCTATGTTTTGTTAAAATAAAACTACTAAGTTATTACTTTTAGCACAATCAGTTATGAAATCGTCATCGACCTAGAATTGTGCCTTAAGTGTGGGAAATCAATATTAGAATTTAATTAACAAAGGGGACAAATGGAGAATAAAAAGCAGGCCGAGGCTGCACGTAGAGCAAAATTACTCAAGATGCGCGCCGAACGCCTTCCAGACATCAAAAAACAATTTGAAGAAAACCAAAAACGCAATTTTAATGCTAATTTTGCGCCTGGTGGTAAAGATGAAAAACTCGTGCGCGGCAAGAAAACTGTCGTCAAAAAAACCGCTAGAACCGCAAAAGCCACGAAAAACGTCGCTAAAAATACTCTCAAAAAGGGCAATGCTAAAAACGGCAAAACTACTAAAACGGCTACTGCTGATAAAAAACGTGAGGTTAATCTTTTAGTCAGTACCCGTAAGGGCGAAATGGTGCACCATCAGCGTATGCTAAGCCAAGACGTCAATGCCCAGGCTACGCAGCATATTATTGGTATTCCAGTCAATAAATCTCGTTATAACGGCTACGACGGCAAACAGGTTACGATGGCGCAGATTAAAGCCGCCCGCCAACATCGTGATGCGGTTCGCGTTATTCCTATTGGCGGTCTTGGCGAATTTGGTATCGGCAAAAATATGACCGCCATTGAATACCAGGGCGAAATAATCCTCATCGATATGGGAACATTATTTGCGAGTGAAGATTACCCGGGCGTCAACTATATGGTGCCAGACGCCAAGTGGCTCGAGGATAATCGCGAAAACGTTAAAGCGATCCTCTTTACGCATGCCCACCTTGACCATATTGGCGCCTGCAAACATCTTTTGCCATACTTTGGTCCACTGGTGCCAATTTATGGTTCTAGCTTTACGATCGGCATGATTAAAAAACAAATGTCTGAGCTTTCTGATGTTCCAGATATGAACTACCACGAAGTTGATCCGCTTAAGCATGAAAATATCAAGCTTTCCGAGCATCTTTCTGCAGAATTTATTCATACTTTGCACTCCATTCCTGGCAACACTTCTATCGTCGTGCGTACGCCAAACGGCAACATCTTGCTTTCTGGCGACTGGCGCTTTGAGACTAATCCGATGGATACGCCAGCTGACTATGATCGTTTACTTGAAATTCGCGACAAAGAAGGTTACGCTCTGCTTTTGAACGAGTCGACTAATATCGACAGCCCCGGTACGCATCCGCACTCCGAATGGGATGTTGGCGAAAATATGGGTCGCGTGATGGATCATTACGCTAGTGGTCGTGTTATTATTTCTTGTTTCTCGTCTCAGGTTAAACGCATCGAGCTCGTCCTTAAGGAAGCTGCCGCACGTGGTCGTAAAGTCGCCTTTGCCGGTTACTCTATGATTAACAACGTGGAAGTTGCTCTGCGCGCCAAGGCGATCAAAGTTCCCAAAAATACCATCATGAAGATGGAGGATATTATTAAGCTTCCTGACGATAAAGTTACGATTGTCTGTACTGGTTCGCAGGGTGAAATGAATGCTGTGCTTAATCGCATGATTACCGGCGCACATCGCCACATTAAAATTAAAGCTACCGATACTATCGTCTTTAGTTCTAACCCAATTCCAGGTAACGAACCAAAGGTTGTTTCGACGGTAGGTGGTTTACTGCGCGAGGGTGCACAGGTGATTCAGAACGGTAAAACTCATCTCACTAATATTGGACCATTGCACTTATCTGGTCACGCCTATTTTGAGGATCATGTCAAATTCGTTACCGATATGCAGCCAAAAAACTATATGCCATATCATGGCGAGTTTTATATGCTTCAGCATAATGCTGAAATGGCGGAGAATGTTGTTGGTATTCCGAAAGATCGCATTATCGTAGCAGATGACGGCGACATTATCGAGTTAACTCCCGATCAAACGATCCACAAGAACGGTCGTATTCATGTTGGCAATAAGCTATATGACGACGCCGACCGGCAAGTTAACGAAGCGGTCGTTAAAGATCGTATTCATATCTCTCGTGAAGGTATCTTTGTCGTAATATTAACCCTCAGTAAGAAAACAGGTCGTCTAATAAAGACGCCAGATATTGTCTCGCGTGCCTTCATTTATCTAGATAATTCCGAAGAATTAATCGGTAAGATTCGTCACTATCTTCGCGCCAAAACCGATCGCAGTATTGCCTCGGAAGATGATATTAAAACTATGAAAGAAGAAATCAAAGAGGATGTTACGCATATTCTCTTCGACGCCACCGGGCATACTCCGATTGTGATTCCAGTCATCAATAAAGTTTAATCTCAAAAATACCACCACTATGGTGGTATTTTTGAATTATGATATAATTTACATAAGCAATATAGGAGAATTCTGCGCAATGAATAAGAAATCAAATAAAAAATCCGAACAATACGGATCATTTTGTAGTATTTTGCCAATCTGTATTTTGGTGAGTATTCTGACGGCTGTATTGGTGGCTCTTATCTTCTCAATCGCATTCGTTCAGTCGTTTAAGTTTGAAGCTAAAACAAAATTAAATGTAGCGGGCGCTTTTAAGGAGGCTATTTCTAAGCAGCAGAAAGATGCCAATGGCATTATGACGATTAGTGGAGAAGCGGCGATAGACTTCTTTACTAGCAACAAATCAGGTTTCATTTTTGCATCTGAACAAAATTGCAACGCCTGTGCGGAATTTGGCTCTCGTCTAGCAACTGCGGCAGAAAGTGCCGAGGTTACGGATATTTATCACTTTGAATACAATGGTGATGAAGATAATAAAGCCGAATCTGCGGCAAGAAATGTCGCTATTGGCAAAGAAAACGCCCCTGTTTTAATATATGTTCGCAACGGTGTCGTTTATGATCGACTCGATGATATAAATAGCGAATCAAATCTCTCGACTTTCCTTGCGAAATATAAATAATAATCATTGTGCATAAAAAAGAACGACCGTTCCGAATGGAGCGGTCGTTTTGACGGAGAAGCGCTACTGAAGCTTTACGGCGCGAGCCGTAATAGTGTCAACGGTGGCGGTTAATGCCATATCAGATTCGGTTACTTCGAGGGGGATGCCGTTGGCGGCCAGTGCTGTGCGCAAGTTCAGCTTTTCGTCTTTGCTCAGAGCGTCGGCTCCGAAACTGGCGGCGATGCTAAAATCCTTTCTCGAGCAAATTTCTCTGACGATTTTCTTATGAAAATCTTCTCTGCTCATTGCTTCAATAGCATTGATGTGCGTAGCGTCTGTCACCATCCTCGCCTCCTTCCAAATCACAGAAGCACACAAAAACAGAGCTATCAATACCACTATAGCACAAACGCTATAAAATGTCAATAGCCGCGTATTAACTCAGCACCTTTGCAACATTTGCATAGGCGTCATATACTTTAAACCCAAGTGTATTCTTTTGTCATTGTAGAAGTCAAGATAATTGGAGATGCGCATATTGAGTGCATCTAACGATTCACTTTCTAAATAGTATGAACCAGTGCATTCTTCCTGAATGGTGCGGTTAAAACGTTCAATATGCGCATTGTCATTAGGACGGT
>CAMJKD010000018.1 GCA_946406315.1 uncultured Candidatus Saccharibacteria bacterium
ATATGCATACCAGTACCTCCCAAAAGTACTAATACTATTTTAGCATAAGGGTTTCGAAAAACTAAAAATATATTACAACGTTTTTATTCATAAATTGGCAAATCTGGCGGAAACGGATCGTACTTTTCGTCTCCATAATTCTTCGGCACGGAACCCCTGCAACTCGGCTTACGCGTCCAAAGACTATCCGAACCGCCAAAATCTTCTTCACCATAATCGTCATTAGTAAAGCCGTCGCCGTCTAAATCATGACTCCCATACGGATCAAAACCTAGGTCTTGCAAAAATCTTGATGGGAAATTATAGCTTCGCCCACCGTAAGCAAAACGCGATTGCGCATAGCTCAAAAACAACTCTTGCATCGCACGCGTCATACCGACATAAGCTAGACGTCGTTCTTCCTCCACGTCCTCCGCCGACTCATCCATTGAGCGCACGTGTGGCAATAGGCCTTCCTCTAAACCTACCAAGAACACAATCGGAAATTCCAAACCTTTCGCTGCATGCAGAGTCATCAAAGTCACCGCATTCTTCCCCGCTTCCTCGTCCGCCGATGACATCAAAGCCGCATCTGCTAGGAATTCATCCAAAGTCGCATACGCACCCGCCTCACCGACTAATACTGTCAAGTTCTCATTTCGCTCTTCCGCCTTCAACTTGTCGCCATCATTGATATAGCCACGATAATCAATCTTCCTTAATAGCTCTTCAATGATATCGGCCGGATTCGCCCCATCGGCATTCTTCTTACGTAATTCTTCCAAAATATCCGCAAACTTTAGGTACGCTTTTGCTGCCTTGCCGGTCAAACCATTAATGTCTCCCTCTAGAATCTTCTGTACTGACTTTTCGCCAATTCCCCGCGCTGGCACGTTTACTACCCTTGTAAAGGAAATAATATCGCGCGGATTTACGATTAAATGCAAATATGCCACAATATCTCGAATCTCTTTACGGTCATAGAAACGCACCCCGCCCACCAACTTATATGGTATCCGATATTCCATGAACGCTTTTTCAAAAGCTTGCGATTGCGCATTTGTACGATACAGAACTGCGAAATCATTCAGCGAACGTCCAGATTTTTTAATAATTCCCGCCACATAACGCGCCTCATCCTGCTCATCACGCGCACCATGTATTTCGACTGGCGCACCTTTCCCAATCTCCGTAAACAATTCTTTATCACTCCGCTGCGTATTCTTTGTAATAACTTTCTGCGCCGCATCAAGAATGTTCTGCGTTGAGCGATAGTTCTGTTCAAGTTTTATCACCTTCGCTCCTGGGAAATCCTGCTCAAAATTCAAAATATTCGTAAAATCTGCCCCGCGCCACGAATAAATAGATTGCCAGTCATCGCCCACACAGCAGATATTCATTTGATCGTTTACTAGTAATTTTACAATCTCGTACTGAATATGGTTCGTATCCTGATACTCGTCGATCAAAATATGCTGAAATTTTCGACGCCACTTCGCCCGAATATCCGTACGTCGACGAAACAACTTCGCTACATATACCAATAAATCATCAAAATCTACCGCATCCGCTTTCATTCTCATATCTTCGTAACGCTCATATACTTCTGCTATCTGTTTTTGATTCGGATAAAAAGCCTTCGCCAACATCTCGTCCGGATCTTCACCTTCGTTCTTCGCTTTTGAAATCGCCGCCTCACAAGCGCGCGGCTTTACCGATTTATCGTTAATATGCAGCTCTTTCATTACCCGTTTAATCAAGGCTAACCGATCGTCCGTATCATAAATTACAAAGTTTTTTGATAACCCTACATTTTCCGCCTCAATCCGCAAGATTTTCACACAAATCGAGTGAAAAGTCCCCATCCACGGCATAAAACTGAAATTATTATCCATTTCCAACAATCCAGCCAAACGCTCGCGCATCTCGCGTGCCGCCTTATTAGTAAAAGTTAGAGCCAAAATCTCATACGGCGCCACCCCATTCGCAATCAAATTCGCGATGCGATGAGTTAAAGTCTTCGTCTTGCCCGAACCTGCACCCGCCAAAATCAATACTGGACCAGATAGAGTCTGGACCGCCTCTTGCTGCGCAGCATTTAATCCCTCCAATATTTTCGACATATAACTATTTTACCCTAAATTCCAGCAAAAAGCGCCCCTTACTAGGACGCTCTATTTACTAGATTAACGACCTATTTCTTAAATGGTTCGCCATTATCAACAATAATATGCCCGCCATCCTTTGTCACCAATACCAATTTACCATAACCGAACGAATCACTCAAAACTGATGCTATATTGGAATATTTACTATAATTCTTTACTAATTTAGCAGAAGCTTTTCCTGAACGATTTGAATTTGAATCCGTATAATTTGGATCCACATACATCCAACTCGTATTGCCATCTTTATCAATGAATACCGTAGTCCATCCCCACCACTGATGTTGCGGCGCACTCACATTATATGCGGCTATGATATTTTCCAACCCCAAATCATAACCAGAAAATTCCGTCTCATCCGTATTTCCGTTTATAGTCGAAAACTTATAACCAACAATATCATTGTTTGTTAATTTATATGTACCAAACTTACCCGGCGCATATTTTTCGTCAAATAAAATCGCATTAACACCCAGATATCCACCCCTACTGTCTATGTTCTCACTCGGATCCAAATAGACTTTCCCGTCTTTTGTCACGTATAAATAGCCGTATTCCGCATATGCCACAAAACCATTTAGCCCTACTTCATGATTTTTCGCAGGCTCATCCGTCTTGCTGTTCGTATCTGATTCCACCATTTCCGCACACTTAGTTTCATCGCCAACTTTTGTATCCCCCTCACCACTCAATTTTTCATAAGCAATATATCCAATTGCCCCCACTGCTACAAGCGTAAATATTGCACACAATACCCATGGCAATTTGCTCGCTTTCGGTCTCACGAACGGCACCTCATTCGCCGGCTTCATCTCTGACCGTTGTTCGAACTCACCCTTTTCTATCATATTTTTCTCCTTATGCTTATTCTAAGTATATCATCACACGAAAAAGTCCCCCACATAAATAGAGGACTTTATCGCCCAACGGCTTCTACTCGTCTAACCCGAAGAATTCTTTATCCGTATAGAAACTTCTCTCGATATTCTCAATCAAGTATTCTCTTATGCTACCAAAGTCAATCGCGTCATTCTCAGTTCCATCCTCTAGCCAACGTATTGAGACTTTATTTGCCTCGACATCCTTTGGACCAACTATAAAAACAAATGGAATTTTCATCTTGGTCGCCTCGCGAATCTTTTTACCCAAACTCTCATTACGATTATCAATCGTGTAGCGTACATCATAAGTTCGACCGAAGAAATACGTCTTCGTAAGTTTCATTTCTTCTTCAACCTTCTTTACGTAATCCGCCACATCATCATTCAGGGTTAGGATGCGTACCTGCTCTGGCGCACACCAAGCCGGGAACCATCCTGCTGTATGCTCAATAAATACACTTAAGAAACGCTCAATCGAACCGAGCAACGCACAGTGAATCATAATCGGCGTCTTCTTAGATCCATCCTCTGCAGTATATTCGAGCCCAAAACGCGTCGGCATCGCATAATCTAGCTGAACCGTAGCTAGCTGCCATTCGCGCCCCAAAGCATCTACGGCCATAAAATCCATCTTCGGACCATACATTGCCGCTTCACCTTCGCCAATCGAATAATCCATCTCAAACTTTTCTGCCATCTCCTTGATAGAATTCTGCGCTTTCTTCCACATTTCTAGCGTACCAATGTAGCCATCACCGTCATCACGGAACGATAACCGTAATTTCAACTTCATGTTGATACGATGATACAAATCTTTTGCCGACTCAATCAATTCACCAAAGATATCGCCCACCTGCTCTTCCGTACAAAAAACGTGCGAATCATCTTGCGTGATAGCGCGCACGCGACTCAAACCGCCTAATTCACCTTTACGCTCATCACGATATACCATCGTCGTTTCAAGAAACTTCACTGGAAGCTCTTTATACGAACGCGGCACGCTCGCGAAAATTTGGCTATGGTGCGGGCAGTTTACTGGCTTCAAGGCTAGCTCGTCGCCACTTTCCGAACTCGTGAAACGTAACATTTCTGGAAATTTCTCAAAATGACCAGAAGTCTTATATAAATCAATATTTGCAATATGTGGAATACATACCTTCTGATAACCGCAACGCTCACGATAGCTATTCGCTAATGCCGCTACCATATCTCTCAGAATCGTACCCCTAGGTGTAAAGAGTGGCAAACCTGCGCCGACTAATTCCGAATAGCAGAATAGCCCCAATTCTTTACCAATCTTGCGATGATCGCGCTTTTTTGCTTCTTCCTGCCGTTTCAGATATTCATCTAATTCCTCTTGCGTCTCAAATGCTAAACCATAAATCCGCGTCAACATCTCGCGCTTTTCATCACCGCGCCAGTACGCACCTGCAACCTTATCAAGTTTGAACACACCAACTTCACCAGTATTATCAAGATGCGGACCGCGACATAAATCTTCAAAATCTCCAAGTTTATAGAACGAAATCGTCTCATCTTCTGGCAAATCGTCTATAAGTTCTTCCTTATATTTCTGGCCATTATCCTTTGCCCATTTCAAAGCCTCAGCACGAGATTTTTCACTACGTTCAATCGGTAGTTTTTGCGCAATAATTTTGCGCATCTCTTTTTCTATCTTTTTGAAATCATCTTCAGACACTTTTACGCCACCAAAATCAATGTCATAGTAAAAGCCGTTATCAATTGCTGGGCCAATTCCAAACTGAACTGTTGTTGTGTCAGCATACAAATTCTTTACCGCTGCAGCCATAATATGGCTAAGCGAATGACGCATTTTTTCAATATGTTGTATATCTGACATCGCTGCCCTTTCTATTAATTTTATATCTGTTATTTTATCACAATTACAAACACAATAACAGCTAGATGCACTCCACGACATAGCCGCCATACACTGTATATTTCACTTCTATTGCCACCTCTGTTATATTTGGCTTTTTATACATAATTTGCTATAATATAGGGATGCACCCGCAATAGACTCTTGTAGCACCTTTACAGTATCAGAAAGGGGGGATATGTGTATTGTTTAGTATATCCAATCCTGGTCTCGTTCATGAGGCCGCTAGCACCATTGCCTATATTGCGTGTAGGCTGGATCCTATCGAAATCGTTACGCCTAAAAATCTAAACAAAGAAAAAGGATCGTGGATTCTTAAGGCTAAAGAAGGACGGTTTTGCAACCCTACGTTTATCTATGATACAGATCTCTTAAGCCATATCGTCGGCCTGAAAAACCAACTAATGCAAGCCAACGAGCAGCTTATGCAAAACATTAAGCCGCAAAGTCCAATCGACTCCGCCGTTCACGAAATAATCAAATCACGCATCCGTGACGCCATCACTAGCATTAATATGGCACTCGGCATTTTAACCGAAAACGACTACGAAACTACTATTAATGCAACAGCCAAATACGGTCAGCTCAATCGAGATCAAAAAAGTCGCGCCAACATCATATCGACTTGCGGTCGGTATGTATTTGGCGATTTTACGCCCTGCTTCCCTGAGGAGCAGATTGCTCGCCTCAAAGAAATCACTTTTGACGCTAACGCAATTCACAAACAATTCCAGAACGCCTTAGACTATTACATAATTGATGGCTGGAAAATCGAAATTGATGCAAGCGCATCTTCTATCGATGTTCGCAATAAAACCACCGACGGTGTACCACGCATTGTAATTCCTGCCCACCAAGAAGTAGATGGTCTCAAACTAATCAAACTAATCGGTCACGAAATCGAGTGCCATCTCCGCGACAGCGAAAATGCAGCTCAGCTATTCCGTGATTTATTAGAAAATGATTCACCGCTTGCACCGCTCATTCCCGTCCTCGCCAAATCGGACAACGAGGTACTTTACGAAGGGCACGCTAAGCTCTCTGATGTTACTATCGCTGGCACAGAATCATTGCCGCGCCCATTCTACACGATTGCGCAAATTGACGCCGCCGAGGGTTATTCTTTTTCACATGTCGCTCACCACATCTATGAACTGCAACTCGACTTCTTTGGAAAAGAAAACGTCAACATTAAAGGCGAAGATGCTGAAGATGTCGCAATTAAAAGCGCTTGGGCTGCCACATGTAGCGTCTTCCGTGGCTGTACGAACACTAAAAGCCATTGCCCTTATGTGTTCGGTAAAGATTATGCCTATCTGGCCGGCTTTGACATAGCATGCAAAACAAAACATCCAGAATGGCTCAACTTTGCCAGCCTCAGCTTAACTGATCTTCGACGGCTGCATGACGCTGGCGCTAGGCTTAACGAGCCAAAATATCCAGCTAAGAATGTCGCTATCACGACAGCAAACCAGTTAACTGGCTGACCACCCTCCCTTTCGAGTACTACTACCGCCCGCGCATTTCGCTCGGGCGGCGTAGACCGTTCAGCACCTTTGCAACATAGTTAGCTGGCAATAGCCAACAAAAAA
>CAMJKD010000019.1 GCA_946406315.1 uncultured Candidatus Saccharibacteria bacterium
ATCCGGTACTTGAAGGCTATACTTTCTCTGGCTGGACTACGACTGATGCTACCGTAACGAATGGCGTCTTTCCAATGCCGGGTCAAAACGTCCATCTAATTGGTTCCTGGACAAAGAATCCGGAAGGTACTAAATACAATGTCACCTATGTCATTAATGGCGAAAAACCAGCAGACTTTATGCCACCAGTCCAGAAACAATATGAAGCCGGCGTTAGTGTGCCATTAGATTCCACCGAAGCCAATACTAATATTGATGGCTATAGATTCTCTGGTTGGAGCACTACTGATGCTACATTATCTGAAACTGGCTTTACGATGCCAAGTCAAGACGTAACAATTGTTGGTAGCTTTGAAAGAATCTCATATAAAGTCTGCTATGCCTTTGAGGGCGCTATTATCCCAGCAGGTGCAAGCGTTCCACCATGCGAAGATCATTATCCAGGTGATACGGTTACAACAGCCGCTAATCCAGTAGCAGCAGGTTATGACTTCCTAGGCTGGTATAAGAATGCAACCTTCACCATGCCAGAAGAAGATGTCACTATCTATGGTGAATGGACAGAAACTCTTGGTAACTTCACGCCACAAATAAGTAAGAGTCTAGTTGACGCCCAGACGGAATACATCTATGGCGAAACCGTAAAGTTTAAGATTACTGTCCGCAACCCAGAATCCTTTGCTATTAAAGACGTCTATTTGCAAGAAGAATTAGACGGCGTAGTTTTTGTAGCTCCCGCCGATGATTCCTATACGATCAAGACTAATACAATCGCGGTAATTCCAAATATCCCAGCTAATTCTAGTGTAGATGTCTATGCCGAATACAAAGTAACAGAGAATAGAGCTCAAGTACTTACTAACATTGTAGAGTTAACTGGTGCCCTAGCAGATAACCATACTTTAGATACTAGCCAAGAATACAAAGCAACCATAGATTTCAATACCGTTCCTGAACCAGTACCGCTTACGGGTATTATCTTTAATGCTTTACCATATGTTGGTTTAATTGTATTAGGAATTGGCATTATCTTCATACTCATCATATCTTCTCGTAAACTTAAGATACTAAATAAACTGAGCACAATTTCAAGTTGCATCAATCCGCATAAGATTTTCAAATACTCGCTCCCATGCTTTGCCGTTATTGGCATTCTAATTGGCGCTACAGTAGTTAAGAATGTTGCAGCAGGGCATTATACCGAAGTTATTAAATCCATTGAGCTTACTTCGCAGCATACTAGCTACGCAAACAATGAGCCAGGCTCCTGGAATGTAACGAAGAGTGCCAAATGGATAGAGCCAGGCAAAGCTAGGATAACATTTGATGTAGATACAATAGCTAAAGTTCGAAGAAATAGGCATCTTGATATAGTTATGGTTCTTGATAGTTCTGGTTCGATGAGCGGAGATAAACTGTCACAGGTAAAGCATGATTCAGCCGAATTGATTGAGGATGTACTTTCGGATAATAGCAACCGGATGGCTTTGGTTAGCTTTAGTACTACTGCCGAGAAGCTTAGCGATCTAACTAATGATAAAGATTCATTATTATCCTTGGTGAATCAATTAGAGGCTACTAACAATACTAATTATTACAGTGGTTTCCTAAAAGCGGAGGAGGTGCTTGAGGGGTATACCAAACAAGAAGATCGAGAGTTAATTCTATTATTCCTCACTGACGGTTATCCAAATGAACAAACCCCAAATGAAATCCCTGAATACCAAGCCTTAAAAGCTAAGTATCCATATATGACCATTAATGGTATTCAGTATGAAATGGGCGATGAAGTTCTAGACCCTATTAAACAAATCTCAGATAACCAGTTCATTGCAAATATGAACTCATTAAATAACGTATTATTTGAAGCCTCAATTACACCATATACCTATGAGAACTTTACTCTGACTGATTACATCGATGATGAATACTGGGACGTAGATAGCGTAGATGAAATCGAGGTCTCCATTGGCGAGGCGTCCTTAACTCACGACGGTGCTACGCCGGTCGTAACCTGGACTATGAACTATGCATTAATGTCTGGCCATTCAGCTAGGTTAATCATAGACGTGGCATTAAAGAATGCAGGCGCAATCGAAGAGGATGCATACTTACCGACCAACAATCGCGAAACAGTACAAAGCCAACTCCCAGAAGTTCAAGATGAAAACATCACAAGCGAACTCACCCCGGTCCTAAAATCTAGCTACAAAGTTAGCTATGAAGCGAATTTGCCGAGTGATTGTAGCTCATACGAAGGCACACTGCCAACAGCGCAGAATTATCTACCGCTTTCGATAGTGGGAGAGTCTAGTAGTACACTAACTTGCGACGGCTATAACTTTGTAGGCTGGGATGTAGCTAGCGGCAATCCAAAGCCAATTAATGACGATTATTTCAAAATCTTGGAAGATGACGTACTGCTGCGCGCTATCTGGTCTAAGGTCTCCATTTCTAAGAGTATGGATGGGGAGGTGAAGGAAGAGGTAGTAGCAATCCTAAACACCGGGCAGAACATAAATGTAGCATTGAAAAAGCTTTCTGGTCAAACCAGTGCAGGCTATTCGACTAATAACACCACCATTACAGCCGTAAAGCCCGCCTCTACTATGTCTTCTACACAACAAGCAAGTGCTTCCATAATCTCTTCATCTAACTCTCCTGTACCAATTTATGCCTGGTTTGATGATAGTGATGGCACGATTTATATTTATTCCGAGGCGGATAAGATTAAGGCGGGCACTGACCTGAGTAGATTATTCTATGGGCTTAAGGGTTTGGACGATATCTCTGCCCTCGCCGATTGGGACACTTCAAGCGTTACTACTATGTATACTATGTTCTTAGGCGCCTCTAGCTTGACGGATATTGATGCACTTAGTGATTGGAATACTTCGAAAGTTACTACTATGGCCGGCATGTTCTCTGGCGCCTCTAGTCTGACGGATATTGATGCGCTTAGTGACTGGGACACTTCAAGTGTTACTGATATGAGCTCTATGTTCAGAGACGCCTCTAGTCTTACAAATATAGACGCGCTTTCTGGTTGGGATACTTCGAAAGTTACTTATATGGGCTATATGTTCCAAGGCGCCTCCAGTCTTACCAATATAGATGGCGCTTCTGGCTGGGATACTTCTAGTGTTACTACTATGAGCGAAATGTTCAGTGGCGCCTCCAGCCTTACAAATATAGATGGCGCAACCGATTGGAATACTTCGAAAGTTACTAATATGAGTAGTATGTTTAGAAATACTGGTTTGACAGACATAGATGCATTGGCTAATTGGAATACTTCGAGCGTTACTAATATGAGCGATATGTTCCAAGGCGCCTCTAGCCTCACTAATATAGATGGCGCATCCGATTGGAATACTTCGAGTGTTGCTAATATGAGTAATATGTTCTATGGCGCCTCTAGCCTCACTAATATAGATGGCGCTTCTAATTGGAATACTTCAAGTGTTACTAATATGAGCTCTATGTTCAGCAGAGCCTCCAAACTCACTAATATTAACGGCGTATCGGGTTGGGATACGTCTAAAGTTACTAATATGAGTTCTATGTTCAGTAGCGCCTCTAGTTTGACTAATATAGACGGGGCAGCTGATTGGGATACTTCGAGCGTTACTAATATGCAGTCTATGTTCTATAACGCAAAAGCCCTGACTAATATAGATGGCGCTTCCAACTGGGATACTTCGAGCGTGACGACTATGTATTATATGTTCTACTACGCCTCCAGCCTCACGAACATTGATGGCGCATCAGGTTGGGATACTTCGAGAGTAACCAGTATGTTTCAAATGTTCTATAACGCAAAAGCCCTGACTAATATAGATGGCGCTTCTAACTGGGATACTTCTAAAGTTACTACTATGTCCGGCATGTTCGAAGGCGCCTCTAGCCTTGCAAATATAGACGGGGCAGCTGATTGGGATACTTTGAGCGTTACTACTATGTTTGCTATGTTCTTTGACGCCTCCAGCCTTGCAAACATAGACGGCGCAACTAATTGGGACACTTCGAGTGTTACTAAAATGGACTCTATGTTTAAGGGCGCCTCCAGCCTTGCCGATATAGACGGCGCAGCTGGCTGGGATACTTCGAAAGTTACTACTATGTCAAGCATGTTCAATGGCGCCTCTAGCCTTACGAACATCGATGGAGCATCCGGCTGGAATACTTCGAGTGTTACTACTATGGGCGATATGTTCAATCGCGCAAGAGCACTAACCGATATAGACGGCGCAGCCGACTGGGACACTTCGAATGTTACTTATATGAGCTATATGTTCAGTGGCACTAAAATTAGCAATATAGATGCGCTTTCCGACTGGAATACTTCGAAAGTAACTAATATGAGCGGTATGTTTAATGCCGCTTCGAGTCTTACTAATATAGATGGCGCTTCAAATTGGGATACATCAAGTGTTACTAATATGAGCTATATGTTCTATAAAGCCTCCAGCCTCGCCAATATAGACGGCGCAGCCAGTTGGGATACTTCGAGCGTTACTACTATGGCCGGCATGTTCAATGGCGCCTCCAGCCTCACAAACATTGATGGCGCAGCTGGCTGGGATATTTCGAAAGTTACTAATACATCTAATATGTTCAATGGCTGTAGTAGTATTACCTCATTGAATCCAATCTTTAATTGGGATACGTCAAGCCTTACGAATAAGAGCGGTATGTTTGATAATATTCCATCATCCGTAACGCGCCCAGGGTGGTATTAGGAGATCGATTCCTTATCTCAAACGTCCCCCCTCCATTTTGCTTTGAGGAATGCGTGTAGCATATTTTTATAGAGGCGCAATACAAGATTGACTCAAAGAAATCCAAGATCTCATCCATGAAAACGCCAGAAATTTTCAGGGTCAAAATATATACCGCGCTAAATGCGATAAGCTCAAAGAAACTATAGAAAAAACAAAAGCGGCTCATTACGGAACTAAAAGGTCAGGAACTCAACTCAATCGCAACTCGCGAGCGTCTGCGTAGATTTTTAAAAGCCATCGAATCCCGTACGGAAGCTATCGTCTTTATTCCCAGAAGTATGGAACGATACAGTTGAACGTGCTGTCGTATCCGAAAAATGGCACTATTACCTTCGAGCTGAAGAATGGGGGAAAGATAGAAGACGGTTAGTCTCTAGAAGCCTCAAAAACAAGTAATCAAAATAGATATATAAAATCAAAATTAGTGCAGAAATAAAGGAAACCCCCGAGAAATCGGGAGCTTTCTTCACGGCACTATGCCTCCATAGCGACGTCATAGTATGTATGGTACACCATAGTGCACGAAGTTCGAACCAGAATAGTTCACGATATTCTCGATAATTTAGGTCGAAAGGAGGCTAGTATGTCATAGCATCGTCAGCCTCCTATTTTTATTAGCTATAAAACGGAAAGGTATTAAATGATTACAATCAATGGTAACAAAGTTGAACGGGAATGCCCTATGTGCGGCAGTGCTCGTGCGAGTGGAGACCGACGACCCTGATCTTCAGTAGGGCTGCGACGAACGCGAGGTTGAGGCGTCATTACGCATTACTTTGTCTTGCGCTGACGGTGTACGCCCAAAAGAAACGGGCTAACTTGAATTTCATAAACTCGAAGAGCCGATTGAGCTCGTTAGCACCCATGAACTATTTATTCAGGGTAAGGTAGTGACGGATAAAACGAAGCCTTAGAATAGCGCGCCAACTTGCAAGTCGACAACGTAGACCGTTCAGCACCTTTGCAACATAGTTAGCTGGCAATAGCCAACAAAAAA
>CAMJKD010000020.1 GCA_946406315.1 uncultured Candidatus Saccharibacteria bacterium
CGGCTCGGCTCGGCTCGGCTCGGCTCGGCTCGGCTCGGCTCGGCTCGGCTCGGCTCGGCTATGCCTAACTCATGCAAAAGACAATAGCTGTTATAGATCCTGGCGTAATGCACCGCTTTTTTAAGCGGTTCTAATTCTTTTGAGTATAGGTAATCGCGGAGATTATTCCCGAACGACCAGCAGATCGCCACATATGGGTCATCACCTTTGTGGGCGTTAAAATACTCCCGTGAGACCCACCGGCGCTCATTTTTAAACTCTCCATTAACCGCCATTTTAAACCCCTTACAGATTAAGGGATTAAGTTCATTGTAATGAATGTACTGATACTTACCGGATAGCGCGGCGGCGTGAGTCATAGCACCCCCGCCGCCGAAAATGTCATAAAAGTGTTTAGCCGGAGGCAATACGCTGATAATCTCGGCGGCGATCGAGTTTTTACTGCCTTTATACGGCATCCCGTATCTCATTTATCGCCACCCCACATGCTGATAATAAGCCATATCTCAATTAATAAAATCACAAGCCCCAGGACGCTGGTCACCCAGGGCATCCCGCAGTTGTCGATCATTGCCCTTATTCCTCAACTGTTCGATTTTTCCGAACTATTGCGATCCAACCTGTCAATTTTTCCGACGGGTTCATTATTCACCCTCTCTGAAATAAATCCAACAATGCGGTTTACCGTCAACATTCTCAAATTCAATTCTATAAATCTCACGATTTACAAATTTATCAACAGTTTTATTCCACTGCTCTCTAGTTGTTTTACTTTTTACAAGTACGCCTAAAAGTTTCATATCATCTTGAGAATTTAGTTCATAAAAAGCTAACCTTTCCGGTTGCTGTTCAAACCAGTCTTGGCAATTATCTAACGTTATCTTACCGGCCATTGCTCTTATTCCTCAGGATCGGCCAGGATTGACAGGTCTATGTCCTCGAACTCTGCCCGCTCCTCCAGAATTGCCATATAGGCGCACATAATTGATAATTGAGCGCGGAGCACCCCGATCGGCGTCTGCGGCGTAAAATCCAGCACCCCCGCGTCATATTTAGTAAGTATGGCGTGTAATTTTTCTGCACGGTCCGCAAGTTCCTCATACTCGAGTAAAAACCTTTGCTGCCAGTCCGGCAAATTCTCAAATCTATCATCCATAATTTATCCCCCAACTGTTCGGTTTTTCCGAACTATTGCGATCCAACCTGTCAATTTTTCCGACAGGTTCAATAAACGATTAGCCATTATAGCATAATGCGGCCGCGGTCAACTGTGACCGCTATAACGCTTATTGTTTGTACTTCTCCCGGCGTCCCGGGCAAGTGTCGCAGATTTCCATAATTCTATCACGCGGCACGCTGTCACCGCGTCCGACTCCGACGCCTGCCCAGAAACACACCACGGCGGTTATGAGCAGGGATAAGCCCCATAAGGCTGTTTCAATCATTCAGCACCCCTTTAATTAAGCCCATGATTAGATACACGGCGGATAACTCTATTCCAACAAGAATTAAGCTGGCTATCCACGCGCAAATATAAGACCAAAAAGCATTCATTTACTTGCCGGCCTCCTGTCCTTTGTCTTTTTCCAGCTGCCCTATTCTGGCGGTTAATATATAGAGGAATCCTCTATCGCTTTAACCAAATTTGCGTATAGATTTAAAAGGTTTTGTTTTTGCTGTTTAGACATTATTTTATAATAATTACAAAACCACGATTTAAATAAATCCATGATAACAGTTTTTGGTAACTCTTTAGATATTATTTTAGTTGTTAAATTTTTGAGTTTTCTTCTCATTGCTGTTATCCTTTTAGGATTTATTTTTACAATAACTTTTCCGGTATTTGTTAATATATATCTATTTTGCAAAAATCTAAATCCGGTTGATAATTTATAAATTTGTGTTTTTCGATTATTAATAAAAATACCTAATTTATCTGCTTGTTCTTTTATTTCTTTTAATAAAGATATTAAAAAATTTTTATCTGAAGATATAATATAACTATCATCCATATACCTTCCATAATATTTAATTCCTTTGACTATTTTAATAAAATTATCTATAGGTGTTGTATAAGATATACCGAAAATTTGAGAACATTGATCACCGATATTTACAGATTTAGTCATATATTTTTCGCCTTTATGACAAATAGGATGATCAAGGGAATTAAATTTTGTATTTAGACAATTTAAAAATTCATCATCTGTCATATAACTGACATCAACTTCGAAATCCTTAAGAATTAAGTCAAATAACCACAAATATTTTTCGTCTATTTTATCTTTAAATTGATTTTTTATAATATCATGTCTAATGTTATCATAATACTTGCTAAAATCCATTAATAAAATATAACCATCATTACCAAAATGATGATAGTAATTTCTTAAATGTTTTAGTAAACGATTTCTTGTAAACGAAATTCCTTTCCCTTTTCTAGATGCTCCATTATCATAAATTAAATATTTTTCTATATTTGGATATAAAACATTATCACAGAATACATGTCGAACAACACGATCTCTCATATTGTTGCCAGTAATTCTTCTTGTCTTACCTCTTTCATTTATAATAAATTCAGTTTTATTTGATGTTTTATACGTTTTATCTGAAAGATCTTTTTGTAATAATGCTAACTCTGTTAACCAATTCATTTCAAATTTTTGAACTTCTGGTTTCCAATTAGAGTTTTTCTTTGAATCTTTAAAAGCTTTATATAATAAATTTAAATCTTCTATCATAGAAAATATATCACGTTTTTAACCGTTAATCGTAATTATTGGTATCGTGTTTGTTATTTAGCACAGTGGCTAGGATAATTTCTCCTTCACCTTTAACTGTCATGGAAACATTGTCCAGATTGACAGTAAGCTGAATAGGGACGAACGCCATTAGAATTAGAAGCATTGTTGTTGTCAGCATTCCCATTGTTGTTAACATTAGCAAAATTGCTAGAAACAGAATTGGAAGAAACACTTACAGAAATTACCCCTCTTTTTTATTTTCAATTTTCTTTCTTATTACATTATCAGATTGTCTCCAGCCTTTTAACAAGGCAATTTCTTTATTAATCATTTCAGCAAAACGAACATATGAGTTTTTATCAATCGGTAAAGATTCGAGAATAAATTGCAATTCCTGTAATAATTGAAAATGCAATCCGATAGCGCAATCTTGAAATTTTCTTCGCTCATCACATTCGAAAAGATATACAGGGAATATGGAATTTGCTAAAGTTATAAATTTTTGTGCTTCTCTCAAAGAATTTAATACTACTTTAGCCTCACCATCTATCAACCAACGTTCAAAGTCGGAAGTTCCTTTATATCCAAAATTTCTATATACCAAATTTGTTATTTCTTTTCTCATTTTATAAAAATGATGAAAAACTTCAAATTTACTTTCTTTTCTTTGCGATTTTAAAACGCTCATAATATTTAGGCTCTGTTATACAATAGTGTTGACACTAAAGTTTAACAGTTTGCAAGCTCCGAATATTTAATTGATTAAAACTCATTCTTACGGGATTAGCCATATCCTCTACACCCAAATTTGCTGTTATACAGCATCTTAGGGCTTACCTTTAACACATTATAGGTTAGCTGTTTCACAGCAACATATGTAAATGACCTACATCAACATGGTTGACTCGTCAATATGACTATACTACCCTAAAATTTAAATGCAATAAAAATTTTAAATATTTTTGTGTATATTTATATACATTAAATTTCGGAAGTTATTTATTTACAGTTCCTTATAATTTCCTATGACCGGTCGTTGCCTACACGAGGCAACGACCGATGATTAGATATAAGATAAGGTGACAGAGGGACGAACGCCACGAGAAGCAGAAGCACCGGCGCCGTCAGCACCCCCATCGCCGCCAACATGAGCAAAACCGCTAGAAACAGAATGGGAAGAAACATCTTGCAACCAATAATCATGCCTTGTGTTCACAAACTGAGGTGCGAACAACATCAGTGGAAATTGCTGTTTTTGTGTCGCAACGTCAAATCCTTTTAATGCTGAACCCCAAACGCGGGTTCCATAAATCTGAACTTCGTTAGGCAACTCAACGCCGTCACTGTCATACCACGCCCAACCGCTAGGACCCGAAGAATCAACAGCATTTGCTAACAAAATTCTATGATTTGCCAGATGCGAACCGAATGCGTTTTGAGCAATCGTCCTAGCATTATTAAGATTTTGTGTTCTCATCAAAGAGCCGTGATAAGCACCCGCTGTGGTATCAGCCGAATTCATTTGTGCGTTATATAAAACGCTATCCGGCATTACGATTACATTACCCTTGTCAAAATTAGTATCACCAACATTGAAATAATAATCAATTGCGACTATTCGCCAATTAACGCCATTTATAGTCCAATAATCGCCAATAAACAAACCATCATAAGTGCGATTTTTGATTGCTGTATTTTGAGCATCGGTAATGGCCGTTCCGAGATATTTGCATCTCGGATATGCGTTATGGAAAGGAATAGAGTTAGACGCTAAACTTTCCAATGCTGTTG
>CAMJKD010000021.1 GCA_946406315.1 uncultured Candidatus Saccharibacteria bacterium
ACTTGGCGGCTAGCTTACGATATTCCTCAGATAAGCTATTAATTCTATCTCTTGTTACTTGATTTATCATATCTTTATTATATCAAAGTTTGCGTTAAAAATCAATGTCAGAGATAATTTTAAACGTAAAATTACGAAATCTATACCATTGACATTGTATTTCTTTTATTTTCTTCATTGTCATTGTTTTAAGCATCTGCGGCTCCAATTGAGCTGTATTTTCTTAAAAGTTCGAATCCCTTTGCTTGTATATTTATACCTCAGAACTCGCACGACATCAGAATAGGGTAGTCCTTTTTAGGCATCACCTTGATCTTAGCCGTGTATTCGGGGTGGTCAATACGCTAGTCCACAACCATGCAAAGCCGAGCAACAACGTCTGGTCGCCCATCGCCAGAGGTAAAAAATAGGACCTTACGGGTCTTTTTTATCTTTGCGTAAGTTGAATGTGGAGAACCCACGCGAGTTCGTCTAATGCTCAGCTGCAAAGCGACGGCGGCGCATTGTCTATAATCCACCCGGCTCGCTAACAGAATTGCGCTAGTAGAAGTTATTTAAATATCGAATCATTTCTAAAGACTTTATTTAGTTCGTCCATCATGGCTCGCTTATTCTTGAATATGATTCTCCACTCGTCGACCAATGCTAATGCCTTTTTATTTCCTTTGTTCAGTTGGCTTATTTTCTTTAAATGTTTCATTAAATCTTTATACTGCATCCTATTTTGCGCTTGAGGCGCAACTTCCTTTAGAATACTAATATATAATTCCACTATTTCTGATGGATATTTATCAGATAGCTTATTGGCGTATTTCCATAAATCGTTCAAGCTACGACGCCTCTTTATAATATCAATCAATTCATCATACATTTTTTCTTTTTCGTAATAATGCAACTTATCGTAGTGACGCGATAAATGACGGATTATGCTCGCCCTTGATTTATTCCATTCATCTTTTTCGTATAGGCTTTTTAATCTATTATATAATCTTTCGTCATCGCCAATATGGCAACAAAGCATTTCTTGCAGTATCATTTTCTGCGATTCAATATCGCCCATTATTCCATAAATCTTTTCCAAACGCTCGCCACACTCGCAGAATCTATGCCCTCTATTATTACTTGATTCTTTTAGTGTTTTTTCAAGAATTTCTCGCGCATCTTCGTGTTTATTTTTTAAAATTAGCCAATCCGCATAATAAATCGACAAAGCGCTGTCTTCCTTAAATTTTTTATAATAATTTTGTATATCTTCGTCGGAGTATCCTAGTTGTTCTAGAATCTTTACCTTATAGACTATCCATCGAGAGCCGTCATACTCAATCTCTCCTTTATTATATTTATTAATCATTTTGTTGCAATATCTTAACTTCTGGTCAAGCTCGTTTCTGTCTTCAAATGCCGACATAACGAAAATCTCCGCGGCTTGAGTAATTACTTCATTTTTAGGATTAATCAGTTTACGCATTAACCAATCGAACATTGTTTTGCGAGTTTTAGAGTCCGCTTTGTTGTAGATTTCTTGCCAAATCGAACTTACTTCATCTACCGTTTCCATAATCTCGCCATCATCATCCATCGGCGTATTACAAATTTTTTCAAAAATAAAGTTAACCAAATCGAATGCGTCCAGTAGCTTTCCTTGCCTTATTAGGAGATTTACATCTTTATCTAAAAAACCGAGTATTTCTGCTACGAACCGCCGTGCTTGCCAATACTCAATAAAGCCATCTCTGCCCAAATATCGTCGCCTTAAATGTTGAATTTTAGTTTTTGTCAAATCAATATCCGCGGCAGCATCTTGCGGGATTGCGGTTTCCGCTTTATGTCTATTTTCATATTCGAACAACACCGCTGCTTCGTGTTTACAATTCAGCCCAGAATCGGCATATGGGCAGTCGCAGTCGGTATTGTATATACCTCCTCCCTCATCTAATTGAATGAATACTTCATAATTATGCGCTCCACTTACGGTCGCCATAACAACGCGGTCATATTCAGAGTATTCTTTAACTTTTCCTGCATAAAAATACCTCCGCCCTCTTTCGATAATCTCTGCATCAAATAATCTTTTCCAATTCGTCATTAAATCTTCTATCAATTATACTATCTATCAGCCTGATAATATCTACATATTTGCCCATTTGTCTCGACGTTTATATAATTAATTCAAATGCTAATAGTTATTGTTCAGGGTATTGTTCTCCTTGGCTTACTGGTGTTATTATTTGTTTGTCAGCGCGCTGTCCGTAAGGAGGCGAAGAAGTCAGCCTATTCATATCGCCTTGTCTCGATTGTTGGTCTAGTCTTTTTTTTCTGATTTTAAATATCATTATGCAGGCAATTCTTCTACGAGATGCTATCGAATATATGTCATATTTTGATAACTCCCAATTTGTTTTTTTCGATTTTTACAGATATCTTAACAAATTCTGCCGGCTTAGCGACATTAACGTCCATCCCGGCCATCCTCTTTTCTGCTGTGCTAGTTGCTTCTAATATCGTGTTATTTATTAAGGAGGGTAAATCGGCCTCGAATACTTTCGGCATTTTATCTAGCATAGTTTTAATCTTTGGCAGTATTTCGGTTTTTATGCTCTATACTTTTTTGGATAAAATTATCGATGTTCACTCTTATCTTGGTCACCATATCTCGCTCGCCTTTGAAAACATAGTAGCAATTTTGTTGCTCTATTTTGAAATGTATGATGGCGGCGACATTTTACGCCGCACGTAAAAGCAGATATCACAAAGTCGCCCATGATAAAAAATACGTGATTGTGCTCGGTTGCAGTGTGCGCGAGGATGGTTTGTCAGGCGGCGTACTACGCAAACGCATTGAAGCGGCGGTTAAATTTGCGCATGAACAAGAGCGCGACACGGGCAAGCTGCCGACTTTAATCTTTTCGGGCGGGAAGGGCGGTGGCGAACCAATTTCGGAGGCGGAGTCGATGCAAAAATATGTCATCGCGCAAAAATACGAAGGTAAGATTATTCTGGAAGACAAATCCGCCACTACCCACGAAAACTTCAAGTTTTCAAAAGAGAAAATTAAAGATTTGGAACATGTGGCTTTCGCGACGACGGATTTTCACATTTTCCGTTCTGGCGTTTTTGCCACCAAGCTCGGCTATGAACATATCGAAGGTATCGGCGCTAAATCGCCGTGGTATTTTTACTACAATGCTTTAATTCGTGAGTTCATCGCCAACCTTAACGCCGAACGCAAAATGCATATTGCCATCGTTTGTACCATGATTGGCTGTATCCTCGGTCTTTTGACGATTATTTATTTCTTCGATTTGTTATAACTAATCAACCTTTTCTATAATCAACTCGCTCGAACTGTCTTCGAGTGAATTATTTTCATCCAGACGATAATGATCCTGACCGTCTTCCGCGGCCAGGGCAGTGAATTGTTTAGCGAGCGAAAGTAGCCCGACCTTATTGGCACTAATTGTCGTCGCATCGCCGTCAACATGGACACTAATTTTGAAATCATCTTCCCATTCAATCTTCATACTAAGCTCCGTTATTTCTATTTTATATCAGAGAGGAAAATCCTTACCAGCAAAATAGTAGATAAAAGTTCAGAAAACAATAAAAAAGGCCTAGGCACCGAAGCACCCAGGCGGGTATGAATAGCGAAGGATGAAAGATTATTTGACGGTAATACTCGGATCACAAGACGCTCCCCGCATTTCGATTGAGCAGTATACAGCGATAGGGTTTCCGGCTGCAATTTCCAGCTTAGGCGAGCAGGATGCTCCTTCGAATTTCTGATTAATCACCGTGACATGCACGTCTTTTGCCTCGCCTTTGGTGTCGTCAGCCTTACGGCTGTTGTGGGCGGACAGAGCTTTGATAGCGCGTATCATATCGGAAATAGCATCCAGCTCGCACATGTTGACGCTTGCTTTGTTTAAAGCGACTTCAGTCAGCAATTCCGACAGATAATCCATCACGGTCTTGGTTGTCTTGCTGCATCTAAATCTGCAATCTTCTTTTCTCATTCTTTCTCCTTTTGGCGATTATGCGTCGCCAACGCTTTGCAGAAATAATAAGGTGCTAATTACTAAAAACTATAGCATAATCAAAAGAAAAAGTCAAGCATTCGTTAGGGTCCAGCACCTTTGCAACACATTAGCGGAGTTCTAAGCTGTATACCTAAATGTAAGCGTTTCGTATTGTAGTAGTCAAGATAGCGGCTGACGCGTTGCTGAGTTTTTAAAATGGATTCTTTATCTG
>CAMJKD010000022.1 GCA_946406315.1 uncultured Candidatus Saccharibacteria bacterium
AGCTCATATTAGTAACACTCGAAGTGTCCCAATTAGAAGCACCATCTATATTCGCAAGGCTGGAGGCGCCAAAGAACATAGAGCTCATATTAGTAACACTCGAAGTGTCCCAATTAGAAGCACCATCTATATTCGCAAGGCTGGAGGCGCCAAAGAACATTTGCTGCATAGTAGTAACACTAGAAGTATCCCAATCAGCTGCGCCATCTATGTTCGTTAAGCCGGTAGCATTGTAAAACATCAAGCTCATATTAGTAACACTCGAAGTGTCCCAACTAGAGGCGCCATCGATGTTCGCAAGGCTAGAGGCGCCATTGAACATTCTCTGCATAGTAGTAACACTCGAAGTATCCCAGCCGGATGCTCCATCGATGTTCGTAAGGCTGGAGGCGTTGTAAAACATATAGCTCATATTAGTAACTTTCGAAGTATTCCAACCAGAAAGCACATCTATATTCGTAATTTTAGCGCTGCCGAACATAGAGCTCATATTAGTGACTTTCGAAGTATCCCAATCAGTTGCGCCATCGATGTTCGCAAGGCTAGAGGCGCCATTGAACATTCTCTGCATAGTAGTAACACTCGAAGTATCCCAGCCGGATGCTCCATCGATGTTCGTAAGGCTGGAGGCGTTGTAAAACATATAGCTCATATTAGTAACTTTCGAAGTATTCCAGCTGGATACACCATCAATGTTTGCGAGGCTGGAGGCGTTGTAAAACATATAGCTCATATCAGTAACGCTCGAAGTATCCCAATCGGCTGCTCCATCGATGTTCGTAAGGCTGGAGGCGTTGTAGAACATATGGTTCATATCAGTAACGCTCGAAGTATCCCAATTAGTTGCACCATCTATATTGGCAAGGCTAGAGGCGCCATTGAACATAGAGTTTATATCAGTAACGCTCGAAGTATCCCAATCGGCTGCGCCATCTATATTCGTTAAGCCGGTAGCATTGTAAAACATAACGCTCATATTAGTAACGCTCGAAGTATCCCAATTAGTTGCACCATCTATATTGGCAAGGCTAGAGGCGCCAAAGAACATATAGCTCATATTAGTAACACTAGAAGTATCCCAATTGGATGCGCCATCTATATTGGCAAGGCTGGAGGCGCCATAGAACATACTATTCATATCAGTAACACTAGAAGTATCCCAAGCAGAAAGCGCATCAATATTGGTAAGGCTAGAGGCGCCACTGAACATGCTGGCCATAGTAGTAACACTCGAAGTATTCCAATCGGTAAGAGCGGAGATATCGTTCAGGTTCTTAAAATTTTGGAATAATCTACTTAGGTGAGTACCTGCTTTAATCTTATCCGCCTCGGAGTAGATATAAATCGTACCATCGGTATTATCAAACCAGGCATAAATTGGTACCGGAGAATCGGACGCAGAGATAATAGAAGCACTTGCTTGTTGTGCAGAAGACATAGTAGAAGCAGGCTTTACGGCTGTAATGGTGGTGTTATTAGTATTATAGCGTGCACTGGTTTGACCAGACAGCTTTTTCAATGCTACGTTTATGTTCTCTCCAGTATTTAGAATCGCTACTACTTCTTCCTTTACCTCCCCATCCATGCTCTTGGAGATGGAGACTTTAGACCAGATGGCACGTAAAACTACATCATCGCTAATAATCTTGAAGTAATCGTCATTAATTGGTTTTGGATCACCTTCGGCTACATCCCACCCAACAAAGTTATAGCCGTCGCAAGTAAGTACATTACTAGACTTTTGTACTATTGAAAGCGGTGAGTAGTCTTGTGCTGCCGGTAGTGTGCCTTCGTATGAACTGCAGCCACTTGGCAAATTCGCCTCATAGCTAACCTTGTAGCTAGACTTCAAAACTGGCGTAAGCTCACTGCTGATGTTTTCGTCTAGTGTTTCTGGAAGTTGGCTTTGTACGGTTTCATGGTCGTTAGTTGGTAGGAAGGTTCCTTCTTCAATTGCGCCTGCGTTCTTTAATGTAACATCTATCGTTAACCTAGCTGAACGACCAGATTTTAATACTTCATTCATAGTCCAGGTCACAACTGGCACTGTGCCATTGTAAGTTAGGTTCGCTTCGCCAATGGAGGCTTCAATCTCATCTACACTTTCTACATCCCAATATTCATCATCGATGTAGTCCGTTAGAGTAAAGTTCTCATAGGTATATGGCGGCGAAATTGAGGCTTCAAATAATACGTTATTTAATGAATCCATACTAGCAATGAATTGCTTATCTGAGATTTGTTTAATAGGGTCTAGGACTTCATCGCCCATTTCATATTGAATAGCATTAATAGCCATATATGGATATTTAGCTTTTAGGGCTTGGTATTCAGGGATTTCATTTGGAGTTTGCTCATTCGGAAAACCATCAGTAAGGAACAGCATAATGAGTTCACGGTTATCTTGTTTTTGGTAGCCTTCAAGTATTTCTTCGGCTTTCAGGAAGCCGTCATAATAGTTAGTGCAGCCTGGGGTGTCTAATCCATTTACTAAATCTATAAGTGTAGACTTATCTGAAGTGAGATTGCTGAGTTTAGTAGCATCAGAGTTAAAGCTCACTAAACCAATACGGTTATTAGAATTAGAGAGGACACTTTCAATGAGTTCAGTTGCATCATGCTTTACTTGCGTCATTTTATCTCCACTCATAGAGCCAGAGTTATCTAGTACCATTACAATATCTGTATATGTACCTTCTGCTACTTTGGTTATAGTATCTACATCAAAGGTAATTCTTGCCTTGCCTGACTCAATCCATTTAGCACTTTTGGTAATGTGCCAGGAACCTGGCTCGCTATTGGAATAGTTAGTGTGTTGCGATGTTAATTCTACAGACTTAATAACTTCGGTATAATGACTCGCTAAGACATTCTTGGCTGCCATGGCGCCAATTAGAATGCCAATAATGGCGAAGCATGGGAGTGTACACTTAAATACAACACGTGGATTAATTCTATTAATGCGTTCAAATGCTCTACTAAGTATATGTGTTTTACGCGAAGATATGATGAGTATGAAAATAATGCCAATTCCTAATACAATTAAACCAATATATGGTAAAGCATTAAAGATAATACCTGTAAGTGGTACTGGTTCAGGAACGGTATTGAAATCTATAGTTGCTTTGTATTCTTGGCTAGTATCTAAAGTATGGTTATCTGCTAGAGCGCCAGTTAATTCTACAATGTTAGTGAATGTTTGGGCTCTATTCTCTGTTACTTTGTATTCGGCATAGACATCTACACTAGAATTGGCTGGGATACTTGGAATTACTGCGATTGTATTAGTCTTGACCGTATAGGAATCATCGGCGGGTGCTACAAAGACTGCACCATCTAATTCTTCTTGCAAATAGACATCTTTAATAGCAAAGGACTCTGGATTATGAACAGTAATCTTGAACTTTACCGCTTCGCCATAGATGTATTCGTTTCTTGCGTCAACTAGACTCTTGCTTATCTGTGGCGTGAAAGTGCCAAGAGTTTCTGCCCATTCGCCATAGATAGTAACATCTTCTTCTGGCATAGTGAAGGTTGCATTCTTATACCAGCCTAGGAAGTCGTAGCCTGTTGCTACTGGATCGGCGGCTGTT
>CAMJKD010000023.1 GCA_946406315.1 uncultured Candidatus Saccharibacteria bacterium
TGGGATCCTGGCAATGACCTACTCTCACATAGCGAATGCTACACTACCATCGGCGCAACAACATTTCACTTCTGTGTTCGGAATGGGAACAGGTGGTTCTATTGCACTATGACTGCCAGGAAAAACTGGTTAAAATCAAGAAAAGCGCTTGGCTCTCAAAATCTTTGAATTTTTTTTGAGATTATATTAAAAAAGTTCGCTCGAATCAATCAAGCATTCGCGAAATCAATTAGGGATGTATGGTTAAGTCTCACGGTTTATTAGTATCAGTTAGCTTCAAATATCACTACTCTTCCACACCTGACCTATCAACGTCCTGGTCTCGAACGTCCCTTGAGGTAACTTATGTTACAGGGATGACTTATCTTAGGGGCTGCTTCCCGCTTAGATGCTTTCAGCGGTTATCAGTTCCGAACTTAGCTACCGGGCAGTGCCATTGGCATGACAACCCGAACACCAGAGGTTCGTTCACTCCGGTCCTCTCGTACTAGGAGCAACGCCCTTCAATCATCCAACGCCCACGGCAGATAGGGACCAAACTGTCTCACGACGTTTTGAACCCAGCTCGCGTACCACTTTAAATGGCGAACAGCCATACCCTTGGGACCAACTTCAGCCCCAGGATGTGATGAGCCGACATCGAGGTGCCAAACACCGCCGTCGATATGAACTCTTGGGCGGTATCAGCCTGTTATCCCCAGAGTACCTTTTATCCGTTGAGCGATGGCCCTTCCATTCAGAACCACCGGATCACTATGACCTGCTTTCGCATCTGCTCGACTTGTTGGTCTCGCAGTCAAGCTAGCTTCTGCCATTACACTATCCTCACGATGTCCGACCGTGATTAGCTAACCTTCGTGCTCCTCCGTTACTCTTTGGGAGGAGACCGCCCCAGTCAAACTACCCACCAGACACTGTCCTTCGCCCAGTTTCATGAGCTGAAGTTAGAACATCAAACATATCAGAGCGGTATTTCACCGTCGACTCCCTCGTAACTGGCGTTACGAGATCTCCGTCTCCCGCCTATCCTACACAGACAGGCTCAATGTTCAGTGTCAAGCTGTAGTAAAGGTTCACGGGGTCTTTCCGTCTAGCCGCGGGTACACTGCATCTTCACAGCAATTTCGATTTCACTGAGTCTCGGGTGGAGACAGCGTGGCCATGGTTACACCATTCGTGCAGGTCGGAACTTGCCCGACAAGGAATTTCGCTACCTTAGGACCGTTATAGTTACGGCCGCCGTTTACCGGGGCTTCGATCCGATGCTTCTCTTGCGATAACATCTTCAATTAACCTTCCGGCACCGGGCAGGTGTCACACCCTATACTTCCACTTTCGTGTTCGCAGAGTGCTGTGTTTTTGTTAAACAGTCCCAGCCACCTGGTTACTGTGGCTGGCTGATGCTAGATCTGTGCAGATTTCACACCCTCCAGCGTACCTTCTCCCGAAGTTACGGTACTATTTTGCCTAGTTCCTTCACCCGAGTTCTCTCAAGCGCCTTGGTATTCTCTACCCGACCACCTGTGTCGGTTTGGGGTACGGCTTGCTCAGACATATCTTTAGAAGCTTTTCCTGGAAGCCTGGCATCTGCATCTTCGTGCGGCTGAACCGCACTCCTCTCACCTCTCGGAATTATCAGCCCGGATTTGCCTTGGCTGACTCCCTACCGGCTTTCACCACTCACCATCCGGTGGCATGCATAGCCTTCTCCGTCACTCCATCAGTCCCTGAACAAGTGCGGGAATATTAACCCGCTCTCCATCGACTACGCATCTCTGCCTTATCTTAGGTACCGACTCACCCTGCCCCGATTAACGTTGGACAGGAACCCTTGGTCTTCCGGCGTATATGTTTTTCACATATATTATCGTTACTTACGTCAGCATTCGCTCTTCTGATATCTCCAGCTCAGTTCCCACTGAACCTTCTCAGACTTACAGAACGCTCCCCTACCAATCCTTAATTGCTTAAAGATTCCGCAGCTTCGGTGTAATGTTTAGCCCCGTTACATCTTCCGCGCAGGCCGACTCGACTAGTGAGCTATTACGCTTTCTTTTAATGATGGCTGCTTCTAAGCCAACATCCTAGCTGTTTATGCCTTCCCACATCGTTTCCCACTTAACATTACTTAGGGACCTTAGCTGGCGGTCTGGATTGTTTTCCTCTTGACGACGAACGTTAGCACCCGCCGTCTGTCTCCTGTGTATAAATGTAAGTATTCGCAGTTTGCATCGAGTTGGTATTCCATGACAGAACCCTCGTCGAAACAGTGCTCTACCCCTTACATTCTCTCCACAAGGCGCTACCTAAATAGCTTTCGGGGAGAACCAGATATCACATGATTTGATTGGCCTTTCACCCCTAGCCACAGCTCATCCCCTAACTTTGCAACGTTAGTGGGTTGGGACCTCCAGTAAGTGTTACCTCACCTTCATCCTGGCCATGGCTAGATCATCATGTTTCGGGTCTACTCCCAGCAACTGTCGCGCTTGTCACACTCGGTTTCCCTCCGGCTCCCCTATGCGGTTAACCTCGCTGCTGAAAGTAACTCGCTGACCCATTATACAAAAGGTACGCGGTCACACTCACGTGCTCCCACTGCTTGTACGTACACGGTTTCAGATTCTTTTCACTCCTCTTTCAGAGGTTCTTTTCGCCTTTCCCTCACGGTACTGGTTCACTATCGGTCATTCAGTAGTATTTAGCCTTAGAGGATGGTCCCCCTATCTTCAAACAGGATACCACGTGTCCCGCTCTACTCTCTCTCATCATCACAGAATGTCGTATACGTGACTATCACACTCTTTCGTTTGCCTTCCCATGCAATTCTACTATCCTGTTTCTGACTTTTGGGCTCCTGCAGTTTCGTTCGCCACTACTCCCGCAATCTCGTTTGATTTCTTTTCCTCGGGTTACTGAGATGTTTCACTTCTCCCGGTTCGCCTCGATTTACTACTTTACTCATAAATCGATAATGCATCGCTGCACTGGGTTCCCCCATTCGGACTCCTACGGATTAATGCCCCTTACCGGCTCCCCGTAGCTTTTCGCAGGTTAGTACGTCCTTCTTCGCCTCTGACTGCCTAGGCATCCACCATGTACGCTTATTCACTTAACCATACATCTCTAATCAATCTCGCTCTACTTCACTCCGCTTCCGCTTCGCTTTGTATTCTCAATCTCTCTTCGACGCATCGATATCGCAAATATCTGTTTCGCCTTTCTTAATTTCTCCAAAACGCTTGATTGTTTCTTTGAACTCTTTTTATCAGCTTTTCTCAATTTTTAAAGAACTTCTAGTCTCCTTGGACTAAAGCACTGGAACATCT
>CAMJKD010000024.1 GCA_946406315.1 uncultured Candidatus Saccharibacteria bacterium
TTCATACCACAAAAATTACATATCAAGAAAGAGAAACAATTGTAGGGAATGTAGTATAAGACCTCGACCTATTAGTGGCAATCAGCTAAATACATTACTATACTTACACCTTTGCTCTATCAACCTAGTAGTCTTCTAGGGGTCTTACTATTTACATATGGGATATCTCATCTTGAGGATGGCTTCACGCTTAGATGCCTTCAGCGTTTATCCCTTCCGGACTTGGCTACCCTGCCTTTTGCACCTGGCGGTGCAGCAGATACACCAGCGGTCCGTCCACCCCGGTCCTCTCGTACTAAGGGCAGCTCCTCTCAAATATCCTACGCCTACGCCGGATAGGGACCGAACTGTCTCACGACGTTCTGAACCCAGCTCGCGTACCGCTTTAATGGGCGAACAGCCCAACCCTTGGGACCGACTACAGCCCCAGGATGCGATGAGCCGACATCGAGGTGCCAAACCACTCCGTCGATGTGAACTCTTGGGAGTGATAAGCCTGTTATCCCCAGGGTAGCTTTTATCCGTTGAGCGATGGCAAACCCACATTCTACCACCGGATCACTAAGTCCTACTTTCGTATCTGCTCGTGCCGTCACACTCGCAGTCAAGCTCTCTTATGCCTTTGCACTCAATAGATGGTTTCCAACCATCCTGAGAGAACCTTTGAGCGCCTCCGATACGCTTTCGGAGGCGACCGCCCCAGTCAAACTCCCCACCTGACAGTGTCCCGCATCCGGATAACGGCTTGCGGTTAGAAATCACATGATCTAAGGGTGGTATCCCAACAACGACTCTGAATAGACCGAAATCCATTCTTCAAAGTCTCCCACCTATCCTGTGCATAAATCACACAATCCCAGTATCAAATTAGAGTAAAGCTCCATGGGGTCTTTCCGTCCTGGCGCAGGTAACCAGCATCTTCACTGGTAATTCAATTTCACCGGGTGCATTGCCGAGACAGTGCTCAAATCATTACGCCTTTCGTGCGGGTCGGAACTTACCCGACAAGGAATTTCGCTACCTTAGGACCGTTATAGTTACGGCCGCCGTTTACTGGGGCTTAAATTCAAAGCTTCGGATTACTCCTAACCTCTCCTCTTAACCTTCCAGCACCGGGCAGGCGTCAGCCCATATACTTTACCTTACGGTTTCGCATAGACCTGTGTTTTTGATAAACAGTTGCTTGGGCCTATTTTCTGTGACCATATCGCTATGGTACCCCTTCTCCCGAAGTTACGGGGTCATTTTGCCGAGTTCCTTAACAATGCTTCTCCCGTCGGCCTTAGGATTCTCTCCTCATCCACCTGTGTCGGTTTACAGTACGGGCTGGTATCACTATATAGCGACTTTTCTCGACACAAGTATCAATTATCTTCTCTACTCTAATTTCGATCCTCATCACTACCTCTCTTAGCCAATAGTTTTTCTACTTGACATGATACTTAGCTTGAACGTGTATTCTCATTCCACGCATAATTTCCTCTCATGTGTCCTCACATTTCTTATGATACTAGGTGCAGGAATCTTCACCTGCTGTCCATCGGCTACGCCTCTCGGCCTCGCCTTAGGTCCCGACTTACCCAGAGCAGATCAGCTTTACTCTGGAAACCTTGGATATTCGGCCTTTAAGATTCTTACTTAAATCTCGCTACTTATTCCGGCATTCTCTCTTCATAACTCTCCACCATTAATTACTTAACAGCTTCTTCGTGTTATCAATGCTCCTCTACCACCTCTCGGTCCTAAGCTTCGGTGTCATGTTTTAGCCCCGTTAATTTTCGGCGCAAGACCTCTCGACCAGTGAGCTATTACGCACTCTTTGAATGAATGGCTGCTTCTGAGCCAACATCCTGGTTGTATTAGAAATCTCACATCCTTTACCACTTAACATGTACTTCGGGACCTTAGCTATAGGTCTGGGCTCTTTCCCTTTTGACCAACAAACTTATCTCTGCTAGTCTGACTCCATATATACCTCTATATGCCATTCGAAGTTTGATATTCTTTAGTAGACTTTGACGCCCCCGCGGAAATTCAGTGCTCTACCTGCATTAGATATTTATATAGGCTAGCCCTAAAGCTATTTCGAGGAGAACCAGCTATCTCTGAGTTCGATTGGAATTTCTCCGCTATCCACAGCTCATGCCCACCATTTTCAACTGATGTGGCTTCGATCCTCCACGAGATTTTACTCTCGCTTCAATCTGGCCATGGATAGGTCACACAGTTTCGGGTCTATGTCCAGTGACTATTCGCACATTTTATACTCGCTTTCGCTTCGGCTCCATGAATTCTTTCACTTAACCTCGCCACTAAACATAACTCGCCGGACCGTTCTACAAAAAGTACGCGGTCCACCTTAAAGGTGTTCCACTGCTTGTAAACATAGGGTTTTAGTTTCTCTTTCACTCCCCTCCCGGGGTTCTTTTCACCTTTCCTTCACAGTACTATTTCTCTATCAGTCACCAAGGAGTATTTAGCCTTACGGAGTGGTCTCCGCTTATTCCCACAAGATTCCTCGTGTCTTATGGTACTCTGGATACCGACGGCTAGCTCTCAATTTCGCTTACGGGACTATCACCCTCTTTGGTGTGTATTTCCATACAGCTTCTGCTATCTCCTTCTATACCTTGCTCGGTCCTAACCCTAAATCGCACGCGACTTAGTTTGGGCTCTTTCGCTTTCGCTCGCCACTACTTACGAAATCGATTTCTCTTTCTCTTCCTCCGCCTACTTAGATGTTTCAGTTCAGCGGGTTCCCCTCCTTAAACTATTGATTCATTTAAGGATAACAAGGATCTCCCTTGTTGGGTTTCCCCATTCAGATATCCGTGGATCATATCGCATTCGCCAATCCCCACGGCTTTTCGCAGCTTTTTGCGTCTTTCATCGGCTCT
>CAMJKD010000025.1 GCA_946406315.1 uncultured Candidatus Saccharibacteria bacterium
ACTGCACCTTGAAAACTGCATAAGAAGACTAATAACAAGACAAAGAGAAGAAAAATGGAAATAAGGTCTTGCATTCTAAGTACGAAAGCACAAAAGGATCGCAAGTCTTAAGGAAATAGATCTTCATTACATGTGTTTTGGATTAGCGACGAAAGATAGAGAACCATAACCGCAAATGTAAACATAACGTACAGTTGCGCAAGGTCAAGTTACTAAGAGCGCAGGGTGAATGCCTTGGCACCAATCGCCGAAGAAAGACGTGACAAGCTGCGATAAGCCGTGGGGAGCAGCAAATATGCATTGATCCACGGATTTCTGAATGGGGAAACCCGCATGAGTTAAATTCTCATGCGACATTACGTAAATCCATAGCGTAATGCCGGAAGACGGAGTGAACTGAAACATCTAAGTAGCTCCAGGAAGAGAAATCAAACGAGATTCCGTAAGTAGTGGCGAGCGAAAGCGGAACAGGCCAAACCGGAAGACTTCGGTCGTCCGGGGTTGTGGACTACAATATGTGAGCCGTACTTGAGCAGAAGAGGAACTGGAAAGTTTCCGCCATAGCGAGTAATAGCCTCGTATGCGAAGAGGAAGGCAGCTAGTAGATTCCAGAGTACCACGAGACACGAGGAACCTTGTGGGAAGCAGGGGGGACCACCCTCCAAGCCTAAATACGAATTGGTGACCGATAGCGAAGAAGTACTGTGAAGGAAAGGTGAAAAGAACCCCTGGCGGGGAGTGAAAGAGAACCTGAAACCCTGTGTTTACAAGCAGTCGGAGAGCGTTAAGGCTCGACGGCGTACTTTTTGTAGAACGGTCCGACGAGTTATGGCAGTAAGCGAGGTTAAGAACTTTTGGTTCGGAGCCGAAGGGAAACCGAGTCTGAATAGGGCGTTAAGTTTGCTGTTATAGACCCGAAACCGGGTGACCTATCCATGAGCAGGTTGAAGGTGAGGTAAAACTCACTGGAGGACCGAACCGGTGTCAGTTGAAAATGGCTCGGATGACTTGTGGATAGCGGAGAAATTCCAATCGAACTCGGAGATAGCTGGTTCTCCTCGAAATAGCTTTAGGGCTAGCCTCGTATATGTCTAGCGGAGGTAGAGCACTGAATGGTCTAGGGGCCTACACAGGTTACCAAAACTTATCAAACTCCGAATGCCGCATAGATTAAGTACGGGAGTCAGACAGTGACAGATAAGTGCCATTGTCAAAAGGGAAACAGCCCAGACCGCCAGCTAAGGTCCCGAAATTATGGTTAAGTGGATAAGGATGTGGATTTGCTAAGACAGCTAGGATGTTGGCTTAGAAGCAGCCACTCATTCAAAGAGTGCGTAATAGCTCACTAGTCGAGTGAGTCTGCGCCGAAGATTACCGGGGCTCAAACCATATACCGAAGCTGCGGATGCACTATGTGCGTGGTAGAGGAGCTTTCCGTAGGCAGTTGAAGCACGATCGCAAGGACGTGTGGATGTATCGGAAGTGAGAATGTCGGAATAAGTAACGAGAGCAGAGTGAGAATCTCTGCCGTCGAAAATCCAAGGTTTCCTGGGGAAGGGTCGTCCTCCCAGGGTTAGTCGGGACCTAAGGCGAGGCCGACAGGCGTAGCCGATGGACAACAGATTGATATTTCTGTACTGCCGTTACTCGTTATACCGAGGCAGGGACACAGGAAGATAGCCAATGCGCACTGCAGGAAATGTGCGTCTAAGCGAAGTAGGTAGGAAAGTAGTTAAGTACGCTTTCCGTTCCAAAAGCGTGATGGGGAGGGATTTTAGTACCGAACTTGGTGATTCTACACTGGCGAGAAAAGCTGCTAGGAAGAGTGAAGGCACCCGTACCGCAAACCGACACAGGTGGATGAGGAGAGAATCCTAAGACGAGCGGGAGAAGCGTTGTTAAGGAACTCGGCAAATTGGTCCCGTAAGTTCGCAATAAGGGACGCCGGCAGCAATGTCGGCCGCAGTGAATAGGCTCAAGCAACTGTTTAACAAAAACACAGGTCTCCGCTAAATCGAAAGATGAAGTATGGGGGCTGACGCCTGCCCGGTGCTGGAAGGTCACGGGAATCCGTTAGCGCAAGCGAAGCGGTGAACTTAAGCCCCAGTAAACGGCGGCCGTAACTATAACGGTCCTAAGGTAGCGAAATTCCTTGTCAGGTAAGTTCTGACCCGCACGAATGGCGTAATGATTTGGGCACTGTCTCAACAACGTACCCGGTGAAATTGTAGTACTTGTGAAGATGCAAGTTACCCGCGACTAGACGAAAAGACCCCATGGAGCTTCACTGTAGATTGTTACTGGGATTCGATATTGTCTGTACAGTATAGGTGGGAGACTGTGAACGCATGGCGTCAGTTGTGCGGGAGTCGCCGTTGGGATACCACTCTGACAGTATTGGGTCTCTAACCAGAAGCCGTGATCCGGCTTTGGGACAATGGCAGTCGGGCAGTTTGACTGGGGCGGTCGCCTCCTAAAATGTAACGGAGGCGTCCAAAGGTCACCTCAGTACGGTTGGAAACCGTACATCGAGTGCAAAGGCATAAGGTGGCTTAACTGCGAGACAGACAGGTCGAGCAGGTACGAAAGTAGGGCTTAGTGATCCGGCGGTAGAATGTGGAATTGCCGTCGCTCAACGGATAAAAGTTACCCTGGGGATAACAGGCTGATCTCCCCCA
>CAMJKD010000026.1 GCA_946406315.1 uncultured Candidatus Saccharibacteria bacterium
TACAAATATAGATGGAGCATCCGGCTGGGATACTTCGAGTGTTACTAATATGAGCCAAATGTTCCTAGGCGCCTATAACCTTATAAACATCGATGGTGCATCCGATTGGGATACTTCGAGCGTGACTAGTATGTATGCTATGTTCTCTGGCGCCTCCAGCCTTGCCAATATAGATGGTGCAACGAGTTGGAATACTTCAAAAGTTACTAATATGGACTCTATGTTCTACGTCGCCTCCAGCCTTACAAACATAGATGGTGCATCCAGCTGGAATACTTCGAAAGTTACTAATATGAACTCTATGTTCCGCGGCGCCTCCAGCCTCGCAAACATAGACGGCGCTTCCGATTGGGATACTTCGAGTGTTACTAATATGCAATCTATGTTCTATAACACTAAAATTACTAATATAGACGGCGCAGCCGACTGGGATACCTCGAGTGTTACTACTATGGCTAGTATATTCCAAAGCGCCTCTAATCTGACTAATATCGATGGCGCATCTGGTTGGGATACCTCGAAAGTTACCAATATGAGTGGCGCGTTCTATAATACTAAAATTACTAATATAGACGCTCTTTCCAATTGGGATACCTCGAGCGTTACTGCCATGGGCTCTATGTTCTATAACGTCTCTAGCCTTGCAAATATCGATGGCGCTTCTGATTGGGATACCTCTAGCGTTACCGCTATGAACTATATGTTCTACCACGCCTCGAGCCTAGCCAATATAGACGGGGCATCTGATTGGGATACTTCTAGTGTTACTAATATGCAATCTATGTTCCAAAGCGCCTCTAATCTTACTAATATTGATGGTGCATCTGGTTGGAACACGTCTGAAGTTACTAATATGGGCTATATGTTCAGTAGCACTAAAATTAGCAATATAGATGCGCTTTCCGCTTGGGATACTTCGAAAGTTACTAATATGAGCTATATGTTCCAAAGCGCCTCCAGCCTTACAAACATCGATGGAGTATCCGATTGGGATACTTCTAAAGTAACTGATATGAGATATATGTTCAATAATGCAAAAGCACTAACCGATATAGACGGTACCTCTAACTGGGATACTTCGAGTGTTACTAATATGAGTGATATGTTCAGCGGCGCCTCCAGCCTTGCCAATATAGACGGTGCATCTGGTTGGGATACCTCGAGTGTTACTAATATCAGCTATATGTTCAGTAGTTGCAGTAGTATTGCCTCATTAAATCCGATCTTTAATTGGGACACATCAAGCCTTACGAATAAAAGCGGTATGTTTAACGGTATTCCATCATCTGTAACGCGCCCAGCATGGTATTAGGAGATTGATTCCTTATCTCAAACGTCCCCCTGCATCAACCTTAAGGATATGTGCAATATGTTGGGGGGTAACTATACTACCAACCATTGTTTCCTATCTTTTATTACTCCAATCGTGATACGCTATTGATACGCTTAGTAATTGGAATACTTCGCAAGTTGCCGATATGTCCTTCATGTTCTTCAATTGCTCGCATATAACATCTCTTCAACCGATTTTTTGATTGGGGTGTCTCGAGCTCAACAGATAAGACCAATATGTTCTACGGCATACCGGCATCCGTGCAGTATCCAGGGTGGTTATGAAAATAGTTAAAAATACTATGAGAGACGCAATCGGTCTTTGGCTATTTTAGCACTAGGCAATCTATCCAGTTGCCATATCTCCAAATCTTATTTTCGTGAAACCAGCTTGTTTCGGGGATAGCTCGAGTTTATTTCTTGATCAAAAAGAGAAATAGATTTATGGCGATGTCCGAGCTTGAGCTTCTCAGGCATTCTGTGCCTATTTCATTGCAGGATTTCAGCTCGATACTGGTCTATCCTATGTTTTTTCGAATTAGCCAAAGATAATTTGCTTGCTACTTTGAATGAAGATAACTTAGCTCGATGAGGCGTCTCGTATTGGTCGCGAAGAAGGTAATATTGTTCCATTGGAAGATATGTTCCATAAAATTACAAAGAAAAAATTGAGCGATGAAGAATAATGAAATATTGCGCATGACCATCGAAAAGTTTTCGAACTCGCTAAATTTACTAATTAACAGGTTAGAAAAAGGCGATCTCGCCGAAAAGGACATTTTGGTCAGAAATATGGTTTCGAACCTCGAAATTGATGCACAAAAAGGGTGATTTACAGATATAAATCACCATTTAATTTCATCTTCGAACCTGAGTTTTTCGCAGGCTCCTCTACTGGTGGGTCGCGAGGGGCAGCGGCTCCTGATGGAGCCTTGATTCGCTGGCGTCGCCTCGCAAATAAAAATGCAAGCATTTTTGCTTGACTCGGCTCCTAGCTCGCACGAACCCTGCGGGTTCTCGCCCTCGCTCGTGAAGCTAGCAGAAGCAAAATAAAGACCCTACGGGCCTTTCTTATGTTTCTGGTGGGTCGCGAGGGGCTCGAACCCCCGACCTCCTCGGTGTAAACGAGGCGCTCTAGCCAACTGAGCTAGCAACCCATATTTGTCGGATAAGGATAATATATCATGTTTTTCTAGAAAAGAAAACCGCCCCGTATTAACTCAGCACCTTTGCAACATTTGCGACGGAGTCATAAACCTTAAGCCT